>CAZMUZ010000078.1:0-18029 GCA_964569315.1 uncultured Rhodospirillaceae bacterium | reverse complement strand
CCGATCTATCAGACGACCTCTTATCAGTTCAACAGCACCGAGCATGCCGCGAACCTGTTCGGGCTGAAGGAATTCGGGAACATCTATACCCGGATCATGAACCCGACGACGGCGGTGCTCGAGGAACGCATGGCGGCGCTCGAAGGCGGCGTGGCAGCCCTGGCGCTCTCCTCCGGCCAGGCGGCCTCGGCCTTCGCGCTGCAGAACATCGCGCGCGTCGGTGACAATGTGGTGAGCTCGACCGACCTCTATGGCGGCACCTGGAACCTGTTCAACAACACGTTCAAGGACCAGGGCATCGAGGTGCGGTTCGTCGATCCGGCGGATCCGGAAAATTTCCGCCGCGCGACCGATTCCAAGACGCGCGCCTATTACGCCGAGACCCTGCCGAACCCGAAGCTCGCCGTCTTCCCGATCAAGGAGGTCGCCGATATCGGCCGGTCCCTGGGCGTGCCGCTGGTCATGGACAACACGGCCTCGCCGGTGATCTGCAAGCCCTTCGACCACGGCGCCGCCGTCATCGTCTACTCGACGACCAAATATATCGGCGGGCACGGCACCTCGATCGGCGGCGTGCTGATCGACGGCGGCAATTTCGACTGGGAGAAGCACGCCGAACGCTTCCCGTCCCTCAACACGCCGGACCCGAGCTATCACGGCGCTGTCTGGACCGAGGCGGTAAAGCCGCTGGGGCCGATCGCCTACATCATCAAGGCGCGGGTCACGCTGTTGCGCGACCTCGGCTCGGCCATGAGTCCCTTCAACGCCTTCCAGTTCATCCAGGGGCTCGAAACCCTGCCGCTGCGCATGCGGCAACACTGCCAGAACGCGATCGCGGTGGTCGATTATCTGAAGAAGCATCCGGCCATCACCAAGATCTACTTCCCCGGCGTGCAGACCGGCGAGACGAAGCGTCGCGCCGACGCCTATCTGAAAGGTGGCTATGGCGCGATGATCGGCTTCGAGCTCAAGGGTGGCGCGGAAGCGGGACGGAAATTCATCGACGCGCTGCAGCTCTTCTACCATGTCGCCAATATCGGCGATACGCGCAGCCTCGCGATCCATCCGGCCTCGACCACCCACTCGCAGCTCTCGCCCGAGGAGCAGCTCGCGACCGGCGTCAATCCGAGCTATGTGCGGCTTGCCGTCGGCATCGAGCACCCGGACGACATCCTGGCCGATCTCGAACAGGCGTTGGGCACGGCGACGGGCGCCAAGCGCGCCGCCGAGTAGGCCACAAGCTTCCCACTCCCGGGCGGGGGCAAGCCGGTTGAGCGGCCGGGCGCCTCCGCCTATCATCCCGCGCCATGATCCGCGTGGTCTTCACGCCAAACCTGCGTCGCCATCTGGCGACGCCGGAAGCGACCGTGGCAGCGACCACGGTCGATGCGGCGCTCGATCAGGTCTTCACGAGCAACGCGCGGCTCCGCGGCTACATCCTCGACGACCAGGGCCGGCTGCGAAAGCATGTCGCGCTCTTCAGGAACGGCGAAAAGGTCGACCTCGGCGAGCCGCTCGCCGCAGGCGACGAGCTCTATGTGATGCAGGCATTGTCCGGAGGCTAGCGATGGGCGACGCGGTTCTGATTTCGACCCGAAAGGGGCTCTTCACCCTGCGGCGTTCCGGCAAGCGGTGGAAGGTCGGCGGCAGCGCCTTCCTCGGCGATCCCCTCAGCATCGCCATGCACGATCCGCGCGACGGGCGTCTCTATGCCGCCCTCAATCTCGGTCATTTCGGGCCGAAGCTGCAGGTTTCCACCGACCAGGGCCGCAAATGGCGCGAGCTGCCGGCGCCGGCCTTTCCGAAATCCGATGCGAAGGATGCGCCGAGCGTGCTGCAGATCTGGGCGCTCGAGCCAGGCGGCGCGGCGGAGCCGGGGCGCCTCTGGGCCGGCACCATCGGGGGCGGCCTGTTTCGCTCGGACGATTCCGGCGAGAGCTGGTCGCTCGTGGAATCGCTCTGGACCGTGCCCGGCCGGGAGAAATGGTTCGGCGGCGGCAATGACGCGCCCGGCATTCACTCGATCTGCATCCATCCCGACGATCCGAAACGCATGGCCGTCGCAATTTCCCTGGGCGGCGTCTGGGTGAGCGAGGATGGCGGTGCGAGCTGGGCGCCGCGCACCCAGGGCATGATCGCGACCTACATGCCGCCCGAGCTGCGCGAGGATCCCGCCTCTCAGGATCCGCACCGGCTGGTGCAATGCGCGGCCGATCCCGACGCCTTCTGGGTGCAGCATCACAATGGTGTCTTCCGCTCGACCGATCGCGGACGGCGCTGGCGCAACGTGAAGACGGTGAAGCCCTCGGTCTTCGGGTTTGCCGTTGCCGTCGATCCCAAGGACCCCGACCGCGCCTGGTTCGTACCCGCCATCAAGGACGAGCGGCGCATCCCCGTCGATGGCGCGATGGTGGTTGCGCGCACGACCGACGGCGGGAAAAGCTTTCGCACGATGAAACGCGGCCTGCCCCAGAAGAACGCCTACGACCTCGTCTATCGCCACGGCCTCGCCATCGACGAAGAGGGCGAATGGCTCGCCATGGGCTCGACCAGCGGCCATCTCTGGTTTTCCGGCGATCACGGCGAGAGCTGGGACATGGTGGAGGGGCACCTGCCGCCGATCTATGCGGTGCGCTTTGCCGCCCTCTAGGGGCGTGCTAGGTTTTGCCGATCATGCCGCGCGACAATCGACCCGACCGCAAACCCGCCTCGCCCCTCGCCGGGCTCGGCGCCTATCCGCAACTCCGCATGCGCCGCAATCGCACGGCCCCCTGGCTCCGTGCCCTCGTGGCCGAGCACAGGCTGGCCGCCGCCGACCTGATCTGGCCGGTCTTCGTCCAGGAGGGGAAGAAGGCCCGCGAGCCGATCGCCTCCATGCCCGGCGTGGAGCGGCTCTCGATCGAGGCGCTGGTCGACGCGGCGGGCGCGGCCGCCGAGCTCGGCATTCCTGCCATCGCGCTCTTCCCGGTGGTGCCCATCGAGAAGAAGTCGGCCGACGGTGAGGAGGCCTGCGATCCGGACAATCTCGCGAACCGCACGATCCGGGCGCTGAAGCGCGAGGTGCCGGAGATCGGCGTGATCTGTGACGTGGCGCTCGATCCCTATACCACGCACGGCCATGACGGGCTGCTGCGCGACGGCAAGATCGTCAATGACGAGACGATCGAGGTGCTGGTACGCCAGGCCCTCGCGCAGGCCGCAGCCGGCGTCGACATCGTCGCGCCCTCCGACATGATGGACGGTCGCATCGGCCGGATCCGCCAGGCGCTCGACGCCGCGGGGCACGAGGATGTCGCGCTCCTTTCCTACGCCGCCAAATATGCCTCCTGCTTCTACGGGCCGTTCCGCGACGCGCTCGGCTCCCGATCGGCGCTGGGGCAAGGCGACAAGCGCACCTATCAGATGGACCCCGCCAACGGCGACGAGGCCTTGCGCGAATGTGCGCTCGACATCGCCGAAGGCGCCGACATGCTGATGGTGAAGCCCGGGCTGCCTTATCTCGATCTCGTCTGGCGGGTGAAGCAGGCCTTCGCCATGCCGACCTTCGTCTATCAGGTGAGCGGCGAGTACGCGATGCTGGCGGGCGCCGTCGAACGGGGCTGGCTCGACGGCGAGCGCGTCTTCATGGAAAGCCTCCTGGCCTTCAAGCGCGCCGGCGCCGATGCGATCCTGACTTACGCCGCGATCGATACCGCAAAGCGCCTCAAGGCCGGCTGATGCCCGGCCGGCACGAGCACCGCTATCGGCTGACAGCGAGTTGGGCCGGCGCCTCGAAGACGCTCGAGGGCGCGGGCAGCCTTTCCCGCGACTTCCGCGTGGCGATCGAGGGCAAGCCCGAGCTGCTCGGCTCGGCCGATCCGGCCTTCCGCGGGGACGCGTCGCGGCACAATCCCGAGGAGCTGCTGCTCGCGGCCCTCGCCGGCTGCCATATGTTGAGCTTCCTCGCCCTCACCGAAAAGCTGCGCATCCCGGTACTGGCCTACAGCGACGAGGCGGAGGGACGCATCGACATGAAGGACGGCCGCATCCGTTTCGTCGAGGCAGTGCTGCATCCGGTCGTGACCATCGGTCCCGATGCCGACGCGATCAGGGCCGAGGCGCTGCATCCGGAAGCGGCGAAGATCTGCTTCATTGCCAACTCGGTGAACTTCCCGGTACGGCACGAGCCGCGCACCCTCAAGGGCTGATCCGTCAGGCCCAGCGTCGCGACGGAGCCTCGATTGCGCCGAAAAAGCGGGCGATGCAGCGGTCGTGCCAGGCAACGCCGTCGCCGCTGCCGTGAAATCCGACATGCCCGCCCTTCTCGGTGATCAGCGGCGTCAGCTTCCGGTTTCGCGACCAGTCGAAGTCGAGATAGGGCCGAGCCGGGATCCAGGGATCGTCCAAGGCGTGGATGGCGAGCGTCGGCACCCCGATCGACGCGAGATGGGGCAACGCCGCCGCCTTCTCGTAGTATTCGTCGGCGCCGGCGAAGCCGTTGGCCGGGGCCACAATGGCCTCATCGAACTCGTAGACGCTGCGGATCGTCGACAGCTTCGCGCGCTGCGCGGGTGTGAGCGCCGCATTGGGACGCGCGGCCTCTTCCTTCAACCCGTTCAGGATGTAGCGGTGATAGAGGCCGTTGCGCCGCCGCATGATGCAGCGCTGCGCCTCCTTCGGCACGATCGGCGCGGAGACCGTGACGGCCCCCTGGAAGAGGCATCGCCGCCCCTGCTCGCCCAGATATTTCAGCAGCAGATTGCCGCCCAGCGAGAACCCGACGGCAAAGAGGCCCCGCCCGGCGAGGCGGCCGTCGAGCTGGAGCAGCGCTGCGTGCAGGTCCTCGGTGCGGCCCGCGTGGTAATTGAGGCGGCAGGTGCCGGCGGAGGGACCTGCCCCGCGCAAATTGAAGCGGAGCGTCGGATAGCCGAGACGAAGGAGATGATCCGCAGAACGCCGAAGGTAGAAGCTGTCCTCCCAGCCGGTGATGCCGTGGACGAGCCAGACCAGCGGGCGCCTTGCGCCGGCAGCCGGCCAGTTCACGGTCGCGATCAGCCGGTCGCCGTCCGGCATCGGGAACTCGATCCGCTCGGCGCGAAAGGCCGAGAGATCGGGCGCGTTTCGAAGCAAAAAATTCCGGACGGTCTGCAGATCCGCCGTAACCCAGGGAAGCCGTGCCCGGAACGGCGGGAAACCCGCCCCCGCATCCGGCACCGGCATGTCCGTCGCACGCGCCGCTCGCGGGTTCGTTCGCGCGACCGCGCCGTCCGCAGTTTCCGCATTCGCCATGAAAGAGAAACCGGAAGAGCCGGCTTCCGGTTCCCCGCGACAACCCATGCGCCTCGCGGCCGAGCCTTCCGTTCTCATCCGTCCGAACGGCGGCTCGCGATGCCTCATGCCGTTCGCTTCAGCCAGTCGCGGATGATCTTGATCTGGTTCGTGGTGCGCAGCGCCGGCGCATGTCCCACATTGGGAATCTCGACGACTTGGGTGCGCGGGCCGCGATGCTGCATCTGCTCTACCGACTTGCCCGAGACCAGATCCGAGTTCTCGCCGCGCAGCAGCAGGACCGGACAGCGGATCTTGTCCCAGGTGTCCCACATCTCGATATCGCGATCGATGCTGGAAAGGGCTGCCTGCGCGATCTTCGGATCATGCGATAGCCAATAGCGGCCTTCCGCGTCACGACGATGACCATGCTGGGCCATTTCCCCCCATTCGCTGTCCGGCAGCATGCCGAAGGTCGAGTAGATCTCCTTCAGGTGCGCCTTCAGCTCGTCCAGGGAGGCGAAGGATTGCGGCGTGCCGAGATAGCTCGCGATCCGGCGAAGCGCCGCAACCGTGAGGTGCGGCCCGACATCATTCAGCACGAGCCGCTTGATCGGCGAGTCGGGCTGCGCGGCGATCATCATCCCGATGATCCCGCCCATCGAGGTGCCGATCCAGTCCACCTCCTTGAGATGCAGCCGGTCGACGATCCTCAGCATGTCGGCGATATATTGCCGGTAGGTGTAGCCGGCGGCATCCTCGAGCCAGTCGCTCTTGCCCCGGCCCACGACATCGACGGCGATCACGCGCCACTCGTCCGCCAGATGCTCGGCCAGCCGATCGAAATCGCGCGCATTGCGGGTCAGACCATGCACACAGAGGGCGGTGCGCGACGCCGTCTCGCTGCCCCAATCGACGATCGAGACCATGTGCTGGCCGCCGGGGCTGGGACACGGGATTCTGCGGGTGCGCATGGACACTGCAGGCGCGCTCATGATACCGATATCCCGTCTTGCCGCTTTGCCGACATTGCGTTCCCCTCCTGGCGCCATCGCATCCGATACCAATGGCCTTTTTCCAACATAGCCTCCCGGCGTCCGGTAGCAAACCGGCTTGGCTCGGAGGCGTCCCCGGGGCTGTCTCCGAGGCTTCGGTACCCGTTTCACAATGACCGATATCGCCATCCAGCCGACGGCGTCGCAACGCCGCCTCGGCCTGTTCCTTGTCATTACCGCGGGCATCCTCTGGAGCACCGGCGCGGCCATTGCGCGCGCGGTCGATACGGAACCCTGGTCGACGATCTTCTGGCGCGCCGTGTTCGCCTGTATCTTCCTCTGCGCCTTCGTCGCGATCCGCAACCACGGCCGCTTCCTGTCGGTCTTCCTGGCGATGGGCCTGCCGGGCGTGGTCATGGGCCTCGCCTTCGCCACGGCTTCGAGCTCCTTCGTGATCGCGCTCGAATATACGAGCGCCGCGCATGTGCTGTTCCTGCTCGGCGTCGCCCCCTTCATCGCCGCCTTTCTCGGCCGGATATTTCTCGGCGAGCGCATACCGAACCGCACCTGGATCGCCATGGTTCTGGCTCTCGTCGGCGTCGGCATCATGGTGTCCGACGCGATCGGCCGCGGCAACATCGTCGGCGACCTGCTGGGGCTGCTCACCGCCTCCTGCTTCGCGGTGGGCACCGTCATCATGCGGCGCTACCGGCAGATCGAGATGACGGCAGCCACGGCGCTGGCGGCGGCCTTCGGCGCGATCTTCGCCCTGACGCAGGGTGTGCAGCTCGATCCCTCCCTGCGCGATATCGGCCTGCTCGCGCTGTTCGGCGTGGTGCAACTCGGGCTCGGGCTTGCCCTCTTCACCATCGGCGCGCGCCACATCATCGCCGCCGAGGCGGTGCTCTGCTCGCTGCTCGAACTGGCGCTCGGCCCGATCTGGGTCTGGATCATCCACGGCGAGGCGCTCGGGACCGTCGCGATCATCGGCGGCACCATCATCATCTTCGCCATGGTCATGAACACGGTGCTGGACCGAAACCAGCCCTCCCCCCTGCCGCCCGCGGCCTGAGACCTCGCATGAACACCGCCGCACGGCCCGTTTTCGGAACGATTCTCGTTGCCGCCGCCGCGCTCTGCTGGAGCTCCGCGGGCGTGCTTTCGCGCCTCGTCGAAACCGGGAGCTGGACGACCCTCTTCTGGCGTTCGCTTACCAGCGCGATCTTCCTTTTCCTCGCCATCTGCGTGATACGGCGCGGTCGGGTCGTCGCCGCCTTCCGCACCCTCATCGGCCATGGATTGAGCATCACGCTCTTTCAGACGACCGGCTCCATGTCCTTCATCCTGGCGCTGATGAACACCACGGTGGCGACGGCGCTGATCATCATGGCGACCGCGCCGCTCTTCGCCGCCGTGTTGGCGCGCATCTTCCTGCACGAGGCCATACGACCGAAAACGGCGATCGCCACCGGCATCGCGATCGTCGGCATCGCCATCATGGTGAGCGAGCAGCTCGACGCCGGCCGCATCTTCGGGAATGCGATGGCCCTGGTAGCGGCGCTTTCCTTCGCGTCGATGGTCGTCGCCATGCGGCGGCACCGCGACGTCGAGCTGATCCCCGCCGTCTGTCTTTCGATGGTGATCGCCACGCTGATCGCGCTGCCGATCGCCGGCGCGGACCTCCATGTGGGTCCGCGCGACCTTCTGCTGCTCACCATCTTCGGCGTCGGCGAACAGGGGCTTGGGCTGCTGCTCTTCGTCTACGGCGTGCGCCACATTCCGGCGGTCGAGGTCGCGCTCATTACGCTCATCGAATGCATCATGGCGCCGATCTGGGTGTGGATATTCATCCACGAGGAACCGGGGCCGCGCACGCTGGTCGGTGCCGGGATCGTCGTCGCCGCCGTGCTGATCAACATCCTCGCCGACTTGCGGCCGGCGCGAACGGTCACGCAGCCGACGCGATAGGCTTGTCGCGCATCCCGATCGGTTCGTCCTCGACCGTGACGAGCGTCTCCGGATAGAAGCCGTTGAAGCGGGTCGCGTTGGCGAAGCTATAGGCGCCGAGGCGGTCGATCTCGATCCAGTCGCCTTCGCGCACGTCGGACGGCAGCTCGAAATGGCCCGGCAGCACGTCGACGGAATCGCAGGTCGGCCCGTTCAGCACGAACGGCGCGAGATCCTTGGCGGGCTGACCGCCGAGGCGGATCAGCTCGGCCGGGAGGCGGATGCCGGCCGTCACCATCTCGCTGAAGGAGCCGTAGACGCCATCATTGATGTAGAGCCGGTCGCCCTTGCGAAGATGCACCTGGACCACGAGCGACATGGCCTCGGCGACCATCGCGCGGCCCGGCTCGCACATCAGCACGCAGTCGCGGCGCAGCTTCAGCTTCTGGGCGCCTTTGTCGATCACGTCCATGAAGGCTTCGAGCGGCGGCATGTTGGCGGTGCCCAGATAGCTCGCCGGGAATCCGCCGCCGACATCGAGATACTGGATCGGCGTGCCCGCCATATCGAGTATCTGCCCGCAGATCTCGAGCGCCTTCTCGTAGGCTTCGGGCGCCAGGCATTGCGAACCGACATGGAAGGCGAGCCCCACCTGGCAGCCGCGGGAGCGCGCCTCGCGCAGCATGACCGCCGCCTCCTGCGCCTCGGCGCCGAACTTCGCGGCGAGGTGATAGAGTACGCCCTCCGACTTCGGCGTGGTGATGCGCACCATGATGGTGACGCCCTCGCTACCCTCGGTCTGCTCCAGCACCTTGGTCAGCTCGTCCATATGATCGACGACGAAGGTATCGACGCCGTAGACCTTGGCCGCGGCGTGGATCTGCGCGCGGCTCTTGACCGGATGCATGAAGTAGGCGCCGGAATCGGGGAAGTTCTCGCGCACCTGCGCGATCTCCGGCAGCGAGGCCGTGTCGAAATGCCGGATGCCGGCGTCGTAGAGGCCCTTCAGCACGGCCGGATGCGGGTTGCATTTCACCGCATAGAGCACGCGGCCAGGGAAAAGCTCGAGGAAGCGCGCCGCGGTGCGTTTCAGCACATGGGGCCGGAGACAGTAGACGGGATAGCCGGGGGTCAAGGCTTCGACCATCGCACGCGCAGTCCGAAAACGTCGTTCCATCGCCGCAACGCCTCCTATGCCCTGGCGGGGGGCCTTGTAGCGCAACCGGTCCGGGCTGTCACGCGCAACGGCCCCTGTTCCGGCAGCCGGTTGCGGCCGCTCCGGCCCTCGGCTATGAAGCCGCGGGAATTCTTGCAAGGAGCATCGAAACGATGCCTATAGCCGGCCCGCTTTCCGGTGTCGTCGTCATCGATCTGACGCGCGTTCTGGCCGGCCCGTACTGCACGATGGTCCTCTCCGATCTCGGCGCCCGGGTCATCAAGATCGAGGTGCCCGGCGGCGGCGACGATTCGCGCGCCTACGGCCCTTTTTTCGACGGCAAATCCGGCTATTTCGCGGCGATTAACCGCGGCAAGGAAAGCCTCGCCCTCAACCTCAAATCGCCCGACGACCTCGCCTTGCTCGACCGGCTCCTCGCTCGCGGCGACGTGGTGGTCGAGAATTTCCGTCCCGGCACCATGGAGCGCCTCGGGCTCGGCTGGGACAAGCTCCATGCCAGGTTTCCGCGGCTCATCTACGCGGCCGCGTCGGGTTTCGGCCATAGCGGCCCCTACAGCCTGCGGCCCGCCTACGACATGGTGGCGCAGGCCATGGGCGGCATCATGAGCATCACCGGCGAGGTCGGAAGGCCGCCGGTGCGCGTCGGGTCTTCCATCGGCGACCTCGCGGCGGGGCTCTTCACCGCGATCGGCGTCAACGCCGCGCTTCTCCATCGCGAGCGCAGCGGCGAGGCGATCAAGATCGACGTGGCGATGCTGGATTCCCAGGTCGCCATCCTGGAGAACGCGATCACCCGCTACTGCGCGACCGGCAAGGCGCCGGCGCCGCTCGGCGCCCGCCATCCCTCGATCGCGCCCTTCGCCGCCTTCGCCACGGCCGACGGCCACATCATCGTCGCCGCCGGCACCGAGGCGCTTTTCGTCAAGCTGTCGCAGACGCTCGGCCGGCCGGAATGGCCGAAGGATCCGCGCTTCGCGACGAATGCGGTCCGGGCCGAGCATGTCGAGGCGCTGCAGGCGGAGATCGAGGCGGTTCTGCGCACTGGGACGAGCGCCCACTGGCTGCCGCTGCTCGAGGCCGCCGGCATCCCTTCCGGACCCATCAACGACGTGGCTGCCCTTTTTGCGGACCCGCAGATCGCCGCCCGCAACATGGTGGTCGGCATCGACGATCCGGATTTCGGCGCGCTCAAGGTGGCCGGCAACCCGATCAAGATGACCGGCTTCGAAGACGTGCCGCAGCGGGGCCCGGTGCCGAAGCTCGACGGCGACCGCGCCCGGATCCTCGCCGACCTCGACTCCGGCGCGCTCTAGATGCCGGCGCGCCCTAGATGAAGCAAAGGCGCTGGCTGCGCTGGTCGCTCTGGGGCGCCGCCGCCACCGCCGGAATTCTGCTGCTCGCCCTTGCCGGGCTATGGCTCTGGCTCAGGAGCGCCCTTCCCGTTCATGACGGCGAGATCGTTCTGGCGGGTCTCGCGCAGCCGGTCGAGATACGCTTCGACGCTGCCGGCGTGCCGACGATCTATGCCGGCGACGAACGCGATGCGGCCTTCGCGCTCGGCTATCTCCATGCGGGCGACCGGCTCTTCCAGATGGAATTCCAGCGCCGTCTCGCAAGCGGACGGCTCTCCGAGGTCGTCGGCCCGGCGACGGTCGAAACCGACCGCATGATGCGGCTGTTCGGCTTCGCCTCGCTCGCGGCGGAGAGCTTCGCGCGGCAGCCGCCCGAGCTGCAGGCGCTGCTGAATTCCTATAGCGACGGGGTGAACGCCTATATCGGCGGGCATCGCGGCGCCTGGCCGCCCGAGTTCTATCTGCTGCGCACGGAGCCGCAGGCCTGGCGCCCCCAGGACTCGCTGCTCTGGGGTTGGCTCATGGCATATCAGCTCAGCAGCAACTGGCAGGACGAATGGCTGCGTGCCGGCCTCGCCCGCAAGCTCACCCCCGCTCAGCTCGAATCCCTCTGGCCCGCGACGCTGCCGGAGGTCGTCGAAGGCGCGATCGATCCCGCGACCGCCTGGCGCGCCGCTTCCGCCGGACTTCCGGGCCTGCCGGCGCTGTCCGGCGCTTCCAATAGCTGGGTGGTCGCGGGTCGCCTCACCGACACCGGCCATCCGATGCTGGCGAATGATCCCCATCTCGGCCTCGGTCTGCCGATCCAGTGGTATCTGGCGCGCATCGAGACGCCGCAGGGCAGCATGACGGGCGCGACGGCGCCCGGCGTCCCCTTCATGGTGCTCGGTCAGAACGACAACGTTGCCTGGGGGCTTACCACCACGGTCGCCGACAATCAGGACCTCTTCATCGAGACGCTCGCGAGCGGCCAGCCCAACCACTACATGACGCCGCTCGGACCCCGGCCCTTCGAGACGCGGGAGGAAACCATCCAGGTGCGCGGCGCGCCGGACGTCAAATTTACGGTGCGCTCGACGCGGCACGGGCCGGTGATCTCCGATATCGGACGCGCCGCGGGTATCGCGGGGCCGGATCAGGTCGTCGCCCTCGCCTGGGCCTGCCTCGACGGCAGCGTTCGCACGCCGGAAGCGCTCTATCGCATGAACCGAGCGCAGGATGCCGGCGAGTTCCGCTCCGCCCTCAGCCTGTTCGATTGCCCGGTGCAGAACATCGTCTATGCCGATCGCGAACGGATCGGCTTCCTCGCCGCCGGGCGTATCCCGGTGCGTCGCACGCTCGAAAGCGGAAGCCAGATGCCGGTGCCCGGCGCCGACGCGACCTATGACTGGGAGCGCCTGCTCGACGATCTGGAGCTGCCGCAGCGCGCCGATCCCGGAGACGGCGTCATCGCCACCGCCAACAACGACATCCGGCCGCCCTACTATCCCTATTTCGTGGGTGCCCGCTTCGACGCGCCCTATCGCGTGGACCGCATCCTCGAGGACATCGCCGAACAAGCCGCCGCCGGCCCGATCACGCTGGACGGCATGGCCAGACTCCAGGTGGATACGCTGTCGCTCGCCGCGCGAAGCCTGCTTCCGAAGCTCGTCGAGCTCGCAGCATCGAGCCCGACCGGCGTCGATGCCTTCGAAGCCCAGGTGCTCGATCTGTTGCGGGACTGGGATTTCCGTGCCGACCGCGACGCGCCGCAGCCGCTGATCTTCAACGCCTGGATCGTCCGTCTCAACGAAGCGCTTTTCGCCGACGAGCTCGGCGACCTTTTCGGGGAATATAACTGGTGGAACGCTGAGACGATCGGCCGCGTGCTCTTCGGCGATGTGCCGTCCGACCGGGCCTGGTGCGACAATCTGTCGACGCCCGAGCCGGAAAGCTGCGCCGTGACCGTCGCCACGGCCCTGCAGCGGACCCTCGCCGACCTCGTCGCGCCCTATGGCAAGGACGCGAGCCGCTGGCGCTGGGGGCAGGCCCATCACGCGCCTTTCGCGCACGCGGTCTTCAGCCGGCTCGGCCCGCTCGACTGGCTCACCCGTCAGGATCTCGAGACCGACGGCGACAATTACACGATCAATCGCGCCACCGCCCTGCCCCGCCAGGACCGGGTCGACTTCCCCGACCTGCATGGCGCCGGCTATCGCGCGGTCTATGACCTCGCCGATCCTGCGCGGTCGCAGTTCGTGATCGCGGGCGGCCAGTCGGGCAATCCGCTTTCGCCGCACTACGCGGATCAATTGCAACGCTGGCGCGACGGCACCGGGACGACTATCGTCGGAGATGCAACCGGCGGACGCCTCCTGCTCCGGCCGCCCGGCGAGGGAGAAGCCGCCGCTACGCCATGAGCGTCAGTCTCGAGGATATCCGTGCGGCCGCCGCCGCGATCGAAGGCAAGGTCGTGCGCACGCCCGCCGTCAGCGCGCCGCGCATCGCCGAGGCGCTGGGCGCCGCCTCCGTGCTGCTGAAGCTCGAGAACCAGCAATATACCGGCTCCTTCAAGGACCGCGGTGCGCTCAACAAGCTGAAAAGCCTGACCCCGGCCGAAGCCAAGGCCGGCGTCATCGCCATGTCGGCCGGCAATCATGCCCAGGGCGTGGCTTTTCATGCCCAACGGCTCGGCATTCCGGCCACCATCGTCATGCCGAAGGGCACGCCCTTCAATAAGGTCGAGCGCACCCGCGCCTATGGCGCGCGGGTCGTCCTGGAAGGCGACGGTATCGATGCCGCCGCCGTCTTCGCCCGTGACCTCGCTGAGCGCGAAGGGCTGATCTTCGTCCATCCCTACGACGATGCGCGGATTATCGCCGGCCAGGGCACGATCGGCCTCGAGCTGCTGGAGGATCGCCCCGACATCGACTGCGTCGTGGTCCCGATCGGCGGCGGCGGCCTCATCGCCGGCATCGCCACCGCGATCGAGGCGCTGGCGCCCCGCATCGAGGTGATCGGCGTCGAG
Organism: uncultured Rhodospirillaceae bacterium; assembly: GCA_964569315.1. GTDB lineage: Bacteria > Pseudomonadota > Alphaproteobacteria > Dongiales > Dongiaceae > CADEFF01. The sequence continues at coordinate 4,304 of CAZMUZ010000078.1, read as the reverse complement.
GCCGCTCTCTACCCCTCCATGCTTAACGCGGTCCGCGGCGAGAAGCCGGCCTCTGGCGGCCTCACCATCGCCGAAGGCATCGCCGTCAAGTCGCCGGGCGCCCTCACCCGCGCCATCGTCGAAAAGCTCGTGCCGGAGATCCTGCTGGCTTCCGAGGCGGCGATCGAGCGCGCCGTGCAGATGCTGGTCGAGGTGCAGAAGCTGGTGGCCGAGGGCGCCGGCGCCGCGGGGCTTGCCGCCCTCATCGACCATCCCGAGCGGTTCCGGGGTCGCAAGGTCGCAATCGTCATCTGCGGCGGCAATATCGACGTGCGCATGCTCTCCCAGGTGCTGATGCGCGGTCTCGTGCGCGACGGCCGGGTCATCACGCTTCGCATCGAGATCTCGGACACGCCGGGCGTGCTCGGCGCCGTCGCCAGGCTCATCGGCGAGAGCGGCGGCAACATCATCGAGATTCATCACCAGCGGCTCTTCTACGACCTGCCGGTGAAGTTCGCGGACGTGGATGCGGTGATCGAGACCCGTAACGCCGAGCATGTGCGCGAGATCGTCTCGAAGCTCGACAGCGGCGGGTTCCCCTGCCGCCTGCTCGGCAGCCGCTCGATCGACGCGCCGCAATAGCGCGACACGATCGGGCCACTTGCCAGCCCGCACGCGGCGGCGCACCCTCGGTGGGGAATCGTTCGCGGGAGCACGGCATGGCAGCCACCTATCGCAATGTGCTGGCGATGATCGGCGATACGCCGCTGGTCGAGGTGCGCCATATCGATACCGGGCCCTGCCGGCTCTTCCTCAAGCTCGAGAACCAGAATCCGGGCGGCTCGATCAAGGACCGGATCGCGCTTTCCATGATCGAGGCCGCGGAACGGGAAGGGAAGATCGGGCCCGGCGGCACGCTGATCGAGGCGACCGCCGGCAATACCGGTCTCGGCCTCGCTTTGGTCGCGGCGCAGAAGAACTATCGACTGCTGCTCGTCATTCCCGACAAGATGGCGCAGGAGAAGGTATTCCATCTGAAGGCCCTCGGCGCCGAGGTCCGAATGACCCGTTCCGACGTCGGCAAGGGCCATGCCGACTATTACCAGGACATGGCGGCGCGGCTCGCGCGCGAAACGCCCAATGCCTTCTACGTCAACCAGTTCGCCAACCCCGCCAACCCCCGCGCCCATGAAACCGGGACGGGCCCGGAAATCTGGCACCAGATGGAACAGTCGCTGGATGCGGTGGTGGTCGGCGTCGGCTCCGGCGGGACGCTGACCGGCGTCGGCCGCTTCATGAAGGAGACCGCGCCGCATGTCGAGATGGTGCTGGCCGATCCGAAGGGCTCCGTGCTGGCACCGCTGGTCGAGACCGGCAGGATGATCGAGCCGGGCTCCTGGCTGGTGGAGGGCATCGGCGAGGATTTCGTGCCACCCAACTGCGATCTCTCGCTGGTGAAGCACGCCTATGTCGTCGAGGATCGCGAAAGCCTGGAAGCGGCGCGGGAGCTGCTTCGGCTCGAGGGCATCCTCGCCGGCTCTTCGTCGGGCACGCTGCTCGCGGCGGCGCTCCGCTATTGCCGGGCGCAGACCCGGCCGAAGCGCGTCGTCAGCTTCGTCTGCGACAGCGGCAACAAGTATCTCTCCAAGATGTTCAACGATTTCTGGATGCTGGACCAGGGGCTGCTCGACCGGCCGCAGCGCGGCGACCTCGGCGATCTGGTGCCGCGACGCCATGAGGAACGCGCCACGGTCACGCTCTCGCCGGACGATACCCTCAATATCGGCTACGGGCGGATGAAGCTCTACGACATCTCGCAGCTTCCCGTGCTGGAGAACGGCAGGATCGTGGGGATTCTCGACGAGTCCGACCTGCTCATGGTGGTCGCCAAGGACGCCGAGGGCTTCGCGAAGCCGGTGCGCGATGCGATGACCTCGAAGCTCGAGACCATCGACGCGGGGGCGCCGATGTCAGACCTGTTGCCGATCTTCGCGCGCGACCATGTGGCGATCGTGATGCAGGGTCCGAAGCTCGTCGGGCTCATCACCCGGATCGACCTGCTCAATCACCTTCGCCGCAATATCAGATGAGGTTCGGATGAGCCCGCCCGACGAATCCGCCAAGCCCGCCCGCGGCAACCGCCGCGGCTTCGCGACGCGAGGCATCCATGCCGGCCAGACCCCCGACCCGACCACGGGCGCCATCATGATGCCGATCTACGCGACCTCCACCTTCGTGCAGGAGAGTCCGGGCGTCCATAAGGGCTACGACTATGCGCGAAGCCAGAACCCGACACGGATGGCCTATGAGCGCTGCGCCGCCGACCTCGAGAACGGCAGCGCGGGCTTCGCCTTCGCCTCCGGCCTCGCCGCGATCTCGACCATCCTCGAGCTGCTGGAGCATGGCTCGCATATCGTCGCCATGGAGGATCTCTATGGTGGCACGCGGCGGCTCTTTACGCGGGTGCGCGAGCGCTCGGCCGGCCACCGCTTCAGCTTCGTCGATCTGACCGACGCCGCCCGGCTCGAGGCGGCGATCACGCCGGAAACCCGCATGGTATGGGTCGAGACGCCGACCAATCCGCTGCTGCGGCTGGTCGATCTCGAGGCCGTGGCGAAGATCGCGAAACGGCACAAGCTGATCGCGGTCGCCGACAACACCTTCGCGAGCCCTTATGTGCAGCGCCCGCTCGATCTCGGTTTCGACCTGGTGATGCATTCGGCCACGAAGTATCTGAACGGCCACTCCGACATGATCGGGGGGCTCGCGATCGTCGGCGAGAATGCCGAGCTCCGGGAACGGCTCGGCTTCCTGCAGAATGCGGTCGGCGGCATCCAGGGGCCTTTCGACAGTTTCCTCGCTCTTCGCGGCCTCAAGACGTTGGCGCTCAGGATGGAACGCCACTGCGCGAGCGCGCTCGCCATCGCGCAGTGGCTGGAGCGCCACCCCGCCGTGGATCGCGTGCATTACCCCGGGCTGCCGAGCCATGCCCACCATGCGCTCGCCCGGCGCCAGATGCATGGATTCGGCGGCATGCTGTCGGCCAATCTCAAGGGCGGGCTCCCGGCCGCCAGGCGTTTCCTCGAGCGCTGCGAAATCTTCGCGCTGGCGGAAAGCCTGGGCGGGGTCGAGAGCCTGATCGAGCATCCGGGCATCATGACCCACGCCTCGATCCCGGCGGCAGAGCGCGTGCGGCTCGGCATCGGCGAAGGATTGGTGCGGCTTTCCGTCGGGATCGAGGATCTCGACGACCTGATCCATGATCTCGATCAGGCGCTGAATTAAGCCGCGCTAAACCGGATTTTAACCCCGATCGGCGAGTTTCTGGGCCAGAGAAGACCAAAGCGTTCCGTCGGGGTCCGCGGCCCATGTTCGTTATTATCGGTGCCGTCGTCGTCATCGCCAGCGTCATTGGCGGATACACGGCGATGGGTGGTCATTTGGCCGTCCTGATCCAGCCCTTCGAGGCTGTGATCATCGTCGGCGCGGCCGTCGGCGCCTTCGTGATCGGCAATCCGCCTTTCGTTCTCAAGCGCACCGCCAATGCGGTCATGCGCATCCTGAAGGGGGCGAAGCACAACAAGGAAAGCTATATCGAGCTGCTGAGCCTGCTCTACCAGATCTTCAAGCTCGCCAAGACCAAGGGCATGCTGGCGCTCGAATCCCACGTCGAGAATCCCGAGGAAAGCAGCCTCTTTCAGCAGTTCCCCAAGTTCGCCAGCGACCACCACGCGCTGGTCTTCCTCTGCGACTATCTGCGCATGCTGACGCTCGGGACCGACAACCCGCACCAGATCGAGGCGCTGATCGACGAGGAGCTGGACACCCACCACCAGGAACAGCTCCAGGTCTCCAATGCCATCCAGTCCATGGCGGACGGCATGCCGGCGCTCGGCATCGTGGCCGCGGTGCTCGGCGTCATCAAGACCATGGGCTCCATCACGGAGCCGCCGGAGGTGCTCGGCCACCTGATCGGCGGCGCGCTCGTCGGCACCTTCCTCGGCGTGTTCCTCTCGTACGGCTTCCTCGCTCCGCTCGCGGTGGCCTGCAAGTCGGCGGACGACGCCGAGGCCAAATATCTGCAATGCATCAAGGCGGGAATCCTCGCCCATATGCAGGGCAACCCGCCGGCGGTTTCCGTCGAGTTCGCGCGCAAGGCGCTGCTCGAGAATGTCCGCCCGACCTTCTACGAGGTCGAAGAGGCGGTGCAGGCGCTTCCGCCGGTCTGATCGCAGTCTCGCCATGGCCGACGCCACCATCATCATCAAGAAGGTCAAGAAGGGCCACGGCCACGGCCATCACGGCGGCGCCTGGAAGGTCGCCTA
>CAZMUZ010000077.1:0-18239 GCA_964569315.1 uncultured Rhodospirillaceae bacterium | reverse complement strand
GCTTGAAGGCATAGACTGGTGCGATCAGCGCGGCGACGGCGCTCTCGGGCGAGAAGCAATCGAGCACCACGAGGTCCGCCGGATTGCCGGCCGCGATGCCGTAGTTCGGCAGCCGCAGGAGGGCGGCCGAGCGGGTCGTGATCATGTTGAAGCATTCGCGGATGTCCTGCTTCGCGCCCACATGACAGATGTTGGCGTAGAGATTGGCCATGCGCAGGAGCGAGCAGTCGCCGAAGGGCGTGAAGGGGTTGAGCACGTTGTTGGTGGAAAGCGAGCAGTTGACGCCACGATGCAGCAGCTTGTGAGCCTGCGTTACGCCCCGGGTCGGGTTATATTCCAGATTGCGGCCCATGAGATAGAGGTCGGTCGAGGGAAGCACCGTCAGCGCGACGCCGACATCGGCCATGCGCTGCGCGGCCGACAGAAAGGCATGGGGCTCGGCGGCGGAGAGCTTGGTGACGTGGCCGATCGAAACCCGGCCGCCATAGCCGAAGCGCTCGGTGAGGTCGCAGACCTGCAGCAGGTCGAGGCTCTTCGGGTCGGCACCGAAATCGAGATGCATGTCGATATCGAGGTCGAACTCTCGGGCCATCTCGAAAACGCGGTCGATCTGGCCGGGCGGGTTGCTGTCCGTGTAGGGCGCTGCCCCCACGACCCGGCCGCCGCGCTTCAGCGCCTCCACCATCAGCTCGTCCGTGCCGGGATTGTTGAGCAACCCTTCCTGCGGGAAGATGCAGATCTCGAGATCGAGCGCCCATTTGTACTCGTCGATGAGCGGCAGCACGCCCTCGAGGCCGCGCAGGCCGATCCCCGGATCGACCTCGAGATGCGTCCGCACATGGGTGGTGCCGTTGGCGATGCATTTCTCGATCGTGCGGCGGGCCCGCGCATGGACGTCGTCCGGCGTGAACTTCTTCTTGGCCGCCGCGACCTCCCGGATCGCCTCGTCGAGATCGCCCTTCTCGGCCTTGCAGCGGTCGAGGATACAGGATTTGTCGAGATGGATATGGGTTTCGATGAAGCCCGGGGAGAGAAGCCGGCCTTCGAGATCGAGCTCCTCGCCGTCGGCCCGGAGCTGCGGCTCGATGGCGGCGATGCGCGTGTCCTGGATGCCGACGTCGAAAAGCTGGTCTCCGCGGTCGAGCAGCCGCGCGCGTCGCAAGATGAGATCCATGAGTGTCTCCCCTGAGCGCCAGCGCGTCGCTTACGCGACCGTCGGCTTGCCGCGACCTGCGGGCGCCATGACGTCCGAGGTCCTGCCGGTATCTTGGCGCCGCGAGGCTGCCTGCTCAAGCGACCTTGACCGGGAAGTCATGTGAAAACCGCAGCGACGGTCGCGCCGGCAGGGCGGTTGCTGCCGGCCGCCGTTCGTGCGATGCACGGGATCGCTTACGAGCGGGTGCAGGGCAGGGGGACGGACAATGAAAGGCAAGGTAGCGATCGTTACGGCGGCGGGGCACGGCATCGGCGAGGCGGCGGCGCGCGAGCTTGCCGCCCGGGGCTACAGGCTCGGGCTGATGTCGCTGTCCGATTCCAGCGCCAGGCTCGGCAAGGAGCTCGGCGGCTTCGGTATCTCCGGCTCGGTGACCAAGACGGAAGATCTGCAGCGTCTGGTCTCGGAAACGCTCGAGCGTTACGGCCGGATAGACGCGGTGGTCAACAGCACCGGGCGCTATTCGGCGATCCTGAAGAACCACGGCTTCGAATCCCATGGGCCGGTCACGGTCGAGAGCACCACCTACGATCCCAATTCCGAGGCGCCGCTGCTCGAGCTTGGGGACGAAGTTTGGCACGATGCGCTCGATACGCTGATGCTGAACGTCGTCCGGGTCTGCCGGCTGGTGACCGAGCCGATGATCCGCAACGGCGGCGGCGCCATCGTCAATCTTTCCGGCGTCGAGGCGATTCAGCCGCGCAGCGTCTATCCGGCGAGTCCGATGCGCCTTGCGCTGCACGGCTTCATGAAGCTCTATGCCGACCGTTACGGACGCCATGGCATCCGCATGAACAACCTGCTGCCGGGTTTCCTCGAGAACGTGGATATCGAGCAGACGGACATTCACCGGATGATCCCGCTCGGTCGCCGCGGCAGTATGGGCGAGATGGCCAAGACCATCGCCTTTCTGCTGTCCGACGATGCCGGCTACATCTCGGGACAGAACATCATCGCCGACGGCGCCCTCAACCGGAGCGTTTGACCGGCTCGGGTTCGATGATTCTGTCTAGAGAAATGGCCGTTCGCAGGGAGATCGAGCGTTTTACAGGCCCTTCTCGGTCGCCAATGTCTATTTAATTGTTCACTTGCCGGGCCGAACGCGGCAAGCTGCGGAACGAGCGGGGAAGGTCCCGCCGAAGGACGGGCACCGCCTTGGATCTCGCCACGGACACGACCAGCCTCGACAATGCGGCGCGCCGGGAGATTCTCGCGAACCTCGATCGCTTCATCCGCGAGCGTCTTGCGCCTCGGGTCAAGGCGATCGACGCGAGCGCCGAGTTCCCGCGCGATCTCTACCGGGAAGTCGGCACGCTCGGCCTCTTCGGGCTCTACGCGCCGGAAGCCTTCGGCGGATCGGGACCCGACCTCGTCACGCCGCTGCTCGTGGCGGAGAGGCTCGCCCGCCACAGTGTCGCCTTCTCGCTCTCCGTCTCCAATTTGGGGGACTGCATCCTGCCGATCCTGGCCGGCGGCACCGACCGGACGAAGCAGGCCTATCTGCCGCCGCTGGTGCGCGGCGAGATCGTCCCCTGCTTCTGCCTCTCGGAGCCGAGCGGCGGGTCCGACGTGGCGGCGATGCGTACCATGGCGCGCCGCGATGGCGGCGACTACGTCATCACCGGCCGCAAGGCCTGGATCACCAGCGCGCCGGTCGCCGACATCGCCGTCGTCTTCGCCAAGACGGACCCCGAGGCCGGCCACAAGGGCATGACCGGCTTCGTGGTGCCGATCAATAGCAAGGGCGTTGCCGTCGGCAAGCCGGAGGACCTGCTCGGGCTGCGCGGCAGCCCGACCGCCGAAGTAGTGTTCGACGAGGTGCGCGTTCCGGCCGAGGCAAGGCTCGGGCAGGAAGGCGAGGGCTTCCGCCTGGCCATGAGCACGCTCGACGAGTCCCGGCTCAATGTCGCGGCGATCTCGCTCGGCGCCGCGGCGGCCTCGATCCATGAGGCGGTCGAATATGCGCGGACGCGCATCCAGTTCGGCAAGCCGATCATCGAGCACCAGGGACTTCAGTTCATCCTGAGCAATCTCGCGACCGAGCTCGCTTCCTCGCGCGCGCTCTGGGAGAAGGCCGTCACGATCATGCGGCGCGGCCCCTCGCGGCTCGCCAGCCTCTATGCCGGCATGAGCAAGCTCACCGCATCCGACCTCGCCATGAAGGCGGCGGTCGATGCGGCCGAGGTTCTGGGCGCTGTCGGTCTCACCAAGAGCTATCCGATCGAGCGGTTGATGCGGGACTGCAAGGCGCTGCAAATCTTTGAGGGTTCGAACGAGATCCAGCGTTGGTCGATCGGCCGGCAGCTTCAGAAATCCGGCCTGACGCTGGAAGAGATCGACCGAATCAACGCGTCAGATGACTGATTTACTCCTCTTTCGTGGCGCTGCGGCGCCCTGCGGACGCTAGGCGCCATGCCCGGCCTTGAGCGGCGGGTCCTCGATGCGGAGCTCGAATTCGCGGCCCCCGACCGGCTGCGCGCCCTGCAGATGGCGAAGCTGAAGCCGCTTCTTGCCCGCACCTGGGAGGTGAACCCTTTCTTCCGCGAGCATTGGCAGAAGGCGCGTGTCGATCTCGACCGCATCGACGATCTGTCGCATTTCAGTGCCGCCGTGCCGATGGTCGACAAGGCGATGTTCATCGAGGACCAGGAGGCCGAACCGCCCTATGGCCGCCGCCACCGCCATGTGATGGGACTCGGCAAGCCGCTCATCACCATGACCAGCAGCGGTACTTCCGGTCAGGGCGTAGAAATCCATCTCCAGACCGATGAGGACCTCGCCAACCACAATCGGGTCCACAGCTTCTACTTCGCCTGGGCCGGCATGCGGCGGGCCGACCGGACCTTCCTCACCATGCATGTGGCGCTGCTGGCGGGCGGGCGGGGCGAGTATCACGCAGCCCTCGATTACGGCCTGTCGGTCTTCCCCGTCGCCTTTTACGATACGGAGCAGCGTCTCGCTCTCGCCAGGCGGTTCAGGCCGCGGGCACTTTACGGAACCACCTCCTATTTCGGCCATCTTGCCGCGGTCGCGGGCGACGAGGTCGGTGCGCTCGGCGTCGAGATCCTTCTCACCGGCGCGGAGGCAGCCTCCATCGCCTGGTTCGAGAAGCTGCAGCGGCAATTCAAGGCGCGTGCCGCCGACCGCTACGGCCTGACCCAGATGGCGGTCGATCACATGTTCACCTGCGAGCACGGCATCGGCACGCGAGAGCGGCCCGGCATCCTCCACAATGTCGATCCCTATGTGCTGCTGGAGGTCGTCGACCCCGAGACCGGACGCCATGTGAAAGACGGGGAGGCGGGCGAGATCGTCGTTACCAGCCTCTATCGCACCGACGTGCCGATGATCCGTTGCCGGACTCGCGACCGTGCGGTCTACCGCGCGGCGGGCGCCTGCCCCTGCGGACGGAGTTGGCCCGGCATCGAGATCGGCTCGGTCGGGCGCATCGACGACATGAAGAAGATCAAGGGCATCAATGTCTGGCCGCAGGCGGTGGACGAGCTGCTGTTCGGCGACCCCGAGGTCGAGGAATATCAGGTTCGCCTCACGACCGACGAGCGCGCCGGCGACCTCGCGACGCTCCGCGTCATGCCGACCGCCTCGCTGAACGGGGCGAAACGCGCAGCGCTTCAGGAGACGCTCGTCAAGGCGCTGCGACAGAAGATCGGGATCGGCTTCGCCGTCGAAGTCCTGGCGCCGGGCGCGCTCGACCGCAGCACCTACAAGGCGCGCCGCTGGATCGACGAACGTGCGCAACTCGGATCCTGAGCCGCCCGGCTTCCGCCTATCCGCCCCATGAGAGGTTTTCTATGAACACCCGACCCGTCGATATCCTCGGCCATCTCTTCACCCCGGAGGCGATCCGCGCCCATTTCATCGAGGACGAGGAGGAGAGCAAGGTCTTCGACAATGTCGGGCGGCACAGCACGCTCAAGGGTTATACCGTGCCGGAGTTCGAGGCCTATGCCGACGAGATCGGGCTCGGCCGCATGCATGTCGCGGCCTTCCAGGGCTGGAGCTATCGGCAGCAGCGGCGCTATCTCTCCGTCACGCCGGAGGAGGTATGGGAAGTCTCGAAGCAGCTTCCCGGCCGCGTCTACGGGCTTTTCGGCGTCAATCCGCATGATGCGCTCAAGGGCGTCCGCCATCTGGAGAAATCGGTCAAGGAATACGGCTTCGTGGGGATCCACGTGCATCCGCACGGGTTCGATCTCGGGCCCGAGCACGCCTTCTACTTCCCCTACTATGCGAAATGCGTGGAGCTCGGGATTCCGGCGGTGTTCTCGATGGGCCACACCTTGAGCTTCATGCCGAGCGAGAACGGCCGGCCGATGAAGCTCGACCGCATTGCGCTCTATTTCCCCGAGCTCACCATCGTCTGCACCCACACGGGCTGGCCCTGGGTCGAGGAGGCGATCGCGCTCGCCTCGAAACATCCGAACGTCTATCTCGGCACCTCGGCCTATGCGCCGAAATACTGGAAGCCCGAGATGGTGCATTTCTGCAATTCCTGGGGCCAGGACAAGATGCTGTGGGGCTCCGACTTTCCGCTGGTGAAGCATGCGGAATCGCTGGCGCAGATCGAAGGGCTCACCCTGCGGCCGGCGGCGAAGGAAAAGCTTCTCTACAGGAATGCGGAGAAAATCTTCCGATACGACCGCTAGAAGCGGGCGGTAGGATCATCGTTGAAAAGCCAAGGACACAGGAAGTTCGAACCATGACTGAGAAGACCGTTCTGCTCGACATCGCCGATCGCATCGCCACCATCACGATCGCGCGGGAACATCGCCGCAATTCCGTCGATAACGAGGCGCTGGAGCAGATCGGCGCCGCGGTCGCCAAAATCCGGCGCGAAGACGTCGCCGTCATCATCGTCTCGGGCCAGGGCACCAAGGCGTTCTGCGCCGGGTCCGATCTGAAGGCGCTGGCGAGCTATTCGGAACGGGATGCGCGCTACCACACGCACCTCTTCCTCAGTACCATGACGGAGCTCGACGAATTTCCCTGCGCGACGATCGCGGCGATCGAAGGATTCTGCCTCGGCGGCGGCCTCGAGCTCGCTCTCACCTGCGATTATCGGATCGCGAGCCAGGAATCGAAGTTCGGCTTTCCGGAGATCAAGGTGAACGCGATGCCCACCGGCGGCGGCACGGTCCGCGCGCCGCGCGCCCTCGGCCTCGCGCGGGCGCGGGAGATGCTGTTGTTCGGTGGCCAGATCGACGCGCAGAAGGCGCTGGATTGGGGACTGGTCAGCGAGATCGTTCCCGCCGGCACGGCCTTCGAGGCCGCGAAGGCGATGGCGCGCGACTATGCCTCCAAGGTCGACGGCCCGACGGTCGGCCTCCTCAAGCGGATCATCATGAGCAGCTACGAAGCCTCGGTGCGGACCGGCGACGCGCTCGCCTATCTCGGCGACTACGCGCTGGTACAGAGCGACTCCTTCAAGAAGGGCGTGGGCGGTTTTGCCGATCGCGGCAAGACCAAACCCTGATGCGGGCTTGCGGCGCCCACCCCTGTCGCCGGCCGTTCTCGCAGGCGTAACATGGGCGGCGGGCGGAATGTCGCGGCGGGCCGACAGGCTCCCGGAGCGATCCGGGGGACGGGAAGGAGAGGCAGATGATCGACAAGTTTCTGGCAGGGACGCATGTGCTCGATCTCAGTCAGTTCACCCCGGGTCCCTATACGACTCAGATCCTGGCGGATCTCGGGGCCGACGTGCTGAAGGTCGAACCGCCCAAGGGCGATCCGCAGCGCACCGATGGGCCGCTCGATGCGGACGGCGTCTCTTCCTGGTACAAGGTGGTCAACCGCAGCAAGTCGATCGTCAAGCTCGACCTCAAGTCGCATGACGGGCGGCGCGACTTCACCAAGCTGCTTGCCCGCGCCGACGTGCTGCTGGAATCCTTCCGGCCGGGCGTCATGGATCGCCTCGGTTTCGGCCGCGAGAAGCTGGACGAGATCAACCCGCAGCTCGTGCATTGCGCGCTCTCCGGCTGGGGCCAGACCGGACCCTACCGGCTGCGGCCGGGCCATGATCTGAACTACATGGCTTTCGGCGGCGGGCTCGTGGCTTCCGGCACGGCGGAGACGCCCGTCATCACCAATCCCACGATCGCCGACTATTCGGGCGGGCTCTTCGCGGCGACCATGATCCTGGCTGCGCTTGCCGCGCGGCCCGAGCGGCGAAAAGGCGCCTTTCTCGATGTGAGCCTCGCCGAAGCGCCGCTCTCCTGGCTTACGCTCAATCTCACCGACAACCTGCGTAAGGGACATGAGCCCCGGCGCGGCGCGAACAACTACAATGGCGGTCTTGCCTGCTATCAGGTCTACCGCACCGCCGACGATCGCTTCGTCACGCTGGGCGTCGTCGAGGAGAAGTTCTGGCGCGATTTCTGCGAGGCGGTGAAACGACCCGAATGGATCCCGCGTCAGTGGGAGCCGGTGCCGCAGCACGCGCTGATCGCCGAGCTTGCCGCCCTCTTCAAGACGCGCACGCGGGACCAGTGGGACGCGCTGCTGGCGGAGCGGGAGACCTGCTATCACGCCGTGCTCGATTTCGACGAACTGCCGGAGCACCCGCATATCAAGGCACGAAAGATGGTGGTGAGGGAGGGCGGTGCCGATCCGTTCGCCGAGGTGCTGCTGCCGGTCTGGTGCGACGGCGCGCCACCGCCGCGCCGCCGCCCCTATCGCGAGATCGAGCCCGCAGAGGCGCTGCGCGGCTGGCGGGTTGACGAGAAAGAAGGCGCGCGCCGGTGAGCGAAGTGGCTGCCACCGTCCTGCCGCTTCAGGATATCGAGCGGCGGACGGTTCCCGATCTGCTGGAGCGCGCTCGCATATTCGGCGTCGATCGGCCCTTCTTTCACGATCTTGGCAGCGACCGGATCTATAGCTACCGCGAGTGCCTCGAACGGATTGCCGGCCTCGGCAACGAACTCGCGCGCCGTTTTCCGCCGGGTGCCGCGGTGGCGACGCTGCTCACCAACCGTTTCGAATGCGTGATCCTCCGCTATGCGCTCTCCTGCGCAGGCCTGCTCGAGGTCGCGATCAATGGCCAGCACAAGGGGCCGGTGTTGCGGGGCATGCTCGAGGTCGCGGATGCGGTGGCGATCGTCTGCGAAGAGCAATTCCGTACCGAGGTCGAGGCGTATGGCGCGCGCGACCGGAATATCGCCTGGATCGACGAAGCGGAGCTGATGAGGCTCTGCGAGCTGCGCGCGCCCTGGGAGCAACGCCCCAAGGTCCCGGTCGGGGCCGGCACCCCCTGCCGCGTCGTGTTCACCTCCGGCACGACCGGCGTCTCGAAGGGGCCCGAACTCTCCCACGCCTACGAAGTCGTCACCGGTCATGCCTATGCCTCGCGCATCGGGCTCCGGCCGGACGATCGCTGGCTCTTCGTGACGCCGTTCTTCCATATCGACAGCGTGCTCAGCCTCAGCACGATCCTGCATGGCGGCGCCATGTTCATCATGGCGCCGCGGTTCTCGGCCTCGCGCTTCTGGTCGGATGCGATCCGCACCGGCACTACCGTGCTCATCTATGTCGGCACGATCCTCGCCATCCTGCGCAAGCTCGGCGACCCGCCCGCGGGCCACAAGATCCGGATGGGGGTGGGCGTCGGCGGCACGGCCGCGCTCCGCGACTGGTTCCACGGCCGGCACGGCATTCCGCTCCATGAAGCCTACGGCCTCTCGGAATGCGCGGCCGTGGCTGTCACATCCGCCAGGGCGCCGCGGCCGGGGTCCTGCGGCAAGGCCTATGAAGGATACGAGGTCGCGGTGGTCGATCCCGGCGACCGGCGGCTCCCGTCCGGCAAGCGCGGCGAGATCGTGATCCGGCCGCACGAGCCTTTCGGCCTCTTCACCGGCTATCGCGGCAACCCTAAGGCGACGCTCGACCGTTTCGCCAATCTCTGGTTCCACACCGGCGACGTCGGCTCCTTCGATACGGAGGGGCATCTCACCTTTCACGGCCGGATGAAGGACGTGATCCGTCATCGCGACGAGAACATCTCGGCGGAGGAGCTGGAGGCGGTGGCGGGCGAGCATCCCGGCGTGCTGATCGCGGCCGCCGTCGCCGTGCCGGGCGAACTCGGCGACGAGGATGTGCTGCTCTCCGTGCAGCCGCGGCCAGGTACGCACCTCGATCCGGCAGAAGTCTGCCGTTACATGGAGGATCGGGTCGCCGATTTCATGGTGCCGAGCTATATCCGGATCGTGGACTCGCTGCCGCTGACCCCGACAGAAAAAGTCGCAAAGAACGAGCTGCCCCGCGAGCTTCGTGCCGGCGATTGGCGCCGGCCTTCCGCTCGGCGTTAGCGTGCTTCCGAGGGCGGCATTTCGTAGATCAGAATGTCGGCGAGTTGCTTCTCGGTCCAGGCGCCCTGGGTGATGCCGGGGTAGCGCGGCGGGCGGTCTCCGTCCTGACAGGTCGGCAGGCACTCGATCCGGGCGTCGTAATTCGCGCCGTAGAACAGTACCAGCGAGTAGCGCGCCCGGTTGCTCCGATTGAGCACGCGATGCGGGGTGGACTGATAGATGGCATTGGTCCAGCGCGCCATCATGTCGCCGAGATTGATGAGGAAGCAGCCGGGAATCGGCGGTGCCTCGATCCAGTCGCCGGCGGAATTCCGCACCTGAAGTCCGCCGACCTCGTCCTGCGCGAGGATCGTGAAGCATTCATAGTCGGAGTGGGCCCCGATGCCCCAGTGCTCCCGATCTTCGAGCACGTCCTGCGGGGCCGGCGGATAGTAGATCGCGCGGCCCTGAGCCAAGGGCTTGGTGATCTTGTCGTCGAAGAAATGCTCCGGCAGATCGAGAGCGAGGGCGAAGGCGCGGAAGAGTTCGCGGCCGAGCTTGAGGATGGCTTCGAAGTAGCCGTAGAGCCCGATCCGGAAGCTCGGTAGGGCGGCGGGCCACTGATTGGGGCCGTACAGGATATTTCCCGCGCGATGGTCGGGATCCTCCGGCGGCAGCTCGACGCCGTAATCAAAGCCTTCCTGATGATCCGTCTTCGCGCTCGGATCCGCCTTCAACTCGCCCAGCGGGATGAAGCCGCGCACGCGCGTCCGGCTATGGCGGAAGTCGATGCGGCGCTTCTCCTCCATCGGCAGCGCAAAGAAACGGCGCGTCTCCGAAAAAGCGCGTTCGAGGACGGCCTCGGGGACGCCATGGTTACGGATATAGAAGAAGCCTACGTTGCGGCACGCATCGTCGATCACCGCGGCCACGCGCCGACGGTCCGTTTCCCCACCGGTAAGGAAGGACGCAAGGTCGATGACGGGGATCGAAGTAAAGGGAATCTGCTTGGCACCGCGGCCATAGCGAGCGAATGTCGACGCGCCGGGTTCCATTTCGACCTCCTCGACCCTGCCTCGTCTCACACGATGGCGACACCGCCATCGGCCACGATCGTCGCACCGGTCAGATAGCTGGCATCGTCCGATGCGAGGAAGGCGATTACGCCGGCCATCTCCTCCGGCTGGGCGATGCGGTTGAGCGGCACGAAACGCTCGAGCCATGCCTTCATGTCCGCAGGGTCCTCGTTCCACCCGTCCAGCATCGGCGTCTTCACCGCACCCGGCACGATAGCGTTTACGCGGATCTCGGGCGCGAGCTCGACGGCGAGCTGGCGCGTGAGCCCGAGCAGTCCGGCCTTGGCCGCCGAGTAGTGGCTGCAGGCCGAAAGCTTGTCGCCGATGACGGCGTTGATCGAGCTGATATTGACGACGGCGCCGCCCTTCCTCAGATGCGGCACCGCGGCGCGCGTCACCCGCATGGGGGCGGCGAGATTGCTTTCGATTGCCTGCTGCCAGTCTTCGTCGGTGAGGCTGGGGAAGGGGGCCGAAGGAAAGGTGCCAGCGCCGTTCACGACGGCGTCGAGCCGGCCATTCCATTTCGCGCCCGCCTCGACCGCGCGCCGGCAATCCTCCGGCTTGCGCAGATCGGCCGTTTCGAAGGCGGCCTTGCCGCCGGCCTTTTTCACCTCGCCTGCGACAGCCTCGAGCTTCGCCCCGGTCTTGCCGACCAGAAAGACCGCGGCACCCTCGCCCGCGAGGCGGTGGGCAGTGGCCCGCCCGATGCCGGAGCCGGCGCCGGTAATGAGGACGGTTCGATCTCGGAAACGGGCAACGGGGCTCATGGTTTCTGCTCCAACGGCTGGAATGAACCGGTCGGCGCCTGGGGCGCCTAGGCGAGCTGCTTCTTCAACAGGCTTTCCTCCCGCATCATGCGGAGGATCTTCGTCTCCATGTCGCGATAGCCCTCCATCCCGAGGATCTCTTCCTTGTCGCGGATGCGGACGCCGCTCTTGAAGTCTGTCCAGAGGTCTTCGCGCTTGGTGCCGGGGTGGGTGGACATGAACACGATGTGGTCGGCGAGGAAGAGGGCCTCGTCGATGTCGTGCGTGACCATCACCACGGTGATCTTGGAGTTCTCCAATATCTCGATCATGAATTCCTGCATGTGCCAGCGCGTCTCGGCATCGAGCGCACCGAACGGCTCGTCCATCAGCAGCAACGCCGGCTCGTTGGCGAGCGTGCGGGCGATCGCCACACGCTGTTTCATGCCGCCGGAGAGCTGCTTCGGATAGACGTCGCGGAACTTCGAGAGATGCACGAGATCGATGTAGTACTCGGCGCGCTCGCGGCGCTCTCTGGCGCCCATGCCGTTGATCTTGAGCCCGTACTCGACATTCTGCCGGACCGTGAGCCACCGGAAGGAGGTATAGGCCTGGAACACCATGCCCCGCTCGCGCCCGGGTGCCACGATCTCGCGCCCGTCGAGGCGCATCGAGCCCGATGTCGGCATTTCGAGCCCGGCCACCATCTTGAGAACGGTCGATTTGCCGCAGCCCGACGGCCCGAGCAGGATGCACATCTCGTTCTCGCGCACTTCGAACGACATCTTCTCGACGGCCGTGATCTTCTCGCCCTTGCGAAGCGAGAATTCCTTGCGGACGTCGGAGGCGACGAGCTTCAGCGGCGCTTCGCTCCGGCGAGCGGCTTGCTGGAGGGCAGCCACGGTTCAGGTCTCCTCCTGATAGCTGAACAGGATCCGCTCGAGCACGCGGAAAAGATAGTCGAACAGCAGCCCGAGCACGCCGATCATCACGATGCCGGCCATGATCTCGTCCGCATGGATGAAGCGCTTGGCGCGCATCATCATCGCCCCGATTCCATCGGTTGCGGCCATGATCTCGGCGATGACGAGATAGGTCCAGGCGGCGGCCAGCATCTGGCGCATGGTGATGAGGACGTTTGGCATCACGGCGGGCACGATCACCGTCCAGAGCACCTGCCAGCGATTAGCGCCGAGGGTGAGGGCGGTCTGGATGAACTCGGTCTTCACCGCCTTGGTGTGGTCCATGACCAGCGTCATCAGGAACCAGACGACGCCGATGAAGAGCAGGGCGAGCTTGGAGGTATCGTCCGTGCCGAACCACATCAGCAGCAACGGGATGAAGGAGGGCGCCGGCAGATAGCGCCAGGCCGAGACCAGCGGATTGAACAGCGCCTCGATGCGCGAGAAGGACCCCATGAGGATGCCGAGCGGTACGGCGATCAGGCAGGCCACGGCGAAGCTCACGATGATGCGGTAGACGCTGACCAGCACGTCCATTAGGAAGCCGCGGTCGGCGAAGAGCTCATAGAGCGTCATGGCGACCGCGTCCGGCGCCGGCAGAAGGAACGGCGGCGCCCAGCCGACCGCGGTCACGAGCTTCCAGATCCCGAAGAACAGGACCCAGACGATCAGGCCGAGCAGGATCAGTTCCCAGGTCGGGATCGGTTTCTTGAATTCGAGCCAGCGCTCGCGACGCCGCGGCAAAGGCTTGTCGCTCGCGGAGGTGGCGGCGATGGTGGAGTTCGAACCACTCATTGCGTCACCGGCTCCCGTCGCAATGGCTGGACGAGCTGCCGCAAGCCGATGCCGAGACAGGCGAAGGATTGCAGGCTGACGTCGATCGCCTCGAGCCCGAGCGCACGGATGCGCTCCGCGACGGGGCGCGCGGGCGCGGATACGAGGATGCGGCCGGCGCCGAGTGCGAGATAGCCTCCGCCGTCGCTGTCCAAGGCTTCGTTGTGGTCGATGATCTGGAACCCATGTTGTTCGATCCAATCGGCAATTTCCGGCGCCAGCAGCGCGCGGCAGGCGAGAACATAGCGGTCGCTGAGGACCGCAATCAACGCATCCAGCCGTTGATAGGGCCGCGGCAGCAGCACCATTCGCGTCTCCCAATCCCCGAACCGGCGCGCGAGCCGCGTCGCGGCGGAAAAACCGTCGAGATTTGCGTCGCAGCCGAGCAGTACCGCGCCCGGGCGCAGGAAGATCGCATTGCCGCCATCGAAGCCGCCCGCCGCAATGGTGTCGGCGATCGGGATGCCGATACTGTCGTAAAAGCGGCGGAGCGACGCCGTTTCCCCCGCACGCCGCGGCTCCGCCGGCGGCGCCACGATCGCGCCCTGCGCCGTCAGAAAGCCGATATCCTGCACGCAAGGCTGGAAGGGAAGCTGCGGATCCGGCGTCAGGAGATGCACCTGCACCTCGGCGAAGGCGAGGGCGTCGCGCAACCGACGGTGTTCCGCGCGGAGCGCTGCCTCCGATGCGAGCATGCCGCCATAGAAGACGGCCTTGGAAAGGCGGGGCGCCGTCGCGGGAATCGGGCTCAGCGGCAGCGCCATCAGCGCTTCGTGGAGGCGGCCATATTCCGCGGTCACGCCCCAGGCCCCGGGATCGCGCGGCGTCGGCGCGACCGCCGCGACGGGCGAAAGGCTGTCGGCCGGCAGCTCGCTCACCGGCGCGGGCGGGCTCGGCTGCCAGGGCTGGCCGAAATGCTTCGGGAAGAAGCCGGCCAGGTAGGAAAGGCAGATGCGTTTGCCCTGCTGCCGGTCGAAATGCTCCGGGTCGAACCCGTAGGTCAGATACATGCCCATGAGGAGGGCGCTCAGCCCGCGCGCCGCCGCCCCCGCATCGACGTCCCGGTAATCGCCTTCCTGGATCAACAGCCGGAAATTGTCTGCCAGCACGTCGGTCTGCGAACGTTCGGCATCGAGGCACATTTCGCGATAGGCGGCCTGTGTCGGCACGCCGCCCCAGAATCCGTACCAGATCGCGACCGTTCGCTGGTTGAACCAGGCCGGGCTGAATTCTCGATCGATGATGGCGCGCAGCCGCTCGGCCGCCGACAGCCGTGGATTCGCCGCGATACGGGCCCAGCCGGCGCGCCAGCGCTCGATCAGATAGGCGAGGGTCTCCATCACGAGCTGGTTCTTGCTGCGGAAATGGAAACCCACGAGCCCCGGCGAGAGGCCGGCGATCTGCGCGACCGTCGCGATCGTCGTCTTGGCGAGGCCGCGCGACGCGATGGCCTCGATCGTGGCTTCGATCAGCCGTCGGCGCGTAACGTCGGACTTTTCGCGGCGCCCTTCGACAGGGCTGGCGACATTCATTTCACTGCCGATCGTGCGGTTGGAGTGCGGGCATCGATGATCGCTTGACTCTGTTCCATGCAACAATTGTATAGTCAATCAAAATAGAGTCCGTTGTTGATGCAGGCGATCAAAATCGCCGATCGGAAAACGGCGCGAGATCGAGTTCCCGCCAACTTTAGCCAACGCAAGACCCCCAGGAGATCCTCGGGTCGGTAGGAGCAGGAGCGTCTATGGTCGAGAAGTACTTCCCGCAGGAAGAATATGAAAACCGCTGGCAGCGGGTTCGCAAGGTAATGGCCGATCGCGGCTACGAGACAGCGGTGATCTGGGCCCGTACCGGCGGCACGTTCGAGCGGAGCGGCAACGTCGTCTATCTCGCGAACTATTACTCGACCCAGTCCGGCCAGATGCCGGACAACGGCGTGAGTACCGCCTGCGCGATCTCCTCGCTGGTGCTGGGCCATAGCGGCAAGCCCGAGCTGATCGCCGACGAAAACCCGAACCCCAACCTCATCGCGACCGACCGTTTCCGCTGGTCGCACAACACTATCCTCGCGACCGCCGACGCCCTCAAGGAAGCGAAGCCGAAGGGCAAGGTGGCCCTGGTCGGTTCCGACTTCCTGCCGATGAAGCATTGGGAAATGCTGAAGGCGGCGACGCCGAACGTGAACTGGGTGGTGGATGACGAGCTGCTCAGCGACGTGCGGATGATCAAGAGCGCCCGCGAGCTCGATTGCTACCGCCACGGCGGCGCCATCGTGACCCGCGCGCTGGACAAGCTGTTCGAGGGCCTCATTGCGGGCCGTCGCGAGTCGGACGCGGCGGCGGAAGCCGCGGCGGAGGTCGTCCGCTCGGGCGGCGCCTTCCACATGATCCCGATCTCGCATGGCGATTCGATTCAGTATTTCTGCCGCAACCCGATGACCGGCTACAGCCTCGACACGCCGAAGAAGGGCGACATCGTGCGCGGCTGGGTCTACGGGCCGATCTGGCAGGGCTACTGGCTCGATCCCGGCCGAACCACCGTGGTCGGCGGCAAGCCGAGCAACTCGCAGCGCGATCTGATCGAGTACTGCGCCAACATCGTCAACGCCGTGATCGACGCGATCAAGCCGGGCGTGAAAGTGGTCGATACCGCGAGGATCGGCGAGAAGATGACCAAGGATTACGGCAGCTCCGCCGACCAGGCGTCCGTGAAATGGCCGCTTTTCGGCCATGGCGTGGGCCAATTCTGGGAGGAGCCTTGGATCAGCGAGTCCATGACCAACAAAAAGGACAGGGTGTACGAAGAGGGTATGGTGCTGGGCGTCGAAGCGTTCCTCGGCAAGGAGGGCGTCGGCTCGGCCGGCTTCGAGCAGAACTTGATCGTCACCAAGACGGGAACGGAAATCCTTTCCAAGACCCCGATGCTGTTCTGGTAATTCGCAGAGCATCGGCGCCGACGCTCGAAAACGTCGGCGCCGATGCTCGAGAAAATCGAAGGGAGGCAATTCGAGATGATAAAGGATAGATGGCAGAGCGTCCGCCAGGCGGTAACCCTGGCCGGCGCCCTCGCGGTCGCGGCGGGGCTGGCGGTCCAGCCGGCGGCCGCGGCGGAGAAGGTGAAAATCGCATCGGCGGTGTCCTGGCCGGCCTACGCGCTCTGGGAAATCGTGAAGACCCAGAACCTCGCACCCGACCTCGATATCGAGGTGACGGTCCTCAACGACCCGACCGGCGGCTATGCGATGCTCTCGGCCGATCAGTTTCAGGTCTATGGCAGCACGATCGACTATGCGCCGATCGCGGCGGAGCAGGGTTTCCCGATCCGGCAGGTGACGCTCGGCACGCTCTCCAACGGCATCGACCAGGTGATGATGGCGCCGAACATGAAGGTCGAGGATCTGCGGGGCAAGCGCGTCGCGGCGCCGGAAGCCTTCGTGGGTCAGCTGCTGGTCGGCTTCTGGCTGCAGGAGAACGGCATCCAGATCGACGACGTGGAATGGGTCAATCTCAACGCCGACGAAGCGGCCGGCGCGCTGCTCGGTGGCGACATCGCGCTTGCCTATATGTATGAGCCGTGGACCAGCAAGATCATGGAAAATCTGCCTGGCGCCACGCTGATCGCGAAATCGAACCAGCCGCTCTTCCAGCAGACGGCCATGATCGGCGACGCGATCTACATGAACGAGAAGTTCATCACCGAGCATCGCGAAACGGCCGTCAAGGTCATGAAGGCCTATTGGGATGCGGTGCAGTGGTGGCGGGATCATCCGGCGGAGGGCAACGAGATTCTGTCTAAGAGCCTCGAATGGCCGGTCAGCGATACCGAGTTCGTGCTGGGCAAGGACGGGACCACCATGGATACGGAAGGCGTCTATCTCTACACGTTCCAGGAAGCCGCCACTGCCTGCGGTGTAGCCGATGGCGACATGCCGTTCGGTCTCATCAAGGGGCAGATCTTCAAGACCTACGACATCGCCGCCGCGCGCTGGGGCGATCTCGGACTGGTGAAGTCGCCGGCACCGGCCGAGAAGGGTGTCGATTGCAGCCTGATGGGCGATCTCGTGGCATCGGGCTACACCGGCAAGCCGTGAGCTTGCGGCTGAGCACATAAGGCGAGGGGCCGTCCGGGGCCAACCCTAGGCGGCCCCTTCGCATTTTACCTGCGTCATTGAGGAGAAGGGGACGGTTGCCATGGCCGATCTCGAGCTTTGCTATATGTCCGCGGCCGAGGCGCTCCGCCGCTTCCGCGATCGCTCGCTTTCGCCGCTCGAACTGCTGCGCGCGCTGATCGTGCGGGCCGAAGCCGTCGAGCCGAAGATCAACGCCTTCACTGCGACCTACTTCGAAGAGGCGCTCGACAAGGCGCGGCTCGCCGAGGCGCGCTATGCCGGCGGGAAGGCATCGCCGCGCGCTCTCGAGGGACTTGCCGTCGCGATCAAGGACGAGACGCCGCTCAAGGGGCGTCGCACGACCCAGGGCTCGCTGCTCCTCAAGGATCATGTCGACGAGCGCACCAACCCGAGCGCGGAACGTATCCTGCGTGCGGGCGCCATCGTGCATGCGCGCACCACGACGCCCGAATTCTGCGTCGTGCCCATAACCTGGTCGCGCCTGTGGGGCGTGAGCCGCACGCCCTGGAACCTCGCTTACAGCCCCGGCGGCTCCTCCGGCGGCTCGGCCGCCTCGCTCGCCGCAGGCTCTTCGACGCTCGCGAACGGGTCGGATATCGGCGGCTCGATCCGCATACCGGCATCGGCCTGCGGCGTCGTCGGGTTCAAGCCGCCCTACGGCCGCAATCCCGACTCGCCGCCCTTCAGCCTGGATTGGTACAACCATATCGGCCCGCTCGCGCGTACCGTGGCCGATTGCGCGATCTTCCAGAACGTCATGGCCGGCCCGCATCTCGCGGACATCGCCACGGTGCGCCCCAAGCTGCGTATCCCGCCCGCCCTGCCGGACGCTCGCGGCCGGCGCGTCGCGCTCTCGATCGATCTCGACGTGTTCGAGGTCGATGCCGAGGTCGAGCGCAACACGCGCGAGGCGGCAGACGCGTTGCGCAGTGCCGGCGTCGAGGTGGAGGAGGTACGGCTCGGTTGGCCGGAAACCATC
>CAZMUZ010000076.1:0-18329 GCA_964569315.1 uncultured Rhodospirillaceae bacterium | reverse complement strand
CGCGCTTCCAAGCGAGCTTAGTCATTTGCGGCAATTCGAAAGCATCGGTGGCCTCGGTTCCTCACAAGTCCTTTCCGTTGGCAAGCCACACGAGGGGTTTCAGAGTGTAACGAGCGCGCGCGCAATTATTGGCGTGCTTTATCATGGATAGCTTCGGCCTAGTTGACGGACGGGCATGGTGGATCTCACATCTCCGCCCATTTTAAGAGGGGCGAATCCTTCTACCTTGACCCCCACCTCTAGTCCCCCTACCTTCCCCTCCATGGCAAAGACCACCCGGGCGCTTTCACTGCGACTTAGCCGCCCGGCGTCCTGAGGGACGCCGGCACGCGGCCGGGACGCCCATGTCCCGGAAGTCCCGTCGAAGCCCGAACCGGTTCTCCGCCATGCCCTCCCGATCTCGCACCTTTAATATCGCCTCCGCGCTTGACGGCCGTTCCGCGTCCGCGCTCCTGTCGCGCCTGCTCCTCGGCGCGCGACTTAGCAGCGGTCGCCGGGTCTGAGTTCGATCGGCCGCCCGGCGGCCGCTTTCAAGGCCGCTTCCGCATTTCGCGAAATCCGAATTCGCGTGCTTGGATGAGCCCCATGTTGGGATAAGCCCCCATTCTTGGCTGAGCCCAAAGCGGGTCACGGCGCGCCCAGAGGAGTAGAGACCATGAACCGCCATAACGTTCCGCCGCAGAACCCCGATCCGGCCCGATCGCCCGGGACCTCGACGGAAAGAAGCCCCGCCGCCTTCGTCCCCGGCGAGAAATACCGTCCCTTCGCGCCAATCAAACTCGCCGACCGGCAATGGCCCGGCCGCACCATCGAGAAGGCGCCGATCTGGTGCTCGGTCGATCTGCGCGACGGCAACCAGGCGCTGATCGAGCCGATGGGCCCCGAGCGCAAGCGCCGCATGTTCGACACGCTCGTCCGCATGGGCTTCAAGGAGATCGAGGTCGGCTTCCCCGCCGCCTCGCAGACCGATTTCGATTTCGTGCGCGAGCTCGTCGAGCAGGACCGCATCCCCGGGGACGTCACCATCCAGGTGCTGACCCAGTCGCGCGAGCCGCTCATCCGCCGCACCTACGAGGCGATCAGGGGCGCGCGCCGCGCGATCGTGCATCTCTACAACTCCACCTCCGAGCTGCAGCGCCGCGTGGTGTTCGGGCTCGACGAGAAGGGCATCATCGACATCGCGGTCACCGGCGCGAAGCTCGTACGCGAGCTCGCCGAGGCGATGCCGGAGACGGAAGTCGTCTATCAGTATTCGCCGGAGAGCTTCACCGGCACCGAGATCGAGTTCGCCCGCGCGATCTGCGAGGCGGTGATGGATGTTTGGGAGCCGACACCCGCCCGCAAGGTGATCCTGAACCTCCCCGCCACCGTCGAGATGGCGACGCCCAACATCTATGCCGACCAGATCGAATGGTTCTCGCGCAACGTGAAGCAGCGCGATTCGATCGTGCTCAGCCTCCACCCGCATAACGACCGCGGCACCGGCGTGGCGGCGGCCGAGCTCGGCGTGATGGCCGGCGCCGACCGCATCGAGGCGACGCTCTTCGGCAATGGCGAGCGCACCGGCAATGTGGACGTGGTGACCTTGGCGCTCAATCTCTACAGCCAGGGTGTGGCGCCGAACCTCGACCTTTCCGACATCGACGAGATCCGGCGGGTCGCGGAATATTGCAACCAGCTCCCGGTGCATCCGCGGCATCCTTACGCGGGCGACCTCGTCTTCACCGCCTTCTCCGGCTCGCACCAGGACGCGATCAAGAAAGGGCTCGCCGCCCTCAAGCGCAGCAACAGCCCGCTCTGGGAGGTGCCCTATCTCCCGATCGACCCGAAGGATCTGGGGCGCGACTACCAGGCGGTGATTCGCGTCAACAGGCAGTCCGGCAATGGCGGCATCGCCTTCTTGCTGGAGCGCGACTACGGCGTGACCTTGCCGCGCCGCCTGCAGATCGAGTTCAGCCAGGTGGTGCAGGAGATCGCCGATGCGAGCGGCAAGGAGCTCTCGAGCGCCGACATCTGGGGCGCCTTCGAGCGCACCTATCTCGAGGCGCCGGGGCCGCTTCGCTTCCACAACCACCGCACGCTGCCGGACAGCCACGCGACCGAGCAGCGCAACATGGCCGCGAGCGTCGAGATCGACGGCCGGAAGCGCGACATTCACGGGCAGGGCAACGGGCCGATCGCGGCCTATGTCGATGCGCTCGCGCGCGAGGCCGGCATCGAGATGCGCGTGGTGGATTACAGCGAGCATGCGGTCGGCCGCGGCGCGGACGCGACCGCCATCGCCTATGTCGAGGTGAGTGCCAAGGACGGCCGCACCCTCTTCGGCGTCGGCAAGCATTCCAACATCGTGACCGCCTCGCTCCGCGCCCTCACCAGCGCCGCCAACCGCATCGCCAGCGCCACCGCGGCGGCGAAGTAGCGGGGCTCGCGCGGGCGCCGCTGCCGCAGCGGGGAAATAGCGAGCTTCGCGCGGCGGCGCTGCGCGGAGTCCTTCGCACCCCCACCCCTCCCTCCCCCCTCCGAGGGGGAGGGGGCGATGCGGCACGTCAGAGAATTCCCTCGCCCTCGCGGCGGGAAGGCAGCGACGAACTTCCAATCCCCTCCCCCTCGGAGGGGGCGATGCGGCACGTCCGAGAATTCCCTCCCCCCTTGCGGGGGAGGGCGAGGGCGGGGGGTGCGTCCGATGCGCTGCGGCTGACATCCGCGTCGGAGGCGCTACACTTCCCCCGATGGAGAAACCACCGGGTGCGACGCCGACCGCGCGGCCAGCGGACACGACGCTCCGCTTCCGCATCCGGCGTGCGCGCGCCGACGAGGCGGAGGCGCTGACCGAGCTCGCCCTGCGCTCCAAGGCCCATTGGGATTACGACGCGGCCTTCCTCGCCCGCTGCCGCAGCGTCATGCGGATCCTCCCCGGCATGATCCGCGACAACGCCCACTACGTCGCCGAAGCCGATCCCGCACGCGCCGGCGCGCCCGCGCTGCTCGGGGTCTATGGCTTCGAGCCGGAACCGGACGGCGTCGGGCTCGACCTCTTCTTCGTGGAGCCCGCCTTCATCGGCCGCGGGATCGGGCGCGCGCTCTGGCGACACGCCGTCGAGCGGGCCCGGCGGATGGGGGCGGCGGCGCTGGTGGTGCAGAGCGATCCGAACGCCGCCGGCTTCTATCGCCGGATGGGCTGCCGGCCGGCGGGCGGGCGGGCGTCGGAGATCGAGCCGGGGCGCATCCTGCCGCTCTTCCGCTTTGCGCTTTCCGATCCGCCCGCCTAAGCTTCCCCGCGCCGACTCAAAGCCCCAACCCCGTCCGGAGACAACGATGGCCGCCGCGCGTCGATCGAAGAGCCGTTCCGCGTCGAAAAAAAGCGCCGCCGGGAAGAAGACCGCCGCCAGGACGGCGAAGAAGATAAGCGCGCCGAAGCGGAAAGCCGCGGCGAAGCGCGCGCCGACGCGAAAAGCCACTGCAAAGCGCGCGCAGAAAGCGGCGCCGAAGCGGAAATCCGCCGCGCGCAAATCCGCCGCCGGCAAATCCGCGAAACGCGCGCCGAAGCGTCGCGTCGCGAAAAAGCGTCCCGTCGCCGAGACGCGAGCTCCCGCGAAGAAGCGCGCAACATCCGCAGCGCCGGCGCCGCGTCCCGGCGCGAAGCGCCCGATCGCGAAATCGCCCCGTCCGGCGTCGAAATCGCCCCAAAAAGCGACCGGAACGGCGTCCAAACCGGCCCAAAAAGCGACCGCCGCGTCGAAATCCGGCACGAAATCGCCCCGTCGGGCGTCGAAAACGACCAAAAACACGACCGGAACGGCGTCGAAATCGCCCCGTCCGGCGTCGAAATCGACAATTTCGGCGCCGAAGACCGCCGCGCCGAAAACGACCGCGACAGCACCGAAGGCCGCCACGCCGAAAACGACCGGAACGGCGCCGAAGTCCGCAGTGTCAAAATCAGCGGCGCCGAATTCGGCCACGCCGAAACCCGGCACGCCCTCCTCGCGCCGTCTGCGCGCGCAGCGCCATCTGACCCATCGCGATCCCGGCCGGCGTCCGGGGCCCGAGCGGGAGAAGGCGGCGCGCCATCAGCCGGCCCCGCGCGCCCTGCCGAAGGCGAAGGCCCGAATGGCGAAGCCCGTCGAAACGCAACCGACCGCGGCCGACGACGCGAACCTCCTCGCCGACCTCCTCCGCCGCGCCCGCAGCGCCGGCGCGGACGCCGCCGACGCGGTGCTGATCCGCTCGGCCGCCCTCACCCAGTCGCTCCGCCTCGGCAAGCCCGAGAAGCTCGAGCGCGCCGAGGCGCAGGATCTCGGCCTCCGCGTCTTCGTCGGCCGGAAGCAGGCCATCGTCTCGAGCTCGGACATGTCGAGCGCGACGCGCACCGAGATCGTCGAGCGCGCCATCGCCATGGCGAAGAGCGTGCCGGAGGATCCCTATGCCGGCATCGCCGATCCCGACGCCATCGCGCGGAGCTGGCCCGGGCTCGACATGGCGGATCCGACCGAACCCGATCCGGCCTGGCTGCTCGCCACCGCGACCGCGGCGGAGGAAGCCGCGCGCGCCGTCACGGGCGTCACCAATTCCGAGGGCGCGGAGGCGAGCTGGAGCCGCAGCCAGGTCTCGATCGCCGCCAGCAACGGCTTCGCCGGCGGCTATCGCCGCTCGCATTTCGGCCTCTCGGTCTCGGTGCTGGCCGGCGAAGGCACCGCGATGGAGCGCGACGACGATTTCACCTCGGGCGTCTATCGCAGCGACCTCGAGGACCCGGCGGGCGTCGGCCGGCGCGCCGGCGAGCGCGCGGTGCGGCGGCTCGACCCGCGCAAGGCCGCGACCGCGAAGCTGCCGGTCGTCTATGACCCGCGCGTCGCCAACAGCCTGGTCGGGCATCTGGCCGGCGCCATCAACGGCGCCTCGATCGCGCGCGGCACGAGCTTCCTCAAGGACAGCATGGGCGAACTCGTGCTGCCGAAGGGCATGGATCTGGTGGACGACCCGCATCGCCGCCGCGGCTTCCGCTCGCGGCCCTTCGACGGCGAGGGCATCGCCGCCGTCACGCGCAAGCTGGTCGAGGACGGCATCCTGCGGAGCTGGGTGCTGGATCTGCGCTCCGCGCGCCAGCTCGGCCTCGCCAGCACCGGCCATGCCGGACGCGGCACCTCCTCGCCGCCCTCGCCCGGCACGACGAACCTTTACCTGACCCCGGGCGAACGCTCGCCGGAGGAACTGATCGGCGCGATCCGCCAGGGCTTCTACATCACCGACCTGATGGGCTTCGGGGTGAACGGCCTCACCGGCGATTACAGCCGCGGCGCCGCCGGCTTCTGGATCGAGAACGGCAAGCTCGCCTATCCGGTGAGCGAGGTGACGGTGGCGGGCAATCTCAAGGAGATGTTCCGCACCCTCGTCGCGGCGAACGATCTCCGCTTCCGCTACGGCACCGACGCGCCGACCTTGATCGTGGAATCGATGACCATCGCCGGGAAGTAGCGCCGGGAAGTAGCGCCGGGAAGTAGCGCCGGGAAGTAGCGCCGGCTCCCGCCGCCGCCTATCAGCATTGTGGCGAACAGTATTTGCACCGCTATCTGGCCGAATACGATTTCCGCTACAACCACCGCGCTGCGCTCGGCGTCAATGACAACAGCCGCGCCGTTGGCGCCAAGGGTATCAGCGGAGAGCGTCTAATCTATCGGCGGACTAGGGTGAGCGGCCGTTCGGAGATGGTGCGGTCACAGCGACTGAAACATCTTCAGTCGCATGCGATTCGGCAGTCCTTCAATGTCTATGTCAGTGCCAGGAACAGTCGGTGTGTGGAGCGTTTTCGCCGCTGATGCCTTCCACTGTTCAGCTAACTCGAATCTATTCAGCCCGCGCAATCTCCAAGCGTCGGCGATGTTCTACTGGACCAGCGGCGTTGGTGTTCCCGCAAGATCGGCACCCAGGATTTCCGCCTGGCCGGCGAGTACGCTTACATATTGCCGGACCGCCTTTTCCTCGACGCTTGAACGCAGCCGCTCGGCGATCTGCTTCTTCACGGCCTCGAAGGGCAATGTCTGGCCCAGGATAGTTTGATCGACGGCCACGATGTGGAACCCGTACCGCGTTTTGATGAGGTCGCGGAGAATTCCGGACGCGCCGAACTTGAAGAGAGCCTTCTCGAACTCCGGCACCGTATCGCCGCGCCCGAGCTGGCCAAGATTGCCCCCCTGTTGTCCCGAGGGACAGTTCGAGAGCTCGCGCGCCAGGGCGTCGAAGCGTTCGGGCTCGCGCAGCAGCTGGTTCAGCGTATCCTCGGCGCGGGCCCGGATTTCAGGGATGCGCACCTGCGGTGTGACCTGAAAAAGAATGTGACGCGCATGGACGAGATCGCCGCTCTGGAACTCGCGGGGATGTCCTTCATAGTAGCGGCGGCATTCGTCGTCGGTGGGCGAAGGTGTTACGACTTCGCGCTCTAGCAGCGCCTCGATCGCAGCGTCGATCGCCGTACTCTCATTCGCGTTCCCGGCCAGCAGGCCGACCGCGACCGCCCGTTGTCGCAGCAGCTCGCGCGCGGCGACGAGCTCGGAGGAGCCGTCCGGTTCGACCGCGATTTCGACGCCGTTGACGGAGACGCTCATGAGCGAACGGGCTCCTTCGCTCTCGTTTTCGGCGTGCGTACGATCTGGTAAGGCCGGAACAGATAAGCCAGCACGCCGGCGCCGCTCCAGATGTGGATCATGCGCGTGAACGGCGAGACCAGAAACAGGGTGAAACCGAGCAGAACATGCAGCTTGTAGGTGAGCGGAACGTCGACCATCAGAGCGGCCGCTCCGCCGTCCAGGGTCACTACGCCCTTGACGTAGCTCGTCAGCTTTTCGAACAGCACGCCGTCCATGTGATAGGCCGAGAGCGGCACCGTGAGCAGGCCCAAAGCGAGCTGCAGCCATAGCATCAGCGTGATGGCGATATCCCATTTGCGGCTGTTGCGCCGGATTCGGGGATCGGCGAGCCGGCGATAGATGAGGATCGTCAGCCCGACGATGGCGACGACGCCGGCAATGCCGCCCACCACCATCGCGAGGAGCTGGTGCATGACCGGGTCGAGCGCCCAGTCGACCGCCCAATGCGGCGCGAGAAACCCGACGAAATGTCCCAGTATCACGATGATCACGCCGTAGTGGAACAGGTTCGACCCGAGCCGAAGCTGGCCTTTGCGGAGCATCTGCGAGGAATCGCTCTTCCAGGTGTAGGGCTCGCGGTCGAAGCGGATCAGGCTGCCGATCAGGAGCACGACGAGGCAGATATAGGGATAGACCCCGAACAGCAGCGTATTCACATAGGCGTTGGACAACATTGCCAGATCCTCCTCTAGACGCCCGACGCGCCGGGTGCCGGATCGACAGACGCAAGGGGTCCGCCAAACGCGGGTTGCTCGACCCAATCGCGGTCGAGGGTCTCCAGGCGTTCATCCACCGGCGGCACCTTGTCCGCCTCGATCGGGCTTTCTCCTGCGATGACAAGCAGGGCCTGCAAGACTGCCGCGTAGCGACTTCGCCGGGCGACAAGGGAACGACCGATCGTCGCCAATATGCGGGCGCAGTCCGACAGCATGTCGCGCGCCTCCGCGAGGTCCCGGCAGCTCAGATACTCGAGCAGGACGGGCAGATAGTCCGGCAACTCGCGCCCGATGAGCTCGAACCCTGCCCGCTCGTAATGCTGCTTGAGCTCCACCATGGCCGCGCCACGATCGCGGCTCTCGCCATGCAAATGCTCGAACAAATGCAGGGAGAGCGCGCGGCCGCGGTCGAAGAGATCGACGTAGCGTTCTTCGACGGTCAGCAACTGGCCCTGCGCGAGCTCTTCGATCAATGAGAGGAGCTCGTCGCGCCGGACCGGATCGAGGAGCGGCGCCTTCCCGACGATGTCCGCGATTTCCGGCAGAGCCAGCCGCATCTCCTCGGACGGATAGGAGAGCAGGGCGCTCAAGGCCTTGAACAGGAGCATTATCGCCTCCTCAGGTGTCCAGCGGACGTACGGGCGTCAGCTTGCGGCGGCCCATCTTGCCGCCGAACAGCGTCGAATGCGGCGGCCCGAAATCGCAGCCGTTGCCGAAGGTGAAACCGCAGGAGCCCTTCAGCCCGTATGCGTCCTCCGCCTGCTCGCGATGGCTGGTCGGGATGACGAAACGATCCTCGTAGTTGGCGATAGCGAGATAGCGATGCATCTCCTCGACCTGAGCCAGCGAGAGCCCCGCCTGGTCGAGCACGGACTGGCCGTCGCCCTCGCCGAGTTGACGCCGGCGGAAATAGATGCGCATGGCGAGCATGCGCTCGAGCGCCGAAACGATCGGCGCCTCCGCGCCCGCCGTCAGCAGGTTGGCCAGATAGCGCACCGGAATGCGCAGCGAGCGCACATCGGGAATCTCGCCATTCGCCTCGATCGCTCCCGCATTGGCATGCGACTGGATCGGCGAGAGCGGCGGCACATACCAGACCATCGGCAGGGTGCGGTATTCCGGATGAAGCGGGAAGGCGATCTTCCAGTCGACGGCCATCTTGTAGGCCGGCGAGCGCTTTGCCGCCTCGATCCAGTTGTCGGCGATGCCGTCGGCGCGGGCCTGCGCCTCGACCGCCGGATCGTTGGGATCGAGGAAAATCTTGAGCTGAGCCTCGTAGAGGTCCTGTTCGTCCTCGACGGCAGCGGCACCCTGGATGCCGTCCGCGTCATAGAGCAGGACGCCGAGATAGCGGATGCGGCCGACGCAGGTTTCCGAGCACACCGTTGGCTGTCCGGCCTCGATGCGCGGATAGCAGAAGATGCACTTCTCGGCTTTCCCCGAGGTCCAGTTGTAGTAAATCTTCTTATACGGACAGCCCGATACGCACATCCGCCAGCCGCGGCACTTGTCCTGGTCGATCAGGACGATGCCGTCCTCCTCGCGCTTGTAGATCGAACCGGAAGGGCAGGACGCGACGCAGCTCGGATTGAGGCAGTGCTCGCACAGCCGCGGCAGATACATCATGAAGGTGTTTTCGAACTGGCCGTAGATGTCCTTCTGCACCGCCTCGAAATTGTAGTCCTGCGAACGCTTGTCGAATTCGCCGCCGAGGATTTCCTCCCAGTTCGGACCCCATTCGATCTTTTCCATCGGCTTGCCGGTGACCAGCGACAAGGGCCGCGCCACCGGCGCGGTCGACAGTTCGGGCGCCTTCTGCAAATGCTCGTAGTCGAAGGTGAAGGGCTCGTAATAGTCGTCGATCTCGGGCAGATGCGGGTTGGCGAAGATCTTGGCGAGGATCGAGAGCCGGCCGCCCTGCTTGGGCACGATCTTGCCGTTCTTCTTGCGCTTCCATCCGCCCTGCCAGCGCTCCTGGTTTTCCCAGTCCTTGGGATAGCCGATGCCGGGCTTGGTTTCGACGTTGTTGAACCAGGCGTATTCCATGCCCTGGCGCGAGGTCCAGACCTGCTTGCAGGTCACCGAGCAAGTGTGGCACCCGATGCACTTGTCGAGGTTCATCACCATGGCGACTTGAGCGCGGATTTTCATGACGCGGCCTCCTCGACGGCGCGATCGACGGGATTGGAATGGTCCAGCCAGTCGATCTTGTTGAGCTTGCGCACGATGACGAACTCGTCGCGATTGGAGCCGACCGTGCCGTAGTAGTTGAAGCCGTAGGAAAGCTGGGCGTAGCCGCCCACCATATGGGTCGGCTTGAGCACGGTGCGGGTGACCGAATTGTGGATCCCCCCGCGCAGGCCCGTGATCTGGGAGCCCGGAACGTTCACGATCTTCTCCTGTGCATGGTACATCATGCACATGCCTTCATGGACGCGCTGGCTGACGACGGCGCGCGCGGCGATGGCGCCGTTGAGGTTGAAGAGCTCGATCCAGTCGTTATCCACGATCCCCGCCTGTTTCGCGTCGGTCTCCGAGACCCACACGATCGGCCCGCCGCGCGACAGCGTCAGCATGAGGAGATTGTCGGTATAGGTCGAATGGATGCCCCATTTCTGGTGCGGGGTGATGAAGTTGAGCACGATCTCGGCCTCGCCGTTGCTGCGCTTTCCGAGCATCTCCGCCACGGTGCGCGTGTCGATCGGCGGTCGGTAGACTGCAAGGCCCTCGCCGAAATCGCGGAACCAGCGGTGATCCTGATAGAACTGCTGGCGCCCGGTTATCGTCCGCCACGGGATCAGCTCGTTCACGTTGGTGTAGCCGGCCGTGTAGCTGACATGCTCGCTTTCGATGCCCGACCATGTCGGCGACGAGATGATCTTGCGCGGCTGCGCCTGGATATCGCGAAAGCGAATCTTCTCGTCTTCGCGCATCTTCGCCAGATGCGTATGGTCGCGGCCCGTGATCTTTCCGAGCGCTTCCCAGGCCTTGACCGCGACTTCGCCATTGGTTTCCGGCGCGAGATACATGATGGTTTCCGCGGCGTCGATGTCGGTTTCGATGCGCGGCCGGCCATCGGTCGGCCCGCCGTCGTTCACCCGGTAGTTCAGGCCGCCGAGACCTTTCACCTCCTGCTCGGTATTCCAGCCGATGCCCTTGCCGCCATTGCCGAGCTTGTCCGCAAGCGGACCGAGCGCCGTGAAGCGGCGATAGGTGTCGGGATAATCCCGCTCGACCACGGCGATCTGCGGCGCGGTGACGCCGGGGACGAGATCGCATTCGCGCTTCTTCCAGTCCTTGACCTCGAAGGGCTGTGCAAGCTCGCCGGCGGTGTCGTGCTGGATCGGCACCAGCACAACGTCGCGTTCGACGCCGAGATGACCTTCCGCCAGCTCGGAGAAGCGCTTGGCGATGGTCTTGTAGGTCTCCCAGTCGCTGCGCGATTCCCAGACCGGGTCCACCGCCGCCGACAGCGGATGGATGAAGGGGTGCATGTCGGAGGTGTTGAGGTCGTTCTTCTCGTACCAGGTCGCGGTCGGCAGCACGATGTCGGAATAGAGGCAACTGGTCGACATGCGGAAGTCGAGCGTGACGACGAGGTCGAGCTTGCCCTCCGGCGCCGGGTCGCGCCATGCGAC
Organism: uncultured Rhodospirillaceae bacterium; assembly: GCA_964569315.1. Classification (GTDB taxonomy): domain Bacteria; phylum Pseudomonadota; class Alphaproteobacteria; order Dongiales; family Dongiaceae; genus CADEFF01. The sequence continues at coordinate 7,334 of CAZMUZ010000076.1, read as the reverse complement.
CTCCTGGGGTTTGACCCCGCCCATCTCGCCGAGATCCCTGCCCTGAAGGCCATGGCGCGTGCCGAGGAAATGGCGCAGGAAATATTCGTGCCCCTTGCCGGAGGATCCGAACAGGTTCGAACGCCAGATGAACAGGTTGCGGGGAAAATTCGCCGGATTGTCGGGATCCTCGCAAGCCATCTGCAGGTTGCCCGATTTCAATCCGGCGACGACATGGTCCTTGATCGCGATGCCGGCTTTGTCGGCCTCGGCCGCCAGCGTCAGCGGATTGGTCGCCAGTTGCGGAGCCGACGGCAACCAGCCCATGCGCTCCGCCCGCACGTTGAGATCGATCATGCTGCCGCGGTAAGGCGCGGGGTCCGCCAGTGGCGACAGAAGCTCCGCAACGTCGAGCTTCTCGTACCGCCACTGGTCGCTATGGGCGTAAAAGAAGGACGTGCCGTTCATCTGGCGGGGCGGCCGCACCCAGTCGAGCGCGAAGGCGAGCATGGTCCAGCCGGTCTGCGGCCTGAGCTTTTCCTGACCGACGTAATGCGCCCAGCCGCCGCCGGAAACGCCCACCGTGCCGCACATCATCAGGACGTTGATGATCGAGCGGTAGCCCATGTCCTGATGGTACCAGTGGTTCATGCCGGCGCCGATGATCACCATCGAGCGTCCCTTGGTCTTCTCGGCGTTCTCGGCGAAGCCCCGCGCCAAGGCGATCGCCTTGTCCGCCGCGACGCCCGTGATCGACTCCTGCCAGACCGGCGTGTAGGGGACGTCGTCCTCGAAGGAGGTCGCGCAGGCGCCGCCGAGGCCCCGGTCGAGCCCATAGTTGGCGCAGAGCAGATCGAACACGGTCGCGACATGCGCCTCGCCGTCCGCCAGCACGACGCGGCGAACCGGCAAGTTGCGCAACAGCACATCGCTGCCCTGGTCGTTCTCGGGGAAATGCTCGTGCGGCTTGCCGCCGAAATAGGGAAACGCCACGGGCACGACATCGTCGCGACGATCGACGACGCTCAGCGCAAGACGGACATCCTCGCCGGTCTCGCCGTCCTTCTCCTCGAGATTCCAGCGCCCCTTGGCTTCGCCCTCGGCCGGCCACCGATAGCCGATGGCGCCTTGCGGCACGACGAGCGCGCCGCTCTCTTCCGCGACGGCCACTGTCTTCCAATCCGCCCGGCCGCTCTTCGGTGCATCGACGAGATCGCTCTGTCGCAAGTAGCGATCCGGGACCCAGCGGGCTCCATCCCGGCGCAGCCGGACCAGCATCGGCATGTCGGTGTAGCGGCGGGTATAATCCTGGAAATACGGCACCTGCCGGTCGAGAAAGAACTCGCGCAGGATGACATGGCCCATGGCCATGGCGAGCGCGGCATCGGTGCCCTGCTTCGGGTGCAGCCAGAGGTCGGAGAGTTTGGCGACCTCGGCATAGTCCGGGGTGATCGCCACGACCTTGGTGCCGTTATAGCGCGCCTCGACGAAGAAATGCGCATCGGGCGTGCGCGTCTGCGGTATGTTCGAGCCCCAGGCGATGATATAGCCGGAATTGTACCAGTCGGCGGATTCCGGCACGTCGGTCTGCTCGCCCCAGGTCTGCGGGCTCGACGGCGGCAGGTCGCAATACCAGTCGTAAAACGACAGCAATGTGCCGCCGATCAGGCTGAGATAGCGCGAGCCCGAGGCATAGGAGACCATCGACATCGCCGGAATCGGCGAGAAGCCGACGACCCGGTCCGGGCCCCAGGTCTTGATGGTGTGAATGTTCGACGCGGCAATGATCTCGCTGACTTCATCCCAGCTAGAGCGCACGAAGCCGCCCCGGCCGCGCATCGACTTGTATGATTTCGCCGTTACGGCGTTGCCGGCGATGGAGGCCCAGGCCTCCACGGGCTGAAGCGTCTTGCGCGCCTCGCGCCAGGCCTTGATCAGGCGCCCGCGCACCAGGGGATATTTGATGCGGCTCGCACTGTAGAGATACCAGCTATAGGACGCGCCGCGCGAGCATCCGCGCGGCTCGTGATTGGGCATCCCCGGGCGCGTGCGCGGGTAGTCGGTCTGCTGCATCTCCCAGGTGACGACGCCGCTCTTGACGTAGATCTTCCAGGAGCAGGAGCCGGTGCAGTTTACCCCATGTGTCGAGCGAACGATCTTGTCGTGCTGCCAGCGCTGCCGGTAGCCCTCCTCCCACATGCGATCTTCGTCGCGCAGCTCGCCATGGCCGTCGGCGAAGATTTCGCGCTTTCGGGAAAGATAAGTGAGGCGCTCCAGGAAATGGCTCATTCTCTTTTCCCTCCATTCAGGTCGATGACGGAGATTGCGTTGTCGGCGCACCGGCGGACTCGCCCATGACCGGAGCGCGACGCACCTCTGTCACATAGTTCAGCGCCAGCGAAACCGCGACGATGCCGTAAAGCAGCATGAAGCAGCTCGAATTGATTCCGAGACGATCGAGGATCGCGCCGAACATGATCGGCAGCAGAAAGCCTCCAAGCCCGCCGACCATCCCGACAATTCCCGAAACGGCACCCATGGAGTCGGGAAAATCGTCGCCGATATATTTGAACGTCGAGGCCATGCCGCAGGCAAAGGCGATACCCAGGACGAACAGCAGGATGGCGAAGAACCAGATCGGCAGCGCGATCCCGAATTGGATCGGGCCGTCGACGGTGTGAATGATCAGCTCGGTCCTGGGGTAGGAGAGCAGGAACAGGCAGACCCAGGCGACCCACAGCACCCACCAGGTGACGGCGTGCGCCCCGAACCGGTCCGACAGCCAGCCGCCCAGTGCCCGGAAGGCGCCGGCGGGAAGCGCGAAGCAGGCCGCCAGCAGCGACGCCTGCGCGATCGACAACCCATATTCGGCTCTGAAATATTGCGGCATCCAGATCGAAAGCGCCGTGAAGCCGCCGAAAACGATCGAGTAGTACTGGCAATATTTCCAGACGCGCGGGTCGCGCAGCACGGCAAGTTGCGAAAGCAGCGACGGCGAAACTGCGGTCCGCGCGGGGTCCGGCGCCGAAAATATCCAGAAGATAACGGCAGTAGCGACGAGCGCCGCGGCGTACACCTTCGGCACCACCTGCCAGCCATAGGCGTCGATCAGCCAGGGTGCGACGAACATGTTGAGCGCGGCGCCGATGGTGCCTGCCCCGAAAAAGCCCATGGCGAAGCCCCGCCGTTCCTTCGAAAAGAAACGCGCCACATAGGGGGTGCCGACCGAGAAGGACGCGCCGACGAGGCCGAGCGCCAGGCCAAGCGACAGGAACTGCCAGAAAGACGCGGCGTAGGCCGAGAGCCAGACCGGCACCGCGCAGCCGGCGAGGAGCGCCAGCATGATGCGGCGGCCGCCGAGGCGATCGGTCCAGATGCCGAGCGGCAGCCGGAACAGCGCGCCGGTCAGCACCGGCGTTGCGGTCAGCAGACCGAACTCGAGGGAATTCAGACCCAGTTGCTCGCGGATCGGAATGCCCGTCACGCCGAACATCATCCAGACGGCAAAACAGATCGTGAATGACCAGGTCGTCGCAAGAAGGACGATGAGGCTTCGACGTCCCGACATCCACCCCCCTCTGCAAGGCTCGGTCGTCTGCGATCGCAAACGGTCAAAGGACAGGTCGTCAACGCGGCGCGCAGCGATGAATCACCTCGCCAGTTAAAACCCTGGACCGGTTTCAGGCCAGCGGCTTGTTGCAGGACTTGTTTGCGCTTGCGCAAGCAACCCATCCCGGAAACGCGGTAAGCGTGAAAATTTGCGTATTTTACCGAAGGTAGCGGGAGCGGCTCGGCACCAAGTCGCGGACAGAGGAGACTAACGGTCGTCCGGCCGAGCCCGACGAGCGCCGAATCGGACAGCCGGGCGATGCTCCCGGGAACCCGATCGCAGGCCATCGGACCGGGATGGCACAGTCACGCGCGGAGCGCGTTCGGCCAATGCGGGGCAGCGGTCGCGCGGGGGAACGAGCCCGGCCACCGTGGCCGCGCATCCGTCACCCGCTGCCGATCTCCGATACCGCGAAGACGCCGAAGACGGCCGCAGAACGGTCGTCGGCGGACACACTGGATTTTCTCGCGAGGGAGCATGTCGAACTCGGGCACATCGACGAGACTGGGTTTCATTAGTGACCCGCGTTTGTCCCATCCTGGCGCCGTCGGGAAGCGACGCTTGCCTATCGCTCTGCACAGCCGGCTAGTCTAGTCAGCGGCCGAACGTCTAAGCCGATCCTGACGCGCCGAGAGTGGCGCGCCCTTCTCGAGAAGATTTCCCGGAAAGGTTGTGTGGCGACTCGGATAGGATGGGCGCGCGGCGGGATGGTCCGGCCGTGCGGCTGCCAGTAGGCTGGCCGTCCTATTTTCCAGTAAGGACAAGCCATGGAGCCGAGCAAGGCATCGTGGCACCGGCTTACGCTGGTCGTGATGGTGGTTCAGACCATCCTTCAGGCGATTGCCGTCATTCTGGCGGTTGTTTAGTGGCGTTCGGAGCCCAGTCTCACAACTGGGCTCCACGTTCCAAAACGAGTATTAAGAAGCCGTTTTCTTCCAGTGCTTCGGGGCTGGCTTCGCCTTGTGCGGCTTCGGCGGCGTGTTCACCAGCCGCCCCATGGGGGAGGGAGCGATGCGGCGCGTCCGAGAACTCGCTCCGCCTCGGAAGGGGCGAGGGTCAGGGAGCCTCTAAATTCGAACCGTCCAGCGCTTTCACACCGGAAGTCCCGCATTCCGGAATCCCTTGAACAGCTTTTCGACGGCGGCGCGATCGGTAATCGGGATCAGCCGGAGAAGATAGGATCGCCATCGTTCGGCGTCGTTGCCGGGATACTCGGCCATTTTCTGGCGTTTGAGCGTCATGAACCGCTGCATGGCCGCCTGCGCGGTATCACGCTGGCCGAGGTTCCAGAGCGCCGCCGCCAGACAGGCCAGCGTTTCATCATAGGTTCCGGAAATCCGGGCGAAGCCGTTGACCGCGTCGGCGAAATTGCCTTCGAGATAGGCGCCAAGAGCGAGAGCGTAAAGACAGGACTCCGGCACGAGAGGGTTAAGCTTGATAGACTCGGCGGAGTAGCTTTGGCCCTCCGCAACATGACCATTGCAAGTCAAGGCGAGGCCCAACAAACACATGGTGAATTGATCGTTCGGATTCTGCACCAATGCCATATCGGCATGGGCCTTGGCGGCGTCGAAATTGCGATTGCAGTAGATTTGTGCGGCTGCAAGCGCCCGGTGGGCGTTGCTGTTGGCGGGATCGATCGCGACCGCTTGCCTGGCTATGGCAAGCGCCTCCCGCCCAGCGACGCCATGATCGGTGCTCCAATCGCTTTCGTATTCGGCAAGATATCCGAGCGACAGTTCGGCATAGGCTGAGGCGAAGCCAGCCTCGCGCTCGATTGCCTCGCGAAGCAGGGCTCGGGCCGCGAGGATGCCGTCCTTGCTGTTTGCCTGCTGAAGGAACCTCGCTTTCAGGAACAGGTCGTAGGCCTGATAATCGATCACCGGCTTCTGCAGTGTCTTTGCCATCTCGAACGCCTGGATGCGGGCCGCCAGCACGGCGACAATACGGTGCACGATGTCGTCCTGAAGCGCGAAGACATCGCCGAGCCCGCAATCAAAGCGCTCGGACCAGAGCATCGTGCCGTCGGCGGAATGAACAAGGCTCGCCGTGACGCGGATGCGATGCTCTGCCCGCCGCACGCTGCCGCACACCAAATAGTCGGCATTCAACTGGCGCGGCCTGTCCTTGCCCGACTGGGTATATTCCCTGACCGAAGCTTGAGCGATGACCGCCAGGTCGGCGAAACGGGAAAGCCCGGTATTCAAATCTTCCGCCAGTCCATCAGCGAAGTGAAGATCTTGCGGATTCCGGGCGGGCAGCTCGAAAGGCAGGACGGCGATCGAGGTCTTCGGTCTGCGCGTTGCGATGACAGGAGCCGATGCTCCGGCAGATGCGGTCAACGCCATCTGTGGCGCCGATGCGACTTGCAAGATTTGCTGGGTCAGCGCATCCGGTTCCACGCCCAGCTCGCGATCGAGCTTTTCTCGGAACTCCTTATAGTGCCTGAGCGCGAAACTACGATTGTTCATCGCAAGATGCGCTCTGATCACCGACTGGTGGGCCACCTCGTAGAGCGGATCGACGGACAACAATCGGCCGGCAACTTCCAGACTTCGCCGATGATCGCCTTCGCGCTCGAGAACGCGAAGCAGCCTCGCCGTCGCCTCGTACCACAGACTGTCCAGCGAACGGCGGTTTTCGTCGATCCAGTCGGCGAAAGCAGCGTCGTCCGGCGCCAGGCCTTCGATGAACTCGCCGCGCCGCAGGGCGAATGCCCGCTCCAGAGTCCGCCGGTCGTCGGCACCGCGGAGTCGGTGAAACTCGGCGACATCGGACACAATGGCCGTTCCGTCGCATGAGATGGCGCCATCGGTTGCGACATGGAAGACGTCGCCGGCATGGCCGAAATCATGACGCAGATCGACGAGCAACTGACGCAGGCTCGCCCGGGCCTGGGCCGTCTGCCGGGTCGACCATAGCAACGCGCAAAGCTGATCGCGGCTGACCGGCTCGCCGCCGGCCAAGGCAAGACGAGCCAGCAATCCAACGCCCTTGCGCGATCGGATCGCAATCGAATGGCCCGCCGAAGTCTCGAAACTGGGCGTGCCAAAGAGATGAAACCGGTAAGCCGTCATGAAATTCGCTCCGACATCGGCGTATATCGTCCGTTGTCCGGGTGAATTGATTTCAAGATAGCACTATTGACGCCCGATTGACGAGCGTTTGACGCCCGGATTGGCAATGGTCTGACGGTGCATCGGCAGATTGGTCGCAAAGGAACGGCACGCAGCGTTCCGTGACGAGGAGAAATGCGATGCGCTTCGATATCCTGGACGAGCGTCTCCCGCTCAACTCGGGAGCCGCCAAGGACTGCGCACTAGAGATTCGCCCAGTCACCGCATCGGACAGGAGCCGGTTCGAGGCAACCATGACGTTGGCGTTCAGCGCCGATCCGATGGTGCGCTGGGCATGGCCTGACCCGCTTCAGTTCATAAACACAATGATGCCGTTGGTGACCCTGTTCGGCGGCAAGTCCTTCGACCATGGCTCCGCCTACGTCATCGGCGATTTTGTCGGCGTCGCACAGTGGTTGCCTCCGGGCGTTCAACCGGACGACGGGCCAATAGTCGAGCTCTTTACTCAAAATACGCCCGCGCCGAGGCTTGGAGAATTGCTGTCCCTGTTCGAACAGATGGCCGGTTTTCATCCCCATTATCCCCACTGGTACATTCCTCTGATCGGGATCGATCCGGTGCTTCAAGGACGGGGATACGGAACGCAATTGATGCGGCGGGGGCTGGCG
>CAZMUZ010000075.1:0-18355 GCA_964569315.1 uncultured Rhodospirillaceae bacterium | reverse complement strand
ATGGCCGTCACGTTCACGCCGATGGCTTCCATGACCCCCCCGGAATCGACAAAAAGGGACGCCGAAATCGACAAAAAGGGACGCCGAAATCGACAAAAACGCCCCCCGGAATCAACAAAAACGGCGCCGAAATCGGCAAAACGCCCCTTTGAATCGACAAAAGAAGACCGGGACCCGCCGGGTCCCGGCCAGTTCACAGGGAGGTCGATATCCACGTCCCGAGGGAGGGCCCCGGCGGCCCAGGCGCAGCCGCATCGGGGAGGAGTACGGGGCGTCGATACCCGCGGCCCCCAACCGCACCGCCCGAAGAAGCGGGCAGCCTCGCGGCTGCAAAACGGGACCGAATTCCCCATCAACCCGCGCGCCGGCTCGAGGGTTCCCGCCGATTTCCCGCCGCGATCCGGTTGATTTCCTTGACATCCGGCCCGAAAGCGCCCATATGAGCGGCGCCGTCATTCGAACGGCCGCTGGCTCCCGGCCGCGTGAGCGTCGATCGCAGAAAGCGGATCGGTCGCACTTCCGGGCCTCCACGTCACCTTTGCCAAGCCCAGATCACGCGGGGCATCCGCCAAGCCGACAGAGATCTGTCCGGCCGGAGCCGATCGCCTGGGCCCGTGCAACCCAAGAAAGCAGAGTTACTTTGACCGACTTTACCGACCTCGGCCTTGCCGCGCCGATTCTGAAGGCGCTGGCGAGCGAAGGTTATGCCACGCCCACGCCGATCCAGGCGCAGGCGATCCCCCAGATCCTCCAGGGCCGCGACCTCGTGGGCATCGCCCAGACGGGCACCGGCAAGACGGCGGCCTTCGCGCTGCCGATCCTCGATCGCCTCGCCGCCGACCGGCGCAAGGTCGAGCCGCGGAGCTGCCGCACGCTGGTGCTGAGCCCGACGCGCGAGCTCGCAAGCCAGATCGCCGACAGCTTCCGCACCTATGGACGCCATCTCGGCCTTTCCGTGGCCGTCGCCTTCGGCGGCGTCTCGATCGCCGGCCAGATTCGCGCGCTCGCGCCGGGCGTCGATATCCTCGTCGCCACCCCGGGCCGGCTTCTCGACCTGGTCAGCCAGCACAAGGTCCGGCTCGACCGCCTCGAGATCTTCGTGCTGGACGAAGCCGACCGCATGCTGGACATGGGCTTCATCCGCGACATCCGCCGCCTGGTTCGTGCCTTGCCGCCGGTGCGGCAGAACCTGTTCTTCTCGGCGACCATGCCGCAGGAGATCGGGCAGCTCGCGAGCGAGCTGCTGCGCGACCCGGTGAAGGTCGCGGTCGCACCCGTCGCGACCACGGCCGAGCGCGTCGAGCAGCGCGTGATCTTCGTCGATACGGCGCAGAAGCGGAGCCTGCTCGTCACGCTGCTCCGCGACGACAGCTTCGGCCGCACCCTTGTCTTCACCCGGACCAAGCACGGGGCCGACCGCGTGGTGCGGCACCTGACGGGCGCCGGCATCGGCGCCGAGGCGATCCACGGCAACAAGAGCCAGGGGCAGCGCGAACGCGCACTCTCGGACTTCCGCAGCGGCCGCGCCCGCGTGCTGGTCGCGACCGACATCGCGTCCCGCGGCATCGACGTGGACGGCGTCACCCATGTGGTGAATTTCGACATCCCGGCCGATCCGGAGAGCTATGTCCATCGCATCGGCCGCACGGCGCGTGCCGGCGCGGCGGGCATCGCGATCTCGCTTTGCGGCGGCGAGGAGCGCGCCAATCTGCGGGACATCGAGAAACTGATTCGCCAACCGATCCCGGCCATGCGCCACGGCGCCGCGGATCATGCCGCCGGCCCCGAAACGGAATCGCCTGCGCGGCGCGAGCCGCAGGCGCCATCGCGCCAGCCGCAGCGCCACGGGCGCGGCCATGGCGGCGCGCATCGTCAGGCCGGCCATTCCAAGGGCGGGCATCGCGACAAGCCGGCCCGCGAGAACGGCCATCGACACGCCGAGGGTCATCGCGCGGATCGTGACGCCGATCGTCGCGACGGCAAGGCACGGGGCGAGCATCGCCACGCCAATGGCCACGCCAACGGCCAGCCGCGCCGGAACCATGCGCCGGAGCAGCATCGCCGCGACGGCGAGGCCCCGCAGGGCCACCGTCCCGGCAAGGGACAGGGCCACCGTCCCGGCGAGGGGCATGGCCACCGTCCCGGGGAGGGACATGGCCACCGTCACGGCAAGGGCCGACCGCGCGAGGAGGCCCGCCGCGAGCAGCCGGCGGCGCCGCGCGAGGCCGGTCGTCCGCATCGGGAGCCGGAACCCCGCGCGCTCGCATCGGTCGCCTTCATGCAGGCGAAGCCGCAGGGCGGCGATCGCCCGTTGACGCGCAGCCGGCCGCGCCCGATCGCCGGCCGCTGAGCCTGGCGGACGCGACCGCCGGGCCGCGGGCTTGCCCCGAGGTTGCGGCGGCCGCTCCGTCGCGGTTTAAAGTCTCGCCATGACGGACACCGCCGGCCCTCGACGCTTCGCGGCGGCCGAGCGGCGAGCCGATCGCTGGGTGCATGGGGTCGGCGTCGCCGCGGGCCTCGCCGCGTCGCTGGCGATGGTTCCGCTCGTCGCCCGCCATTGCGACCCGCATCACCAGGCGGCGATCGCCCTCTACCTGGCGACCTTGCTGGCGATGCTCGGCTGCTCGGCGGCCTATCATGTCTGCGCCGCCTCGCCGCATCGCGAATGGCTGCGGCGCGTCGATCATGCGGTCATCTATCTGCTGATCGCCGGCACCTATACGCCGTTCGCGGCCGCGCATCTGGGCGAGGCGCGGCCGCTCCTCCTCACGCTCCTGGTCTGGCTCATCGCCGGTCTCGGCTTCGCGACGAAGCTCGTCTTCCCGCGGCGGTTCGAGGGGCTGGGTATCCTTGCCTATCTGCTGCTCGGCTGGCTCGAGTTCCTCGGGCTCTCGCCCTATCTCGCCGGGCTCGGGACAGATGTCCTATGGCTCCTCGCCGCGGGCGGGCTGCTCTATTCGGGCGGCGTCGTCTTCCTCCTCTGGCGCCGGCTTCCGTTCCACATCGCGCTCTGGCACCTACTGGTATTGATCGCCGCCGGCTGCCACTATCTCGCGGTGCTCGAAGGGGTCGTGCTCGCCCGTTGCCAGACGTGAGCGGAGCGTCAGCCCAAATCAGGGGATGGAACGATGGGAACGGACGCAACGCAGGATCTCGGGGCCTGGCTCGACGGCTCGATCATGGCGAAACGCGGGCTGATGCGCGGCAAGGTCGGCAAGACCCATGAGCTGACCGAGGAAAAGCAGGGCATCTTCCACTACACGATCGGCCCCTATTCCGAACCCGTCATGACGGTGAAGCCGGGCGACCGGATCGTGGTCTGGACCAAGGACGCCTTCGAGGGCCGCATCAAGAGCGAGACGGACAAGCCTTCCGACATCCTCGAAGTGCCGTTCCTCAACCCGCAATGCGGCCCGATCATGATCGAGGGCGCCGAGAAGGGCGACGCGGTCGCGGTCTATATCGAATCCATGCTGCCGCGCGGCGAGAATCCCCGCGGCACCTGCTGCCTCATCAAGGAGTTCGGCGGGCTCGTCGGCACCACCTACACGGCCATGCTGAACGACCCGCTGCCGGAGATCGTCAAGAAGATCGATCTCGACACCGAGAAGGTCTATTGGAGCGATCGCGTCACGCTCCCCTACAAGCCGCATATCGGGACGCTGAGCTGCTCGCCGCAGATCGATTCGATCAACTCGCTCACCCCGGACCAGCATGGCGGCAACATGGACATGCCCGACATCTGCCCGGGCCATGTCTGCTTCCTGCCGGTGAAGGTGCCGGGGGCACGGCTCTTCGTCGGCGATTGTCACGCCTGCCAGGGCGAAGGCGAGATCTGCGGGGTGGCGGTCGAATACCCGGCCGTCATCACGCTGCGGGTCGATCTCATCAAGGGCTGGAACATCGACTGGCCGCGGATCGAGACGCCGGAGCTGATCATGACGGTCGGCAGCGCCCGCCCGCTCGAGGACGCGATGCGGATCGCCTATCGCGAGCTCGTCTTCTGGATGATGAAGGAATATGGCTTCGACAAATACGATGCCTACATGCTGCTGAGCCAGGTCGGCAAGGCGAAGCTCGGCAACGTGGTCGATCCGAAATACACGATCGGCGCCGCCATCAGCAAACGCCACCTCGCCTGAAGAGCTGACCGTTTCAGCCGGCGCCCGTCGCGAAGGCCGGATAGAGCGACATGCCGCCATCCACCACGAGCGTCGCGCCCGTCACATAGTCCGACGCATCGGAGGCGAGCCACAGCACCGCGCGCGCCACGTCCTCAGGGACCCCGATTCGACCATAGGGAATGAGGCGGAGCAGTGCTGCGCGCGCCGCCTCGTCCGCCCAGGCGGCGCGGTTGATCGGCGTCCGGATCGCGCCGGGTGCCACCGCATTCACCCGGATCCGCTGCGCGGCCAGCTCTTGCGCCAGCGATTTGACCAGCAGCATCGCGCCCCCCTTCGAGGCGGCATAGTTCGCATGGCCTGCCCAGGGAATCGTCTGATGAACCGAGGACATGCAGACGATCTTGCCGCGCGCCTTTCCTTCCGGGGGCTCCGTCGGACGACGCAGGAACTCCCGCACGGCGCCGCGGGCGCAGAGGAACTGGCCCGTGAGATTCACGTCGATGACCTGCTGCCATGCGTCGAGCGGCATCTCGGCGATCGGGTGGTTGCGCTCGATGCCGGCATTGTTGACCAGGATCCGCAGCCCGCCGAGGCGCTCGCGGATCCGGTCGAACATCCGGTCCACTTCCGCCTCGATGCGGATATCGGCGTCGATCGCGATCGCGAAGCCCCCGGCCTTCTCGATCTCGGCGACGACCGCCCGGGATCCCGATCGGGCGCTGCCGAGATCGTTCACGACGACCTGCGCGCCCGCAGCGGCAAGTTCGATCGCCACCGCACGACCGATGCCGGAGGCGGCGCCTGTGACCAGCGCGACCTCGCCGTGGAGATCCGGGCGATGCGTCAAGCGAATACTCCGTCTTCGACAGAAAGCGGCGCACCGAAGACCGCGGCACCGCTTCCCCCAATGGATAAACCCGTCGGAAAGCGCGGCCGTTCCGGTCGCGCTCAGCTTCCTTCCGCGCGCTCGCGGGCCGGACCCTTCCGGGTCGAGAGGTTGCGGGCGGTATTGATCACGCCGACATGCGAGAAGGCTTGCGGGAAATTGCCGAGCTGCCGGCGGGCGACCGGATCGAATTCCTCGGCCAGCAACCCGACATCGTTCCGCACCGCGAGCACCCGCTCGAACAGCGCCCGCGCCTCGTCGTAGCGTCCGATAAGGGCGAGCCCGTCGGCGAGCCAGAGGCTGCAGGCGAGAAAGGTGCCTTCGCCCGGCGGCAGCCCGTCGTCGTTCTCGTGGGTGTGATAGCGCAGCACGAATCCATCCACCGTCAGCTCGCGCTGGATCGCCTCGATCGTGCTCACGATGCGCGGATCGTCGGGCGGCAGGAATCCGACTTCCGGAAGAAGCAGCACCGACGCATCGAGCGTGGTGCCGCCGAAATGGCGCGTGAAGGCGTTGCGCCTTGTGTTGAAACCGTGCTCGCAGACTTCCCGGTGGATGGTTTCGCGCATCGCGCGCCAGCGATCGGCCGGGCCCTTGAAGCCGAACCGCTCCACCGCCTTGACCGCGCGATCGGCCGCCACCCAGCTCATGACGGCGGAGAAGACGTAGCGGCGGGGCGGGGCGCGTTCTTCCCAGATTCCGGCGTCCGGGTCCCGCCAGTGGTCCTCGAGATAGCGCATCAGCTCGAGCTGCACGCGCCACCCTTCGTCGCCCCATTCGAGCTCGTGCGTCCGCGCGGAATGAAGCGCGTCCATCACCTCGCCATAGACGTCGAGCTGAATCTGCTGATGGGCGGCGTTGCCGATCCGCACGGGCAGGCTGCCTTCGAAACCGCCGAGCCAGGGCAGCTCCAGCTCGTCGAGCCGCCGCTCGCCCCCGAGCCCGTACATGATCTGCAGCTTGGAGGGTTCGCCCGCGACGGCGCGCACCAGCCATTCGCGCCAGGCCAGCGCTTCCTCGTCATAGCCGGTCACCATGAGGGCGTAGAGCGTGAAAGTCGCGTCGCGCAGCCAGCAATAGCGATAGTCCCAGTTGCGTACGCCGCCGATGAATTCCGGGAGCGAGGTGGTGGCGGCCGCGACGATCCCGCCGGTCCGCTGATGGGTCAGCGCCTTCAGGGTGATGGCGGACCGGACGACCGGCTCGCGCCATTCTTCCGGCGCCTTGCAGCGGCCGCTCCATTTCCGCCACCACGCGACCGTTTCGTCGAGCAGGCCCTTGATGTTGCGCACCGGCGGCGGCAGATCGTAGGAGAGGTGCCAGGTCAGGATGGAGGGGACCGATTCGCCCTTGCGGATGGTGAAGTCCGCGACGCTGTCGAAGCCCTTCGCCTCGAGCGCCAGCGGTGTGCGGAGCCGGACCAGATCCGGACCGGCGACGGCCCTGAGCCCGTCCTCGGTGCGGCGGACCCAAGGCACCACGCGCCCATAGTCGAACCGGAAGCAGGCCTCGAACCGCATGGCCACTTCGCCTTCGAGGCCGGTCACGGTGCGGACGAGATCGACCGCGCCATGGCGCGGCAACGGCATGAAATCGGTCACCGCGACGCTGCCCGTTTCGGTCTCGAACACGGTTTCCAGCACCAGCGTGCCGTCGAGATAGCGCCGGCGCACCGCGCGGGGCGCGTTCCGCGGCGCTATCCGCCATTGACCGTTGTCGGGCGTGCCGAGCAGCGCTGCGAAACAGGCGGGCGAATCGAAACGCGGCAGGCAGAGCCAATCGACCGATCCGTCGCGACCGACGAGCGCGGCCGTCTCGGTATTGCCGATGAGGGCATAGTCCTCGATGCGCCGGCCCGAGGGGCGGCCGGAGGCGCGGCCCGAGGGGCGGTCAGTCGCGCCGGCCGGCCGATCGGCGGCGACGTTATCGGTGGGCATGGCGCCTCGCCTGTCGACGCGGCGGGAGTGCCCTCGCGCCCTGCATGCCGGGCATCCGCGACTTCGCTGAACCCATTTCCGGGGAAAATCCTCGCCGCTGTACGGTTCGAGAACCGGCACAGCGAGGCGGAAGCACGCAAGGCCAAGCCGGAAGAAGCTGCTGGTACAAGATTTGGGGATGGCGGCGCGCCATGCCAATAGCGGCGTCCCGGCCGCAAGGCAGGACCGTCGAAAGTCCGATTGTCGAAACGGCGCGAACGCGACGATATCGAACGGCCCGTTCTTATATCAGCCTTGTGAGATTTTTCGGACCTGCACCAACCGGCCGGCGCCCACCCGCAGGATTGCGCCAGCCGCCGCGTGGGATGAAGCCGCGGAGGTGCGATCGAGCTGCCGTGCCTTTCGCATTTGCGAATTGGAAGGGGAGAGAGCGATGAAGAAGGAATTTGCGGCGCCGGGCCGGATCGCCGTCGGGCTGATCGTTGCGATCGGGCTGATGACGACTGCCGCCACCGCCGAAGCCGGCAAGGGCAATGATGGCTGGCGCAAGCATCATGGCCCCGGCTGGAAGCACGGGCCCTATGTCTATTACGACGCCTATCCGGCCTATGGCTACGGGCCGCCGCCGGGCTATGTGGTGGTCCCTCCGCCGCAGCCGGTCTATGTCCAGCCGCAGCCCGTCTATTACGAGCGGCCGTCGCTGAATTTCGTGTTCCCGATCCGGATCGACTGACGGGACGGCACGATCTGCAAGGACGAAGTCGTGCGCCGGCTGCGGCGCATCACTTCGACTTGCGCAGGTCCGATGCCATCTCGGCTTCGATGGCGCGCTCGAGCTTGACGAGATCCTCCGGCAAGGGCTGGCCGGTCGCGCGCCAGGCGTTGAGCTGCTCATGGAGCTGCAGGTAGAGCTCGTGCTTGTCCTCGGGCTGATGCTCCATCTGGTCGAGCAGTAGCGAGATCTGCGCCTTGATGGCTTCGAAGGCCATGAAACCCTATCCTTGAATGGTCGCGATCGCGACGGCGTCGCCGGAAGCCAATTCTACCGGGGCGGTTGCGGGGCCAGCAAGCTACGCCCGGATGCGGCGCGAACGGCATCCGGGGTTGCGACCCTTTGCCGCCGCTTCCTAGTCGCGTTTCAGCGCGCGCCATTCGGCCGGCGCATCGGCGGGCCAGGCGACGAGCTCGGCCGGGAAGGCGCCGATCGATCCGACGGTGCGGGCGGCGGCCGCGGCACCGTTCCGCAGCGCCGCCTCGAGGTCGCGGCTCCGGGCATAGGTCGCGAGGAAGCCGGCGGCAAAGCTGTCGCCGGCGCCGGTCGTATCCGTCACCTGCGCGACCGGCAAAGCGGGGCAGGCCATGCGGCGCTTCCCGTCGAGGGCGAGCGAGCCGGCGGGGCCGAGCGTCACGACGAAGATCCTGCCGCTCTCCCGCGCCAGCGCTTCGAGCGCATCGACCAGCGTGGCGTCGCCCGCCGGGATGCCGAAGAAACCGAGATCGAAACGGGCGGCGTAGCGACGCACATAGCGGAGCGGATCGTCGCCGGTGCCGAGGTTGCAATAGTCGAGCGCCCGCAGGCCCGACCCCGGCGCCGACGCCACCGTCTCGAAGAAATCGAGGATCTGGGTGAAGACCGTGGCGATCATGAGATCGCTCGAGGCGATCTCGGCCCGTTCGGCGGCCGTCAACCGATGCAGGGCCAGCGCACCCGCCTCATAGCGGACGAAGACGCGCTCGCCGCTCGCGTCGCGGTCGATATATTGCACCGGCGTCACCGCGCTCTTGCGCGCGATGCCGGCCTCGATGCCGAGCCGCGCGATGGCGCCTTCCACGATCGCCGCCTCGCGGTCGCGTCCGAGCGCGGTCAGCACGCCGATTCGGTCCGCGGGCGCGAAATGATCCTTCGCATTGGCAGCGAAGTTGAGCGAGATCCCGCCCGGCCGGTCGGCACGGATATCGACATAGCGGTCGATCCCGCAATCGCCGACCGCGAGCACCTTCATGCGTCGGCCCGAAAGCTGCGCGCGATGCCGACGAGCGCCGCCACCCGCTCGGCGTCGATGCGATCGCCCCGTTTCAGGCTGGTGCCGACCACGGCGCCGTCGGACGCCGCCAGCAGCGCCGCCGCGTTACCCTCGTCCAGCCCGCTGCCGACCAGGATCGGCAGGTCCGCGGCGCCCCGCTTCGCCCGGGCAAGGTCCGCGGGCTTCGGCGGATCGCCGGTGGCGTCGCCGCTGACGATGGCCGCCGCCGCGCCATGCCGGCCTGCGAGACGCGCCGATTCGTCCAGACCCCGCGGGACGGTCATCCGCGCATATTTGACCTGGATGTCGGCCAGCACCAGCACGCCCGACGCGCCGATCCGCTCGCGATAGGCCATGACGGCCTCGGGGTCGATACGCATCGCGCCGCCATGCTCCGGCCGCTCCATCGGATCGACGAAATAGTCGGTGCGGATGAAGCGCGCGCCCGAGGCCCGCGCGACGGCGAGCGACGCCTCCGGATCGTTGAGCAGAATCTCGACCCCGACGACCGAGCGCCGCGCCGCCGCGACCACCTCGCGCGCGATCCGCGTCATGCAGGCGGTGGTTTCCGGTGCCGAGAGCACCGCATGGGGCCGGTCATACTCGTTCTCGACCAGCACACCGTCGGCGCCGCCTTGTTCGAGCGCCGCGAGATCGGCGAGCGCCTGCTCGATCGCGAAATCGAGCCCCCGCGACTGCGAAAAGCCGGGCAAAGCCGGGAGATGGATGACGCCGATGATCGGCTTCGGAGCGGGAAACAGCGCGCGAAAGGTCGCCATGGCGGGAGTGTGTCCCGGGCCGCCGCCCTTGTCATTATCGGCGGCGCCGGACGCGCCGTCGGCGGAGCCGGGGGCGCCGCCGAGCCGGCCGCTAGCGGCCCGCCGAGCGGATCCTGGGGCGTTCCTTCGGCTGCGACGAGGCCGCGAAGGCGGCGCGCGCGTAATCGTCCTCGGCCACCTGCTGGAAGAGCCAGTCGCGGAAGGCGCGGACGACCGGGCGGCTCAGGGCGCCTTCCGGATAGAGTACGTGATAGGTGAACTCGACGCCGTAATCGGCGCCGAAGGGCATGATGAGCCGCTTGCTGTCCATGAGTTCGCTGTAGATCGCTGTCAGCAGCAAGGCGATGCCCTGCCCTTCGACAGCCGACTGCACCAGCACCTGGTAGTTGTCGACGATGGTGCCGCGTCGCGCACCGGCCGGATCGAGCCCATGGGTGTCGAACCAGCGCTCCCAATCCTGATGATCGAACTCGTGGAGCAGCGCATAGGCCTTGAGGTCGGCGGGATTCTCGAGCGGCCCGGTGCGCGCGAGCAGGCTCGGGCTGCACATCGGCACCCGGCGCGAGCGGAGCAGCGGCTCGGCGCAGATGCCAGGCGCATCGAGCCCGGCCCAGTGCACGGCGAGATCGACCTTGCCGGAGCTGAAATCCGCGGCGTCGGCGGTATGCTCGAGATGGAGCTGGATCTCCGGGAAGTTCTGCAGAAAGGCGCCGATCCTGGGCGTGAGCCACCAGGCCGAGAAATAATGCGGGAGCAGCAGCGACAGATGCGGCCGGTTCGCGTCGCGCCGGAGCCGCTCGACCGTGATGGCGACCTGGTCGAAACAAC
The DNA here is from genome assembly GCA_964569315.1 of uncultured Rhodospirillaceae bacterium. Taxonomy (GTDB): domain Bacteria; phylum Pseudomonadota; class Alphaproteobacteria; order Dongiales; family Dongiaceae; genus CADEFF01. Next base: position 7,777 of record CAZMUZ010000075.1, on the reverse strand, counting down.
CCTGCACCGAGGGCAGAAGCTCCTGGCCGTAGGGCGTCAGCAGAAGCTGCCGCGCCTGGCGGGTGAAGAGCTGGAATCCGAGATAATCCTCGAGCGCCCGCATATGGTGCCCGACCGCGGCCGGGGTCACGCCCAGCTCGTCCGCCGCCTTGGTGAAGCTCAAATGCCGCGCCGCCGCTTCGAAGGCGCGCAGGGCATTCAACGGGGGCAGGATTCGGGCCATGGCACCTTGCGGAGGGGAGGGTCCGGCGGACCGGCCCGATAAAAGGTCAAAATCCGCGGAGACGCAAGGGCCGGGCCGTCGGGCGTCGCTGCCCGCCGGCGTAGGGTTCCCGCCCCTCCAATACAGCCGGCGGTAGCAGCCTCGATCCCGGCGATCGACCGAGCGAACCGGCGTCGCCCGCGCGCCCTCAGCCGACGCGCTGGAGGATGTGCTGCGCGGCGACGGCGAGCCGATCGCCGACACGAAGCTCCGCTGCGCCGAACACGCGCCGCTTCGCTTCGTCGTGGCCGGTCACGGTGAAGCGCGCGTCGATCTCCTCGCCCGCGAACACCGCCGCGATGAAGCGGATGCGGTCATAGCCGAGCGACACCATCGGCACGCCCGTGGGCGCGGTCACGCGCACCGATGCCGCCGCCAGATAGCCCATGAGAAGGATCGCCTGCGCGATCGGACGGCCATAGGGCGTCGCACGGCAGAACGCTTCGTCCCAGTGGATCGGATCGTCGTCGCCGGTGAGATCGGAGAAGCTCTTCAGTGCCGCCACGGCGACGCGGCGGCGATAGCGACCTTCCGCACCGAGGGGGAATATCGTCGAGAGCGGAGCGTCGGGAGCCTGCGTCATCGTGTTTTCCGAACCTCGAAAGGAAGGAGAAAGAAACTTCAAAACCCACTAGATAAACTAGTTTGCTCCGGCCGCGCCGCCCGTCCTAGGATCGAGACAAGCCGCGCATCCATTCAAGTAAAAAGGTGAAGCTACCGTGCAATACAAGGACATCCTTTACGACGTCAAGGACCGTGTCGCGACGATTACCATCAATCGTCCGGAAAAGCTCAACGCCTTTACTCAGAACACCATTTACGAATGGGAAGACGCGCTGACCAAGGCGTCGAACGACAAGAAGGTCGGCGTCATCGTCTTCACCGGCACCGGGAACCGCGCCTTCAGCGCCGGCGGCGACGTGAACTGGGAGAAGGAAGGCGGGAGCAAGACCGAGGACTACAAGACCGCCCACATGCTGATCGCCTGCCCGAAGGTGGTGATCGCCCGGGTCAATGGCTGGTGCATCGGCGGCGGCAACCATCTCGCCTATTTCTGCGACATCACGATCGCATCGGAACATTCGCGCTTCGGCCAGAACGGCCCGCGCGTCGGCTCGCCGGCCGGGGGCTACATGGTGGCGCATCTCGCCAACATCGTGGGCCACAAGCGCGCCCGCGAGATGTGGATGCTCTGCCGCCGCTACAGCGCGCAGGAGATGCTGAACTGGGGCCTCGTCAACGCCGTGGTGCCCGAGGAGAAGCTCGACGAGGAAGTCCGCAAATGGTGCGACGAGGTCCTGTCGCTCTCGCCGACGGTCCTGAAGTGCATCAAGAACTCCTTCAAATACATCATGGACGACACCATGAGTAAGGACATGTTCCAGAACCTCAACGAGGTCGCGCCGAACTATTTCGACACCGGCGAACAGGAAGAGGGCGCGAGCGCATTCCTGCAGAAGCGGAAGCCCAACTTCGAGCCCTATCGCTAGCCGCGACGGGATCGCGACCGGTCGAAGGCGCGCCGCCCGGCGAACGTCGGGGCGGCGCGGCCTTCGGGCCGGGAGACCCGAGGCGAATGCCGCTTATCGAACAATGACGGCGCGAGCCGCTGCCGGCGTCCATGCCGGACCGATGTAAAGAAACGAGTTCAACAGGGGAAATTCATGGCTGAGGGAAAACTGGCATTCGTGACGGGCGCGGCAGGCGGCATGGGCCGCGCGGCGGTGGCGCGGCTGGTGAAGGACGGCTATCGCATCGCCGCGATGGACCGCGACCAGAAGGGCCTCGCCGAGGTCGCCGCGGCGCATGGCAAGGCGGTCGTCGCCTATCCCTGCGACCAGACCGACGAGAAGGCGGCGCGCGCCGCGGTCGGCGAGGCGATCGCGAAGCAGGGCCCGATCGACGCCTTCGTGAACCTCACGGGCTGGGCCGGCACCACGCGCTTCTTCGAGGAAACCTCGGACTATTGGCGCAAGGTGATCGGCATCAATCTCGAATCGCTCTTCTTCGTCGCGCAGCCGATCCTGCTCGACATGATCGAGCGCAAGCGCGGCAAGATGGTGTTCGTCGCCTCCGACGCCGGCCGCGTCGGCACCAGCGGCGAGGCGGTCTATGCCGCGACCAAGGGCGGCGTGATCGCCTTCGGCAAGAGCCTCGCGCGCGAGAACGCCCGCCACAATATCCATGTGAACGTGGTCTGCCCCGGCCCGACCGAGACTCCGCTGCTCAAGGCCGAGATGGAGGAGAACCCGGAGCTGATCCAGCGCATGACCCGGATCATCCCGTTCCGCCGGCTCGGCCAGCCGGACGACATGGCCGGCGTGATCGCCTTCCTTTGCTCGCCCGATTCCGACTACATGACCGGCCAGACGGTCAGCGTAAGCGGCGGATTGACGATGGTCTGAGCGCGAGCCAGGAAAAAATCCCATGGAATTGCGATATCAGGACGAACGGTTCGAGAAGGCCGAACCGGACTACGTTCGCGCCTACCAGTTGGAGCGGATCCAGAAGATGGTCGCGCATGCCTGGCGCACCAATCCTTTCTATCGCGATCACTGGCTGGCTCATGGCGGAAAGCGCGGCAAGATCGGCTCCTTCGAGGAGTTCCGCGATAAGATCCCGTTGGTCCGCAAGAAGGACTACGTGGCTGATCAGGCGGCCGACCCACCCTTTGGCAAGCGGCTTGCCAAGGTCGCTGATGGCAAAGAGCCGTTCTACATTTTCAATACCAGTGGCACCAGCGGCCAAGGCGTGGAAGTGCATGCCATGACTGAGCGCGAGCGTAAGGCCGGATACGCGGTCAGCGCCTATTGCTATCGCTGGGCAGGGCTGGAGCCAGGCGACAGGTTCTTCCTCTGCTTCGGGATCTCGCTGCTCGGCGGCGGCAGGATCGAGCTTTACGGACTGGAGAATTACGGCCTCACGGTGTTTCCGGTCGGCAGCTACGACGTCAACCGCAAGCTCGAACTTATGCAGCGCTTCAAGCCGCAGGCAGTGATGGCGACGACCTCCTACATCGGACATCTCGGGGCCGTCGGCACCGAGAAGGGAAACCTACACAGGCCGAAGGTATTGTTCGGCGGCGGCGAAGGCGCGAGCTTCTCCTGGTTCGAGATGCAGCAAGAGATCTGGGGTGCGCCCTTCTTCAACCACTACGGCGCAACGCAGAACCGCGTCGATCTCATCTATCCCTGCGAGCGCGGCATCGGCACGCGCGACCATCCGGGGATGCTCCACAATATCGACCCCGGCTTCTTCCTCGAGGTGCTGGATCCGGAGACCGGGCGCCAGGTGAAGGACGGTGAACGGGGCGAGCTGGTGGTGACCAGCCTCATCCATCCGGACTTCCCGCTGATCCGCTATGCCATGGGCGACGCCGCGGTCTATCACACGCCCGACTACTGTAGCTGCGGCCGGCCCTTCTGCGGCATCGAGCTCGCCACGGTCGGGCGCATCGACGACATGAAGAAGATCAAGGGCATCAATGTCTGGCCGGATGCGGTCGACGAGGCGCTCTTCGTGCATGGCGGCGTCGACGAGTATCAGGTGGTGTTGAGCCGCGACGCCACGCAGTCCGACGTGGCGACGGTCCGCCTCATGGCCAAGCCCGAGCTCGATGCGGGATCGGTCGAAGCGCTGTGCGAGAAGGCCCGCTGCGCGCTCCGCGAGAAGATCGGCATTCGCTTCGAGGTGGTGAGCGTGCCGCAGGGCGGACTCGCCCGCAGCGAGTACAAGGCCCGCCGCTGGATCGATCAGCGGAGCTGACACGCAGGCGATTATAAGGGTCAAGCGAGGGCGCCGGAGCGGGCGCCCTCTTTTTTCGGCGCTCAGTTGGCGAGGAAGGCGCGACAGTCCCGCCGGTCCCAGCCGACCGTCACCGTCTCGCCGACACTCGGCACGCCGTCGATCTCCGAGCGCGGCACCTTGATCATGAAATCCTGCGATCCGCCGATCGCGGTCCGCAGCCGCACATGGTCGCCGTGATAGATCAACTCCAGCAATCTTGCCGGCACGCGGTTCTGACGCCCCGTCGCGCGAAGGCCGATCGCGACGCTCTCCGGGCGGATCGAGAGCAACGCCCCCTGCCCGGCCGCCAGCGGATCGACCGCCGTGGCGCCGATCTCCTCGCCATCCGAAGTACGGATCCTGCAGCCGCCCGCATCGGACGCAACCACCGTGCCGGCAAGCTGATTGTTCTCGCCGATGAAACCGGCGACGAAGGCATTGGCCGGCTCCTCATAGAGCTGGCGCGGCGTGGCGAGCTGCTGGATGCGGCCGTTGCTGAAGACCGCGATGCGGTCCGACATGGTCAGCGCCTCGTCCTGATCGTGCGTGACATAGACGATGGTGATGCCGAGCCGCGCATGTAGATGCTTGATCTCGAGCTGCATATGCTCGCGAAGCTGCTTGTCGAGCGCGCCCAGCGGCTCGTCCATCAGCACGAGCTTCGGCTCGAACACGAGCGCGCGGGCGAGCGCCACGCGCTGCTGCTGCCCGCCGGAGAGCTCCTGCGGCCGCCGCTTGCCGAAGCCGCCGAGCCGTACCATCTCGAGCGCCGCCGCGGCGCGGCCGGCGATCTCCGCCTTCGGCCGCCGGCGCGCAAGGAGCGGGAAGCCGACATTCTCCTCCACCGTCATGTGGGGGAAGAGCGCGTAGTTCTGGAACACCACCCCGATGTCGCGCTTGTGCGGCGGCAGGTCCTTGATGGACCTGCCCTGCAGGCTGATGTCGCCGCGCGTCGGCACCTCGAAGCCCGCGAGCATCATCAGCGTGGTGGTCTTGCCCGAACCCGACGGACCCAGCATGGTCAGGAACTCACCCTGCCGGATATCCAGATCGAGGTCGCGCACCACCAGGATTTCGCCGTCGAAGGTCTTCTGGACATCGACGAAGCGCACGAAACCATCGGTGCCTCCGTCCCGACCCGAATCGACCTGCGACGGCGTCTCGCGTTGTTCCATGGGGCGTGGGCTCCGTTCTCTCGGGTCGGCCTGCATCGGGCTCAGCTCGGGCGAATGCCGCGGAGCCGCTCGCTCCGCCGGCGAAGATATTCCATCGTGCCCATCATGGCGATGGAAACGAGGATCAGTACCGTCGCCGCGGCGGCGATGGTGGGGCTGATGTTCTCGCGAATGCCGGCGAAGATCTGCCGCGGCAGGGTGCGTTGCTCCGGCGTCGCGAGGAAGAGCGCCACCACAACCTCGTCGAAAGAGGTGGCGAAGGCGAAGATCGCACCAGCCACGACCGCGGGCAGGATCAGCGGCAGGGTCACGTGGAAAAAGACGAAGAGCGGCCTGCCGCCGAGGCTCGAGCCCGCGCGCAGCAGCGTCCGGTCGAAGCCCTGCAGGGCGGCCGAGACGGTGATGACGACGAACGGCATCGCCAGGACGGTATGGCCGAGGATCAGGCTGAAATAGGTCCCCACCACCCCGAGCCAGGCATAGAAGAAGAAAAGCCCGACGGCGGTGATCACGATCGGCACCACCATCGGCGAGATCAACAGCGCCATGATGAGGGCCTTGCCGCGGAACTCGGCGCGCACGAGACCGAGTGCTGCAAGCGTGCCGAGAACCGTCGCGATCACGGTGGTGAAGCCGCCGACGATCAGGCTGTTCTTGAGCGGCACCAGCCAGGCGTCGTCGGTGAAGAAGGTCACGTACCACTGGTCCGACCAGCCGGTCGGCGGGAACACCAGTAGCCGACTTTCGGTGAAGGAAAGCGGCACGATGACGAAGACCGGCAGGATCAGGAAAAGCAGGACGAGCGCCAGCACCAGAAAGAGCAGCCTGCGAAAATGTCGCTGCGAGGGCAGCACGGCGCCGCTCATGCTCATCAGGCGAGCCTCATCTTGCCGAGCCCGACCAGCCGGCTGTAGAGCGCGAAGAGAATGAAGGTGCAGATTAACAGCCAGGCGCCAAGCGCCGCAGCCTGTCCCCAGTTGATGGTCTGGTTGGTGTAGAGGGCGATAAAATAGCTGACCATCTGGTCGTTCGGCCCCCCCACGATGGCAGGAGTGATGTAGTAGCCAAGGGCCAGGATGAAGACCAGTAGCGCGCCGGCGGCGACCCCTGGCACGGTCTGCGGAAAATAGACCTTGCAGAAGACGAGCAGCGGATGGGCGCCGAGCGAGCTTGCGGCGCGGGTCTGCGCGGCCGGGATCGCCTTCATCACGCTGTAGAGCGGCAGGATAAAGAAGGGCAGCAGCACATGCGTCATGGCGATGAGCACGCCGGCGCGGTTGAACATCAGCGGCAGCGGCTCGGCGATGATGCCGGCCCAGCGCAGCACGCCGTTCACCGGCCCCGATTCCTGCAGCATGATGGCCCAGGCCATGGTGCGCACCAGGATCGAGGTCCAGAACGGGATCATCACCAGGATCATCAGGAGGTTGGTGATGCGGGCCGGCAGGAGGCTGAGCGCGTAGGCGGTCGGATAGCCGAGCAGGAAGCAGAGCGCGGTCACGCAGGCGCTGATCCAGAAGGTCCTGATGAAGAGCGACACGTAGAGCGCCTGCTCGGACGCGACGCGGGCGAGCTCGCCCGCGGTAGTCAGCCGCAAATCGAGCGAAGCGAGTAGATAGTAGGGCGTGATCTCGCCCGATTCCTGCTTGATCGTCGCCCACCATCGGGGGTCGCCCCATCGCGGATCGATCTCGATCAGCGCCGCGCGCGCCGGCAGCCCCGCCTCGGCTCCAATTTTCTTCGCCGTACCGAGAAGCAGTTCGCGAAAGCCGGTCATGTTGTAGTTCAGCCGCCGCGCGAGACGGCCAAGGCTCTGCGCTTCCTTGCCGGCCGTGAGATCGGCCAGCAAGGCATCGAACGCAGAATCCGGCAGAAGGTCGGAACCGTCCCAACCGGCGAGCGCTTTCGTCGTCAGCGGCAGTACTTCCGGCACGACCGCATTGTCCACGGCGCGGAACAGATACAGACCGATCGGCGCAAGGAATGTGAGAGCGACGAGGAAGAGTGCCGGCAGCAGCAATCCGATCGCGCGACGTTTCTCGCGCCGCTCGGCCTGCCGCAACTCGCGCTTCAAATGTTGGTTTCCGGCCTCGGCATCCGCCGATCGGAGACCGGCACTATCCAGCTCCACCATGCGACCTTGCGACGTGGGGAGGGCACGGCGCCCTCCCCCGCAGCATACTTACTTCGCGGCCCAGGCACTAAAGCGTTCGGTCAGGCTATCGATATTCTGCGCCCAAAAGCCGTCGTCGATGGCGACACCATAGGGCAGATTCTCCGGCGCCAGCGGCAGCACCGCACGGCGTTCCGGAGTAAGCAGAGCCGCCGCGTGGATGTTCGAGGCGCTGTAGGGCACGTGGACCATGAACTGAGCCTGCGGTTCGGGCTGGGCTAGGCTCTTGATCAAATCATAGGCCTTGTCGACGTTCGGCGAACCTTTGACGATGACCAGATCGTCGATCACGTAGGTGAAGCCCGCCGGATAGGCGATCTTGAAGTTGCGCTTGTCCTGCTCGTTCGCCACCACGATGCGGCCGTTCCAGGCGAAGGTCAT
>CAZMUZ010000074.1:0-18449 GCA_964569315.1 uncultured Rhodospirillaceae bacterium | reverse complement strand
CTCTTAATCAGCGGGTCGACGGTTCGAGTCCGTCGCGGCCCACCATTTTTTCAATGCCTTAGAGGCAACCCCCGAAGGAACGCATCAAGCACGAGTTGGACAGTCCAACTTTCTGTCCAACTTTTGCGTTCACTTTCGTTCCCGGTCGAGCCGTTCGGCCTCGAGCCGCCGGCGGAAGGCGTCGCGCGCCATCTTGCCGGTGCGCACCAGGTAGCGATCGACGATCTCGGCCACGGTCTTGAGGGTGTGGCCGGTGATCGCGGCGATCTGGGCGAGCTCGCAATTGGCCTCGGCGAGCCGGGTGACCGCGGTATGGCGCAGGAAGCGGAATTGGAGCCCGGCGAGCTCGCGGGCGAGATCGTGCTGCTGGCGCTTCGTCGCCTCCCCGGCGGCGTGGGCGCGGATCTCCGAGAAGATGTGGCGGAAATTATGCTCGTTCCAGGGCCGGCCCGTCTCCTCGCAGACGAGCACGGTGCGGCCGCCGACCGGCGTCACCTTGTGGGCGCGCGCGCGGCCGAGCTCGGCCTCGAGCCGCGTGGCGAGGTGCGGCACGAGCCCGACCGGGAGATCCACCTCGGCGCCGGTCTTGGACTGCTCGATCCAGAGGCTGCTGGACGGCGCGACCCAGATCGTGCCGTTGCGGAAGCTCGAGATCGGCAGGGTGATCAGATCGCCCTCGCGCTGCCCGAGCCATTCGTTGAGGATGACGGCGGTGCCGATCGACCAGTGCTCGAGCGCATCGGCGCTGGCGGCGAATTCGGTCACCGCCGCCGACGACCACAGCAAGCCCTTCTTCGAATTGTCGGTGAGCTTCGGCTTCGAGGCCGGATTGGCGATAACGCCCTCGATCTCCTCGTCGATCGCGAAGCTGTAGAGCAGCCGGAGCGCGCGGACCAGGAGATTGGCCTTGGCCGGATGGAGCGGCACCCGCTTGCCGTCGTCGTTGCGCTGCCAGGCGAAGCTGGAATGGAGCGTCTTGACCCGCTTCCGCGTGATCGCGGGGAGCGGCGCGTCGCCGGCCCATGCCTCGAGCGCGACGAAGGCATAGCTATAGCTCTTCTGCGTCTTGGGCTGGAGCTCGTCCCATTCCTCGCTCGCCTTGAAGCGGCGGATGAGATCGGCGAGCGTACCGGCCCGGACGGTCGGCGGCGGCGCGGCTGCCTCGAGGCCGGCCTCGCGCCAGGCATCCACCTTGGCGTTCCAGCTCTCGGCCTCGGCGATGGCGAGGTTGCGATCGGGCGAGAGTGTCTGGGTCTGGAAGCCCGCCTTCTGCAAGAGGGCGGAGGGCTGCCAGTAGAACCGTCTCGCGCCCTTCGCGCCGGGCTTCTCGATCAGGTGGCGGATCTTGATCGTCGCCATCAGCTCTCTCCGTGGCCGGGCTGGATCGTCACAGGGGCGACGATCCAGCCGACCGATTGCAGCCGCGGCCAGGTCCAGCCCTCGCCGGCGGCCTGCACCGTGAGCTCGATCGCATGGTTGGCGCTGTGGCCGAACTGGCCGTAATCGGCCCGAAACCAGGTGGCCCACATCTTCATCTTTCTCGGTTCGGACATAGGCGGTTCACCTAGGGCGGCCTCCCGGCCGGGGCGGCGATTATGACGCGCGGGGCGCGCCGTTCGTCAAGGCGGCGGTATCGGGCTCGTGGGGAGCGGCGGCGCCGGCGGCCGGCCGCTTCGCGTCGGCCATGATCTGGAGCCGGCGCAGGAGATCGTCCCGCTCGTTCGAGACGCGACGAAAGTCGCGATGCACGGCCAGCAGCTCGTTCGCGACCGCGACATCGTAGCGCCGCCGCTCGGCGATCATGGCATCGACCTCCTTGTCCGCCTTTTCGAGCGAGGCTTTCAGCCGCTCGGTCTGGCGGCTGTTCGCCTCGTCCTGGGTGGTAAGGCGTTTGATGCGGTCGAGCAGCGGGTCGGTGAGCATGCCGAGCTGCTCGACCCGCGTCGTGAGGAGCGCGCGATAGGGGATGGTGATGCCGAGCTTGCGCGCGGCCTGGGTGAGCGCGACGCGCCAGGCGCGATCGATCTCGTTCTCGAAAATCCTCCGTGCGGCCATGGTGTCTCTCCTCCTGGTGAAAGATCAGTGGGGGCGCGCGAGCTGCCGCGCGCGTTCGTCGAGCTCGGCCGCCCAATCGCGGTCGAGCTCGTCGCGGACGGTCGGCGGCTTGAGCCCGTTGATCGGCGCGGCGCGCATCGCCCGACGCCATTCATCGATCGCCTCCGGATCCCATCGGTTGCCGGCGCCGGCGACGCGCTTCGGGAAGCCCTGTTCCTCGAGCCCCTTCCGGTGCTTGTAGAACCACTCAACGCCGCGATTGAAAAGCGCCGCGACCTCTTTGGAGCAGAGGAGGCGCTCGGTCATGCGGTCCCCCGGAGGAGCTTCACCAGCCGCCGCTGCGCGGCGGTGGGCTTCGCCCCGAGGAGCCGGAGCATCCGGCCGAGGCGGCGGCCCATCCGCTGCCGGCGGTGCTGCGGCAGCGTGTGCGGCCGGGCGCGGTCGAGCCAGGCGCGCGGGATGCGGCCGGTGGTGCCGAGCACCGCATCGCCGACCGTCGTCCATTTGCGACCGCACTCGATCACCACGAGATAGCGCCAGCCGGCGCCGAAGCGGCCGTCCGCGAAATAGAGCCGCAGATAGTCGCCGGGGGCGGTCATTGCGGGACGATGCGCGTGACGATGCGGAGCTCGTTACCGTCCGGCAGATCGGTGACGGTGGCGAGGATCTCGATCGTCGGTTGCCGATCGGTGCCGGCGGCGATGCGAAGCGAGGTGCGTTCGGCGATCTGCCGCGCCACCCGCTCGAGCTCGATCTCGAGACGCCCGCGCGCCGCCTCGTAGATCGCTTCCTGGTCGGACAGCACGGGGACAATGCGGAAGGGCGCTTTCATCGAATGCTCCATGCGAGAGAGAGCCAGCGCAGCCACTGGCGGAGAAGCCGCGGGCGGCGCTTCATTGCGGGTCGCTCCCGCTCGCGGACGGCTCGACATCGGCCGGCAGCGGGGGGATCGCGAGCCGCCTCGAGCTCTCGATCGCGGCGCAGGCGAGGGCGGCGATCTCGAGGAGGAGGCGCTCGCGCTGTTCGGCGGCAAGCCAGAGGCCATGTTCGGGGGCAGCGGCCTCGGCGACGACGTGCGTGCGCGCCTCGATAAGGGAAGTCCACTGGCGGGGCCAGTGCCCGTCGTCGTGCGACGGCCCGCCCCATTTCGCGTCCTGGTGCAGCCGCTCGCGCGCTACGCTGTCGAGCACCGTCACCGTCTCCCAGCGGAGGCCTTCGGGCAGGAGCAGCACCGGCGATGGCGGCTTGCCGGCGACGGTGTAGTTGAGCCACTCGACGATGGCGCGGCCGAGCTTCGCATCAACGATTTTCGCGATGGGGTTGTCGGTCGTGTCGTGGCCGGGGCCGAGGATCACGATGTAGTCGAGGCCTTCATGCAGGCTGTAGGGCTGCGTGGTCATGACCGGCGCTCCGCCAGCTTCCGCCGCAGCGCGACGACTGACACACCAGCTTGGCGCGCCGTTTGACGTAGCATGTCCTGCGTGCGACACCGCTCGATCCAGTCGGCGACGGCCTGACAAGCCTCCGCTTCGCCGGCGTCACCCTCGTTGGACTGGAGCCAGAGCAGCGCAGTCTCGAATTGCTGGTCGGTCGGTCGAATGCCGGAGCTCATGACCGGCCCTCCGCCTTGGCGATGGCGTTGCGCACGCGGGTTGCATAGACCTCGCCTTGCGGAGTGTCGTCCTGTGCGAGCCAAACCAAAGCATCGCGCAGCGCCGCGAGCATGTCGTCGAAGGCGGTGAGGCGAGCCGCCAGCGCCGGTGCGCGCACCGGCGAGGCGGAGGCGATGAATTGTCCGTCCCCGTTGAAGATCGATACACGTTCGACGACGAGGAACGGACCATCGCCGAGCGGGTCGGTCGCGGCGGTCGCTTCCGCTTCCGTGCGCAACTGGCGTTGGAGATAGGGACTAACCATGCTCATGCCTCCGTGAGCTCGAGGCCGCGCTGACGCGCGATCGCGCGCGCCTGGTCGGCCAGCTTGGAAATTTCGGGTTTGGTGAAGCCGGCGCGCTCGAGGTCCGCTTCCGTGCAGGCGCCGGCGGCGCTCGCGCGTTGCAGCATCACCTCGGCGATCTCGTCGGCGGTGGCGCTCCGCCGGCGCTTGCGGCGGATGCGAAGCGTCGGCTGGCCGGGCGTCGAAGCGGGGAGGGTCGCGAGCAGCCGGCGAAACTCGGCCGGGATCGGGCCGTCGAAGGCGAGATAGATCTCGTTCTGGGATCGGAACATCGGCCCTCCTGCTGGTTCCGGTTCGGCGGCCCGCCGAGGGGACAGCGGGCCGCCTCTCCGAGGGACCGATCAGGTGGCTAGTCCGACCGGCAGGAATGGCATATATCCCATCATGCGGACGCGGTCAATGGGATATTTCCCATGTTTCACGGGAAACAAACTGGGAACTATCCCAACATCTAGGGAAGGCGGAGTATTTTCTCGAGGCCGAAATAGACCCCGAGCCACAGAACCGGGACACTGCAGACGGAGCCGGCCACCAACACAAACCCGGCTATATACCCCAAAAAGCCGAGCTCGTTCAAAGATCGGAAGAGGCGTCGGATGACCCGATCGTCCGAGACGTCAGCGATAACGAATGCAAGAGCGATCGCAGCCGCGCAGGCGACCGCCGCGCAAAAGATACGGGCCGCTTCCGCTTCGCGAAATCTCCGGTGCTTCATCCCATGTTCCTGCCGATCCAGACGACGCGGCCGATCACGTCGAGCGCTTCCGGATCGATATCGGGGTAGGTCGGATAGCGCGGGTTGTCGCTGCCGACCGTGAGCTTCTTCGTCTGCGGGTGCAACGAAAGCCGCTTCACCTGGAGCTCGTCCGCCAGCCGGATAACATAGATGCCGTCGCGCCCCGGATTGCGGATCGAGCGATCGACCAGGACGTGATCCCCGTCATGGAGCGTTTCCCACATCGAGTCGCCGGCGACGACGATGACGGCGAGCGCGCCGATCGCGCCGCGCGTGTAGCGATGCAGCCATTGCGCACGGAAGAAATGGTGATGGACCGGCTCGCCATCCTCGTTGAGCGAGCCCGCGCCCGCCGCGGCGCGGATGTCGTAGGCCGGCACAGGGATATACTGATCCTTGCCGATATTGACGGGCGACGGTGCGTCGAATGACGCAACCCAAGGCGCCGGCGGATCGTCGTCGCTGGTGAGCTGATCGACGCGGATCAGCAGCGTATCCGCGATCGCCTTCAGCGTGTCATAGCTCGGCCGCTTCGACCGCCCCTGCAGGATGTCGCGCACGGCCGTCTCGTTGAGCCCCGATTTCAGCGCGAGGCTTTTCTGCGTGAAATCACGCTCCTTCATGGCCGCGCGCAGCCGCTTTTTCAGCACGTCGATCATCCGCGGACTCTTCCACGAGACGCGCGGAAGCCGGGATTGGGAAACTCCCCCTTGACATAATGGGATATATCCCCTTAGCGTCTCCGCCCCATGGACATTCGCTCGACCGTGCTCTCGGAGATCGAGGCTTTCATCGCCGAGGCGCAAATCGCCGAGACCACCTTCGGTCTGCGTGCAGTAAACGACGGAAAATTCGTCGCCCGGTTGCGTCAAGGCGACAACGTCGGGATCGCGACGATCGAGCGCGTGCGGGCCTTCATGGCGCGGCATCCGAAACCTCGCCGCAACCGGAGGGTCGCCTGATGCTGCTCCCGGACCGTCTCCTAACCGGCACACGGATCCTCCTCCCGACGTCGCATTGCCGGCGGGACGAGGAGGGGCGCGCGGAGCGCGAAGAGGCGGAGATCGTCACATCGCGGGGCCGGCCGGGCGAGCTTCGCTACCAGGCGCGCACGGCGAGCAAACGTCTCGTGGATCTCCACGAGCGGGACATCGAGGTGATCGGATGACGGCGGCACGGCAGCTTCCCCCAGGCGAGGCACGCGCGCACGAGACTAGCGGCGACGCCGCCGGCATGATCGGACAAATCACGACCGAAGCGGTCGGCACCGCGCCGGCCGAAGCCGTTGGGTCGGCTGCGGCTGAAACCGTCACGCCGGCAGGCTCGGAAAAGTTCGGTGCGGACCGTGCCGAAAACTTCCCGACCGCGGCGCCGATCGACAGCATGCGGAACAACCAGCTCACTTTGATCTGGTCGCAGGAGCTGCAGCGCGAGTTCGGCGACGAGAAGAATGCGGTGAAGAAGATCGCGCGGCTGGTCGATGTGAACACCCGGACCGCGAAGAATTGGCTCTATGGCGTCAACACGCCCGACCTGCTGAACGCGCTCAAGCTGATGGCGCATGTGCCGGCGCTCGCCGCCGAGACGCGCCGCCTCATCGGCATGCACGCCGATCTAGATCCCGAATTCCAGCGCGAGTTTATCAACCTGCAGGCGATCTGGTCGCGAATGCTCGATAGGGCGAGGTGAGGAAATGTTTCCTGCCGCTTTCAACGCCAAGGTTCTCGAGCTGCAACTGCGGATGCTCGTCCAGGCTCTCCGCACGCGCCCGAGCAAACACGCGACGAAGTCCGGCGAAGGCCGGCGCTTCCAGGCGCGGTGCGAAGCCCGCGAGAAGCTCTGCTGCCCGGATGAGTTCGCGAGCGAGGTGAATGGGTTCACCCGCGGCCAGCGGCGTGCCTGGGCGAAGGCCGGCTATCCGGGGTTGCGGAACCGCGACCTGGCAAAGCTCGCCCCGTACTCGAGCGAGCGACTGCGCGAGCTGCTCGATCCCCAGTCCGTGGCGCGGGCGGCGCAATGACCGTCGCCGACCGCATCAAGGCGACGATCGCCGATCTCACCGTGGCGCTCGATCGCACGCCGGACATCGATGAGCTCTGTTTCGAGCTCGCGGCCCGATGGGATCGCGCGGAGGCGGGGGCTTCGCCCGGCTATCTCCGGCGCAACCCGATGCGGCGCGATCCGCGCCCGCCGAAACCGCCCGTGCCGTGATGCCGGCCCTCGCGCCCCACATCGAACTGATCGTGCGGGCGCATGATTTCTGCTCGAAGCCGTCGCCGGTGACGCAGGGGCGTCTGGTGGCGGCGCTCGAGGCCGCGGCCGGGGTCGATATCCCGGAGCTCTACAACCCGCTCTTCGCCGCCTGCCTCGGGGCGAAGAAGGCGGCACCGAGAGAGTGGCGAGGCGTGATCGACAGCATCGACAGCGAGATCCGCACCATCGGCGCCACGTTGCGCGCCGGCGGATGGTTCAAACGAAAGGACATCGCGGCCTAGCCGCAGACAGGAGAGGAAGCATGCGCGTCAACGTCTATGCGGAAGAAATGACCGATCGGGTCGAGATCATCACGAAGGAAATCGAGGGCCAGGAATTCACCGGCCTCCGGTTCTATCTCGAGCTGCCGGCGACGGTCGGCGGCCAGCAATATCAGGGGCCGTTCCTGCATCGGCCCGGCGACGACGACAGCAGCGCCGTCACCTTCTGGGGCAAGCGGGATCTTCGCGACAACCTCCGCCGCGCGCTGGCGCTGCTCGATGAGCATTATGGGCGCACGCGGCCGGCCGCGCCGGAGAGCGGGGAGACGGCAGCATGAACGGAGAAACGCGGCGCGCATCGGAAGCCTTCAACTTTCGCGAGTTGAGCATCTTGCAATATGCGAACGGCTTCACGCTCTGGCATTACCGGACGCGGGCAACGATGGCCGATATCCTGGGTGCGGCGAGCGGCGATCCGAACCGGTTCGGGTATTTCGGGGAGAGCGATCTCCTGCGGGAAGGCGACAGGATCATGGTGTCGATCGATTGGGTGTTCCCGGCGGCAATGGATTTGCTGGTCATCAAGACTAAGGCCGGCGAGGGCGTGGCGGTGATGGCGATCGGGCCGGTCCCGGAATGGATTGTGCCATGAAGCGCGCCGCTCGCGAGGCGCGCGCCGCCGAGATCCGCGCGGCGCTCGAAACCGGCATGGATCCGGTCGAGGTCTGCTGCACGCTGCTCTGCGGGTGGGAAAGCGTCGAGCGCGTTCTCGCCGAGGGGGGGGGCATGGTAGCGGCTGACCGCGACCCCGCTTCCGAAGCGCCGCCCGTCGCGGCGCCGCCGGCCGCCGGCCCGCAGAAGATCCGGCGCGCCTGCATGTCCTGCGGCAAGCCGTTCTATGGCAACCCGGGCGAGGTGCGCTGCTGGCGCTGCGACGCACCGGTGCATCGCGAGGTGGATGCCGCCTGATGCCTATCCGCCCCGAAAACAGGGATCGATACCCGGCCGACTGGCAGCAGATCCGCATGCGCATCCTCGCGCGCGCGGGTAACCGCTGCGAAGGCTGCGGCGTCCGGAACGGCGCGCTCGGCGGTCGCACCACTCACGACGGGAGCTTCCTCGAGGCGCTGCCGACCGGCGATAACGGCCTGCGCCTCACCTGGCCGCGACCGGGCGACTATGGCTGGTGCGGTCCGAACTGGCATTGCCGGAAGCTCCGCATCATCCGCATCGTGCTCACGATCGCGCACCTCGATCACACGCCCGAGAATTGCGCCGCGGACAATCTGCGCGCCTGGTGCCAGCGCTGTCACAACCGCTACGACGCGAAGATGCGCCTCGCCGGCATCCGGCGCCGCGCGCGATCGGCATCGGCGGTCGGCGATCTGTTCGAGGGCGCGGCATGAGCGAAGCGCTCGAGGCTGTCCGTAAGATCGCCGAAGAGCTCGACGCGCGGGCCGAGGCGGTGGTGACTTCGATCTTCCGAAACGCGCGGCGCGAGGGGTCGCATTACCGCCTGGGCTCGCTTGCCGGCGAGGCGGGGCAGTCGCTCTGCATCACCGTCAAGGGCGCGCAGCAGGGGCGCTGGAAGGATTTCGCGAGCGCCGGCCGCGACAGCGCCGGCGACATGCTCGATCTGGTCCGGCTCGCGCTCTACAACGGCGATCGCCAGGCGGCGCTGCAATGGGCGCGCAACTGGCTCGGGATCAGCGCCACGAGCCCGCAGCCGACCCGGCCGCGGCCGCCGGCGCCGAAGAAGCCCGAGGATCCCGCCGCGGCCGAGATCCACAAGCGGCATATCGCGCAGGCGATGTGGATCGGGGCGCAGCCGAAGATCCTCGGCACCACCGCCGACCGCTATCTGCGCGCGCGCGGGCTCGAGATCGAGCGGCTCGGCCGGCAGCCGGGCTGCCTCCGCTATGCGCCGTCCTGCACCTATGTCGATCACGAGGACGGGATCTGGTCGCAATGGCCGGCGATGCTCGCCTGCATCACGGCGCCGGACGGCGGTTTCGCCGCGGTGCATCGCACCTATCTCGCGACGGACGGCAGCGGCAAGGCGCCCGTCGAGAACCCAAAGCTCACCCTCGGCACCTATCGCGGTGGTTGCATCCGGCTCTGGCGCGGCAAGTCGCGCAAGCCCCTGCGCGACGCGGAGATGGGCGAGCCCGTGGTGGTGACGGAAGGGATCGAGGACGGGCTCACCGTCGCGCTCGAGATGCCGGAGCTCCGGGTGCTGGTGACGGTCAGCCTCTCCAACATGGCGAATGTCGCGCTGCCGCAGGCGATCGGCGAGGTCATCATTATGGCGCAGAACGATCCGCCCGGCTCGCCGGCCGAGAAGGCGCTTTACCTCGCGATCGAGGGCTTCCAGCGCCAGCGGAAGAAGGTCCGCATCGCGCGGTTCGATCGCGCCTATGCGAAGGACGCGAACGAAGCGCATCAGCGCTGGCTCGAGGAAACGAGAGAGGGAGCGGCATGACGGCGCGTCACGCGAAGCGGATCGTGATCGAACAGCCGGTGCATGACGCCTTCGGCCTCACCTATGCGAGCTATCTGGTGGTGCCGCGCCTGGTGCTGCAGGCGATGCCGGTGGCCTGGCAGCGGAAGTTCGTCGCGCTGCTCGAGCAGCTCCCCGACACGCCGGTCTATTCGGTGCAGCGCCGCGATCCGTGCGGGCGCTTCATCCCCGATCCGCTCGCCGACTATCGGCACGGTCACTACGAGATCCGCTACGAGATCGAGACACAGGAGGCGACATGAAACGGAAGCCACGCGCGCGCTGGCGCCATCGCAGCGCCGTCACCGGCAAATGGGTCAAGGCGGCCTATGCCCGCCGCTATCCCGAACGCACCGTGCGGGAGCGTGTGCGATGAGCCGGCATCCGTTTATGGAGCGTCTCGGTTGCTTCCGAATTCAGCGGGCAGTGATCGATCGGAAGCCCGCGGACGTATTGAGCGTTCTCGCCGGCATGATCGTGGTGCGAGCGGAATTTCGATACGAGCACGATGCCGTGGAGTACGTCGCCGCGAGCTGGAGCTTTGCGCCTGCTCCGGCTCGCGATGAGCCCCCGCGATACGTCTATCAGATCGACGGCGATAGCATCACGTGGCGACCCGACGGCCTATGACTGACGGTCCTGGCATCGGCGACACGATCGAGCTCTGTGGCCAGTGCGGCATCATCCGCGATTTCATGGCGAAGGAAGGGATGCCGGACTGGGCCGTTGTCGAGTGGCTCGAACCGCAGCCGGACGGCAACCAGTGGGCCTGCATCGACACGACGAAATTTCGAGCGACGAAGATCGATCCGAACTAAGGGCGTGCAACATGGGGGATCGGAATGGAAATCGGAAAGCCGCTGCGGCGTCACCAGGTGGTGCCGCTGAAAGAGCCGGTGCCGGCGACGCCGGAGCCGATGCCAAGTATGCCGCCTTCCAGGCCGTCCACCGAACCCGCATCACCGCAGCCACTGCGGGTGCCGGAAAAGGTATGACGGGCATTCCGAATACTCGTGTCCCGCTGCTGTCTGCAGCACTGCTCGCCTCCGCCGTCGTGATGGCGACGCAGATGCGGGTGCCGCACGAGGAGATCCCGGCTGCCGGCGTCCGGCTCGGCGAGATCATCGGCTGGCGCGTGTGGGATCTCCCCGGCGATTTCATCACGAGCTGCATCGTCGCGAAGGTGTGGGCACCGGGCAAGATCGTGAAGGGCGATGTCAGGAAGGCCGGCGTCCATAGCTGGAAAACCTTCGAAGATGCCGTCGCCTATGCGACGGGTAGTTACGGCGTCCATGTCGTCGGCCGCGTCGCGCTCTGGGGCGAGGTGGTCGAGCATGAACGCGGATACCGCGCCGAGTTCGCGAAACCGATCTCCTTCGATGGCATCCTCGGCGAATGGGGCCTGCTGGCATCTCGCCGCCTCCGCAAGCTGCGCGAGCTCTATGGGCTTGAGGCGGCGCCATGAGCGACGAGGAGAAGGTCAATCCCGTCCGGCTCGTGATCTCGAACGCCGAGCCGGCGCAGCCCGCACCACCACCGCCGCGCGAGGAGAGCCAGAGCGCCTCGCTGCCGAGCGCCGGGCCGCCGGCCGCGGCGGGCGATGGCGGGGGCGGCAATGGTCCGATCGCGCGCGAGGAGCGGGAGGACGGGCTTCCGGTCGGCTGCCCGATCGAGCCGCTCGGCGTGATGAACGATCGCTGCTACTACATCGATGCCCACCGCCAGGTCCGCGAGGTGAAGGCCAGGGACCACAGCCACCTCAACATCCGCCACCTCTTCGGCGATCAACCCTATCTCCTCTCGCGCTGGTGGCCGCGCTATTCGCGCGACGGCAAGACGGTGACCGGCTTCCGGCCCGAGGAAGTCGCCGAGGATCTGATGCGCGCCGCCGCCCGCAAGGGCATGTGGAACGCCTTCCAGCGGCTGCGCGGGTGCGGCGCCTGGCTCGACGAGGAGGGCGAGCTGGTGCTCCATGCCGGCGACGCCATCTGGATCGACGGCGACTGGCAGGAGCCCGGCCGCATCGACGGCCGGCACGTCTATCCCGCCGGCGAGCCCCAGCCCCGTCCGGCCCGCAAGAAGGCGCCGATCGGTCCCCAGGGCGCGGCGGAGAAGCTCCTCGAGCTCTTCCGCACCTGGCGCTGGCGGCGGCCCGATACGGATCCCGAGCTGCTCCTGGGCTGGATCGCGGCCGCGATGATCGGCGGCGCGCTCGACTGGCGCCCGATGGTTTGGATCACCGGCGACAAGGCCACGGGCAAGAGCACCCTGCAGAGCCTGATCGTCAAGATCATGGGCGGCGAGAGCGCACTGATCGCGATCGCCGACGCCTCGGCCGCCGGCATCTGGCAGAAGCTCGGGATGAGCTCGCTGCCGGTGGCGATCGACGAGATCGAGGCGGAGGAGGACAACCGAAGGTCGCAGGCGGTGATCAAGCTGGCGCGGCTCGCGGCGAGCGGCGGCGTCGTCATCCGCGGCGGGGCCGATCACCAGTCGGCCGAGTTCAAGGCGCGGTCCTGTTTCCTCTTCTCCTCGATCCTGGTGCCGCCCTTGCCGCCGCAGGATCGCAGCCGCATGGCGATCCTCGAGCTGGGGGCGCTGATGAGCATCACCGCGCCGACCCTCAAACCCCGCGAGCTGGCAGAATTCGGCACGCAATTGCGCCGGCGGCTCCTCGACAACTGGTCGCGCTATGGCGAGACGCTCGAGCGCTACCGCGTGGCGCTCGCCGGCGTCGGCCATACCGGCCGCGGCGCCGATCAGTTCGGCACCATCCTCGCCTGCCTCGACCTGCTGCGGTTCGATACGGCACCCGACAATGACAGCCTCGACGATTGGGCGGAGAAGCTCCGGCCGACCGCGCAGGAGCTGTCGGACGACAATGCCGACCACTACCGCTGCGTGCAGCACCTTCTCACGCAGACGGTGGATGTGTTCAAGGGCGGCCGCCGTCGCACGGTGAGCGAGCTCATCGAGCAGGCCATGGGGATCCCCGATCATGAGGGCGAAAACCCGAACGTGACCGAGGCGCGGAAGGCGCTGGGCACGCTGGGGCTTCGCGTCGTCGGGGAAATGGACGGCGCGGCCAAGGCCTGGTTCCTGGCGGTCGCCAACAACCACCAGGGCACGGCGAACCTCTTCAAGGGCAGCCACTGGTCGGGCGGCGTGTGGATCCAGGCCTGGACCCGCGTCACCGGCGCACGGCCGAGCGAGACATCGCGGCATTTCGCCGGCGCCAACTCGCGCTGCTGGCTGCTGCCGCTGGCGACGACGATGCCGGATGCGGTGCGGGTGGCGAAGGAGCAGGGCCGTGATCCGTCGTGACCCCGACCCCAGCTTCCGCGCAGGAATTCGCGTCCGATGCCGGTCTGCCCGGGGCCGGGCTGCGACGGTGCGACGGCACTGCGACGGATTAGCTGTCGCAGCTAGTTGGTTGAAAGGATTGGCGAAAGTGCCATCTGCGACGCTGCGACGGTCGAAAACAGGAGATACATGTGCGCGCGCGTGCGCGCGCACGCGTGTAGGGGGCAACACCACCGTCGCAGCCGTCGCAGTTAGGTTCCTATCTCTAATTGACGAGATATATCAATTAATTAGGGCGCTCCGCGGCTGCGACGGTGCCTGCGACGGCTGCGACGGTGCGTCGCAGATGGGATCGGCCCTTGGAGCGGCGAGGAATTAAATAATGGCTGGAAATTCAAAGGCATCGGCGAAGGCGTCCAGGGCGGCGCGCACCGGCGCGCGCGGTCGGAAACGGCCGGCTCGCGGAACCCGCATCAATGACTTAGCGGCCGAGCGGGCCACCGGACCGGCGGCGACGGCGGCGGGGATCCGGGCGGCGGTCGAGGCGGTCGGCGCCGGCGAGCCGCCGAAGCCGGCCGAGCAGCTCGCCCTCATGCCGCTGCCGGCGATCGGCGGCGCGGTCACGCTGGACGATGCGCCGGAAGGGCCGAACCGCGGGCCGGGCCGGCCGCCAGGGGCGCGCAACAAGCGGACCGAGGAATGGATCGGCTACCTGTCGAGCCGCTACCGCAGCCCGCTCGTCGTCCTGGCCGAGATCTACAGCCGGCCGACCGAGGAGATCGCGCGGGCGCTCCAATGCAAGAAGGCCGAGGCGTTCGGGATGCAGCTCGAGGCCGCGAAACAGTCGCTGCCCTACTGGCACCAGAAGCTGCCGCAGGCGATCGAGATCGAGGGGCGCAACCTGGTCGGGCTCACGCTGATCGTCCAGGACGCGCCCGCCGCGGCCGAGCCGCCGACCGAGATCGCCCGCGTGATCGAACATCAACCAAATCAACAGCTTAGCGCGAAGCCGAAGGGCCGAGTTGGACGGAAGGGAGTTGGACAGTGAGGCGAAACCCCAGCGTTGCTGCGGCTCTCCGGCTCATGGAACCGCTGATAGGAGATCAGCGGTTCCGCGGTGGCCAGGCGCGCGGCAGCGGCTCGATCGCGCCGCACGAGGGGGGGTGGTCGATCGCGGCCGGCGAGGGGGGCACCCGTCTTTTTTCGCGCGTCGGCCGTTTCCCCGGGGGCATCCAAAACACCCCAAGCCAGCGCCAGACCCGAGCCCTCCATCATGCCGGCGGGAAAAACTCGCGCGGAAACCGGTTGAGGCTCCCGGGGGGTGCGGGGGAGGTGGTTCGGTGAGCAAGGAATTCACGATCCACTGGAAGAGCCCCGGGCCGATCTGCTCGGCCTTCCTGCATTCGAAGGCGCGGGTCGCGGCGATCTGCGGTCCGGTCGGCAGCGCCAAGACGAGCACCATCCTTCGGAAGGCGGCGGCGCCGGTCTGGACGACGGCGGTGCCGCACCCGGCGACGGGCGCGGCGCGCTGGAAAATGACCGTGCTGCGATCGACCTTCCGCGATCTCGAGCGCACCACTCTGCCATCCTGGCACCGCTGGTTCCCGAGGGAGCTCGGCAAATGGACCGGCGGCGAGGGCGGGCGACCGGCGAAGCATGAGATCGCGTTCGATCTCAATGGCCGCGTCTGCGAACTGACGGCGGAATTCATCGGCGTCGGCGAGAACCGGATCGAGGATGTGGCGCGCGGCCTCGAGACGAGCTGCATCGTGCTCAACGAGGGCGATCTCATGCCGGCGGATGCCCTTGCGCATCTCTGGCCGCGCACCGGCCGCTACCCCGCGAAGGATGTCGCGCAAGGCTTCCCCGGCAACCCGGACCGCTTCATCGCGATCGATCTCAACGCGCCCGAGGTCGATAACTGGATCTACGGGAGCTTTGTCGAAAAGCTGCCCGAGGGCTGGGCCTGGTTCATGCAGCCGGGCGGGCTCGATCCGGGTGCGGAGAACCTCGACAACCTTCCGGGTGGCCGCGATTACTACATCCAGGCGATGGTGGGGCAGCCCGACTGGTGGGTGAACCGCTTCGTTCACAACCGCTTCGGCTATACGCGCGACGGCCGACCGGTGTTCCCGGAGTGGATCGATACGCTGCACGTCTCGCCCGTCGAGCTCATGCCGAACAACGAGATCCCGCTCGTGATCGGCGCCGATGGGGGCTTCAGCGGGGCAGCGGTGTTGACGCAGCAGCATTTCAGCGGCCAGTGGCGCATCCTGGATGAGCTGGTTCTCAGCAACGCCGGCGCCAAAACCTTCGGCGATCACCTGGCGCGGCTGCTGGCATCGGAGAAATACCGGGGCATCAAGAAATTATCGCTCTGGGCGGATCCCGCCGCCTTCTCCCGCAGCCCGACCGACGAAAAAAGCTGGTGCGACGTGGTGAGCAACGTGATCGGACATGGCTTCAAGCCGGCGCCGACCAACGACATTCTGCCGCGGGTGGAGGCGGTCCGGGTGCCGTTGCAGCGGACGAGCGAAGCGCAGCGCGGTTTGTTGCTCTCCCCGACCTGCCGGATGCTGCGGCGAGGGTTCAATAACGGCTACCGCTTCAAGCGCCATCAGATCGGCAATTCGGAGCGCTTCGAGGATAAGCCGGAAAAGAATGATTTCAGCCATCCTCACGATGCCCTGCAATATGCGCTCCTGGGTGGCGGCGAGTTCTACGTGGTGACCGGCCGCAAGGAACGGCGCGAGCAGGCCGGCGAGCTCATGAAGGCGGAGGCGGCGCGGGCCGCTGCCTACGATCCCCTCGCATGGTGAGCGCGGTCGCCCCTGGTGCCGCGATGGTCGAGACGACGTTGCTCGTCGTCGAGATCCAGGAGCGGCTCCGCGAAGCGGCGCTGACCTTGCGGCGGCTCCGCGAGCATGGGCTCAAGCCGCAAGCGCTCCGCGCGCATTGGCCGGCGGTGGTGCGATCGAGCGCCGATGCCTATGGCTATTACGATGCCCTCGCGCGCGAGGCGACGCCGAGCTCGGAGGAGATGGAGCGGATGGACGAGGCGATCGCCTGGCTCCTCTGGCTCGAGGAGGCCGAGCGCAAGGTCGTGTGGGCGCGGGCGTGCGGCGTGCCCTGGCGCGCGCTCGAGGATCGCGACGGGCGCTCGGTTGTGACGCTCCGGAAATACTGGAACGAGGCGCTCGAGGAGATCGCGCTGCATCTTTCCGGCGCGATGTAGGAACAAAATTAAAAATCAGCTTTACACCCTTTGCAAAATTCGGCACCCTCCGCCGCTAAGTTTGGGATCAACCCGCCCGGCGCCGCCGCGGCGGGTTTTTCTTTGCCCGAATTCCGCAGAAATCAAGGCGCGGCTCGACGGATGACATGCTGCTGCCGTTGACGGTGCCGCTGGTGCTTGCGGTCGCCGAGCGCATGCGGCCGCTCGATCGGGCCGAGGTCTATGCGACCCGGCGGAGCGAGGATCCGGGCGAGCTCGCCGAGGTGGCGGCCGGCTGGTCGCGCTTCGGCGCGGTGGCCGCGACGCCTGCCGGGACGCCGGCGGCGGCGATCGGCGCCGTCGAGCTTTGGCCGGGGGTTTGGTCGGTCTGGATGTTCGCGACGGCGGAATGGCCGGCGGTCGCGATCGCCGTCACGCGGTACGCGCGGCGGATGTTGCCGCGGCAGCTCCTCGAGGCGGGGGCGCATCGGGCCGAGTGCCGCAGCCTCGCGTCGCACGAGGCGGCGCATCGCTGGATGAGATCGATCGGCGCCCGGCGCGAGGGCGAGCTCGCCGGCTACGGCAAGGATGGCGAGGATTTCGTCACCTTCGCCTGGCGACGGGTGGATTTCGAGCTTGGGCCGATGGCCCGGAGAGGAACCTGACGATGTGCATGTTCGACAGCCCGGATCCGCCGAAGCCGGCGCCGGCGCCGACCGTCGATAACGCCGGCGTCCAGGCGGCCGCGGCCGCCGAACGTCGCCGGCGCCAACTCGCCTCGGGGCCGAGCTCCACCATCCTCACCTCCGGCGCCGGCGATCTCACGCCGGCCCCGACCTATGCGCCGACTCTGCTCGGCCGCTCGTAAGGGAGATCGACCATGTCGCTTCCGCAAGCGTTGGTATCCGGCACCTTCACCGGCACCGGCCAGTCCGCCGCGATCGCGCTCCGAGGTAAATACAATTTCAGCCTTTCCGGCTTCGGCACCGCGACGGTGAAACTCGAACGGAGCTTCGACGGGGGCTCGAGCTGGAAGGTGATGAGCAAGCCGGATTTTTCGGCCGCCTCGTTCTCGGCGGATGTCGAGGGCGTCGGCGAAGAGCCGGAGGCTGGCATGCTCTACCGCTTCAACTGCGACGCGCATAGCAGCGGCACGATCGCCTATCGGATCAGCCAATGATCGGCGCGGGCATCGGCGCGGCGATCCAGCAGATCCGCACGCCGCGACCGAGCTTCTGGCGCCGTCTCGTCCGGAGGCTCGGATGGCGCGCCTGATCAGCGGTGCGGTCCGCAGCGCGATCCTGTTTCTGATCGAAGGCGCGATCGGTGGCGGCGGCAGCCCCCCGCCCGGCGGAACGCCTGGCCAGCTCGATTTCTCGGCGGCGGCGAACAGCCATCACATCGTGACGGTAGGTCTCTGAGCCATGGCGAACAATCTCGACGTTCTCGACGCTGCCGGCGCCACGAAGACGGTCAAATCGACCGACAATGCCGGCGTTCACACCCCGCACCACAACGTCGATAGCCTTCCACCGCTGCCCGCCGGCGGGAACAACATCGGCGACGTCGATGTGCTCACCCTGCCGGCGAGCGCTACAGGCACGCGCACGCAGGTTTCGGACAGCGCCAGCGACGGCGTGATCCTGGCCGCCAATGCGAACCGAAGGGGCGCCACAATCTTCAACGACAGTTCGGCGATCCTCTTTCTCGGGCTGGGCACCACGGCGGTCACCTCGACCAATTACACCGCGAAGCTCGTCTCTGGCGCCTATTACGAGGTCCCCTACAATTTCACGGGACAGATCCGCGGGCTGTGGGCGACCGATCCGAACGACGGCGCGGCGCGCGTGACGGAGCTCACCTGATGCCGCTCTATCCTCCTGCGCCTTCCGGCGGCGGCGGCATGTCGCTGTTGGCCGATGACACGTTTACCAGCAACGGCACCTGGAACAAGCACGCAGACGCCAAGCTCGTCGTCGTGGATGTGATCGGCGGCGGCGGTGGTGGTGGCGGTGGTCGCGGTGCGGCGGCTGGCGGTGTTCGCAATGGTGGCGGCGGTGGTGGTGGCGGCGCCCGAAACAAGCAGATCCTGAATGCCGCCGAACTCAGCTCCAGCGAAAGCGTCACGATCGGCGCCGAGGGCACCGCCGGCTCGGACGGCTCGGCGAGCGATGGCGGCGATGGCGGTCAGGGCGGCCGCAGCGATTTCGG
>CAZMUZ010000073.1:0-18510 GCA_964569315.1 uncultured Rhodospirillaceae bacterium | reverse complement strand
TCGTAGCCGGCCGAGCCGCCCGAGGCGAAAGCGTCGCCGAGCCAGAAGCCGTATTCGGCCGAGACGCCGTTCGCGATGTCGGAGAAGGTGGCCGTGCCCTTGTCGGCGGCGACCACGAGATAGGGATCGTCGCCGTCGCGCCGGACGACCGATTTCGGCGGCACGATCTGCGCGCCCACGCGATTGTCGGTGAGGTCGAGCAGGCCGCGCATCAGGGTCTTGTAGCACTCGATCACTTCGGCCTGCATCGCCTCGCGCCCGCCCGTCGTCGGCGGGCGCTTCACCACGAAGCCGCCCTTGGAGCCGACCGGCACGATGACGGCGTTCTTCACCATCTGGGCCTTCATCAGCCCCAGCACCTCGGTCCGGAAATCCTCGCGCCGGTCCGACCAGCGGATGCCGCCGCGCGCGACGCGGCCGCCGCGGAGATGCACCGCCTCGGCATGCGGCGAATAGACCCAGATCTCGACCAGCGGGCGCGGCAGCGGCAGCTCGTCGATCGCGTGGCAGTCGAGCTTGAAGGAGAGATAGGGCTTGATCCGCCCGTTCGCGGCGCGCTGGAAGAAGTTGGTGCGCAGCGTCGCCTGGATCAGGTTGAGGAAGCGCCGAAGGATCCGGTCCTCGTCCAGGTTCGAGACATGATCGAGCGCGCGCTCGATCTCGGTCTTGATCCCGGCGACGCGCGTCTCGGCGTTCGCCTGCTTCTCCGGATTGAACATCGCGCGGAAGAGCCGCACCAGCAGCACCGCGATGCTGCCGTTGCGCGCCAGCGTCTCCTCCATATAGGCCTGGCTGAAGGCAACCTGCGCCTGACGCAGATATTTGCAGTAGGCGCGCAGCATGGTGATCTCGCGCCAGTTGAGCCCGGCCAGCAGCACGAGGCGATTGAAGCCGTCGTCTTCCATGTCGCGGGCGCGGATGCGCCCGTAGGCCTCGTGGAACTGCTCCTTCACCCGCCCGATATCGACCTCGCTGCCGTCGGCGGTGATCATGCCGAAATCATGCATCCAGACCGGCCGGTCGAGGCCGACCGGGGTCACCTGGTAGGGCATCTCGCTGATGACCTTGAGCCCCATATGCTCGAGGGTCGGCAGCATGTCGGAGAGCGGGACCTGCTGGCCGGCATTGTAGGTCTTGAAGCGGAGCTCGGTCGGCCCTGCCTCCACCGGCCGGTAGAGGTTCATGGCGAGCTGGCCGGTCGAGATCGCCTCTTCGATACGGTCGATGTCGAAGACCGCGGCACCGGCGTTGAAGCGCTCGCGATAGCTGACCGGGAAGGCGTTCTCGTAGCGGCGCAGGATCGCGTAGCCGCGTTCCTCGCCATGCGCCTCGACGAAGGATTGCTGCAGCCGGTCGGCCCAGGAGCGGCCCGCCTCGGAGAGCTTCGCCTCGAGCTCGTTGGTATCGACGTCGGGGATCTGGCCCGGCGTGGTGGTGACGATGAGGTGGAGCCGGCTCAAGGCCGCATCGGTCATCTGCACATAGAAGGCGGAAATCCTGCCGTTGAAGGCGCGCGCCACGATGTCCTGCATGCGCAGCCTGAGCTCGGTCGAGAAACGGTCCCGCGGCACGTAGATCAGGCAGGAGACGAAGCGTTCGTAGCGGTCGCGCCGCAGGAAAAGCGCGATGCGCTGGCGCTCCTGCAAATGCAGGATGCCGAGCGAGATGTCGAAGAGATCGTCGTCCGAGATCTGGAAGAGCTCGTCGCGCGGATAGCCCTCGAGGATATGCAGCAGCGCCTTGCCGTCATGGCTGTTCGGATCGAAGCCGGCGCGCCGCAGCACCCGTTCGACCTTGCGGCGCAGCAGCGGGATTTCGCTGGGATTCCGGCTGTAGGCAACGGAGGTGAAGAGCCCGACGAAGAGCTGCTCGCCGATGACGCGGCCGGCCTCGTCCACCCTGGCGATGCCGATCGTGTCCATATAGGAGGGGCGATGCACGGTCGCCCGGCTGTTCGACTTCATCACCAGCACGACGCGCGGCTGGCGCATGTCGAGCCGTACGTCGGCGGGGAGGCGGTCGTTGTTGCGGAGCCCGTCGAAGACCGAGACGGAATCGTCGCTCAGGATGCCAAGGCCGCTGCCGGGCGCGACGGCAAGGTTTGCATTCTCGCCGTCGTCCGCGAACTGGTATTCGCGGTAACCGAGGAAGGTGAAATGATCGTCGGCGAGCCAGGCGAGGAAGTCCCGCGCCTCGGCCGCCTCTTCCGCCGGCACCGGGAACGTCGCCGTCTTCAGCGTCTCGATGAGCTGCACCATCTTGGCGCGCATCGCCGGCCAGTCGCGGACCGAGCTGCGCACGTCCGCCAGGACCTTCTCCACGCCCTGCCGGATGTCCTCGAGCACGGCGGGCGCCGTCTGCTCGGTGAAATGGATCTGCATGTAGGATTCGTTCGGCGCGGACGGGTCGTCCGTGTCGGCGAGGCGTCCCGACGGGTCGCGCGTGACATGCAGCATCGGATGGATCACGAGATGGACCGTAAGGTCCCGCCGGTTGAGCTCGGCCGAGACCGAATCCACGAGGAACGGCATATCGTCGTTGACGATCTCGAGCACGGTGTGGGGCGAGCGCCAGCCATGCTCGTCGAGCCGGGGATTGTAGATCCGGAGCTTGGGCGCGCCCGGCGTGCGCACGAGACCGAAGTTCCAGAGCGCGAGCGCCGCCGAGAACAGGTTGTCGGCGGTATCCTCCAGAATGTCGTCCGGCGGCACGTTGGCGTAGAATTTGCGGATGAACCGCTCCACGCCGGCCGCGCGCGTCTGGTCGAGTCGCGCTCCGACCATGGTCGCGATGCGCTCGATCAGTTCGCTCTTCGCCGTCTCGGCTTTCGTCGCCATAACGCTTCCTTTGCAGCCGCTTGGGCTTGCGATCGGATCGAACCCCAAGGGGTCGAGGGGAGCGCGACCATAGCCTAGCCGAGCTTTTGGTTAACACAAATTGGCCATGGGCTTGGTAAAGTCGATTTTAACGCCGTGCCGATTACGGTCCGGCGACTGGTCGCGGCCGCAACGGCGCGCGCCGATAGCCGGGTCTGCGCGGCCCGGGTGGAGGGGTGGCCCATGATGCGCGAAGTCCGCGCCGAACTCGCCTTGCGCCGTTTGCCACCGGAAATCCGCGCGAGCCTGACCCCGGCGCAGGAAGCGGCGCTGCGGAACGCCATCGGAAGCACGCTGCAGGAACGGGTCCATACGGTGGATCTGCGCTTCAGCCTGCCCTGGTCGGGCGGCGGCGCCTATGTGGTCGTGCTGGCGGGCAACGAGAATCGCGGCCCGGCGCGTCGCAAGCAGGACCGCAAGACGCGGCCGCTCGGCACCATCGGCAATGTGATCTTCCTCGGCTCGCTCGCGATGCTCCTCGCGCTCTTGATCGGCGGCGCCCTCAGCCTCGGCTGATCCGGTCGCGCCGCGCCGTCGTCGCGGGCGTTCGCGGCACCTTCCCGCCAACCGGCAAAATCGGCATTCGCCCTGCCCCGCCAACATCGCGCCGGCAGTCGCATCGCCAGCGGCCGGCCCGCGGCGAAATCCTTAACGAAAGATTAAATTCGGCAGGCGGAACCGGAGATTGTTCCCGCTATCTCTCATCATGGTTGAAAGTTATAGTTACCGAATCCTTTCCCTGACTGGCCCAATCGGGGAATTGCGACAGAGGGGATACCGGAAATGCCGAATGCCGCCACTTATCTCGAAGCGACGGCGCAGCGTACGCCGGAGGCGACGGCCGTTATCTTTCGCGACCGGCATTTCACCTATCGGCAGATCGATGGCTGGGCCAGCCAGATCGCGCACGGGCTGACGGCCGAGGGTTTCGGTCCCGGCGCCAAGATCGCGCTCTGCTGCAGCAACCGGCCGGGCTTCCTCGCCGCCTATTTCGGGATCCTGAAGATCGGCGGCACGGTGGTGAACCTGCTCTGGTCGCTGAAGGCCAAGGATTTCACCGATCTCCTCCTCGATTCCGGGGCCGAGGCGATCTTCGGCTTCGATGCTTATGGCGACACGGAGGTGGTGGCCGAGATCCTCGAGGGCATGAAGGGCGCGCCGGGCTGCCGCAAGCTGTGGCTCATTCCCGCCGACCCGGAAGGCCCCTCGCCGACACGCGGCCATCCCGCGATCGGCGATCTCATGCGCGGCCGGGCGTCGCGATTCGAATCGCGCCCCATCCCGCCCGAAGACACGATGCTGGTGGTCTATACCTCCGGCTCGACCGGCCGGCAGAAAGGCATCGAGATCAGCGCACGGGCGATCGGCGAGATCCTGCTGCTCACCGTGCCGCTCTTCGAGGCCGAGCACTGCAGGGTGCGGCTCGCCATGTTCACCCTCGAATGCATGATGGCGCAGCTCTTCCTGCTGCTGCAGCCGGTGTTCCTCGGCCATGCGACGGTGCTGCTCGAATGCGAGGGCGCCGACACCATGTTCGACGAGGAGGATCCGCAGCAGATCTGGCGCGCGATCCTCGATCACGAGGTGACCTTCGTCATCGCCATGCCGGCGGTCTATCGCTGGTTGCTCGACAATTCCGGCAATCTGGCGAAGCAGCATGTCCCGTTGAAGCTCTGCATCACCGGCGGCGCGCCGATCTCCGACGGCTGGGTCGAGGAGTTCAAGGAACGGCTCGGCGTGCAGCTCCACCCGGGCTACGGCGCCAGCGAGACCTGCGCCGCGCTCGCCTGGACCTGGCCGCATGAAGGCTATCGGCCGGGCTCGGTCGGGCGGCCGATCCCCGGCATCGAGATGCAGATCGTCGACGGCAGCCTCCAACCCCTACCGGTCGGGGAGAAGGGGCATCTCATCCTGCGCACGCCGGCGCTGATGACCGGCTATCTCAACATGCCCGAGCTCACGGGGCAGACCATCCAGGACGGCTGGTATCATACCCGCGACCTCGCGAGCTTCGATGCGGACGGCTATCTGCGGATCTACGGCCGCATGGACAGCCGCATCACCCGCGGCGTCGAGCATATCGAGCCGGCGCTGGTGGAGAGCCTGCTGCTCACGCACCCGGCGGTCGCCCAGGCGGTCGTGGTTCCGGTGCCGCACGAGAAGCTCGGCCATGAGGCCAAGACCTTCGTGACGGTGCGGGACGACGTCGAGATCAGCGAGACGGAGCTGCTGGACTGGCTCAATCGCGAGCTGCCGCTCGGGCAATGCCCGGGTCTGCTCGAGATCCGCGACAGCCTGCCGATGACCAACATGGGCAAGGTCGCGCGCCACATGCTGGTTTGACTCAAAGGCGGTCTTCCCGCGATCCGGACCCGCTTGCGATGGACGCCCCCCCATCGCTCGTCGATAGGGCGGCGCTCGTCGACAGGGCGGCGCCCGTCGAGACGGCGTCGGCCGCGCTGCCCCGGCTGACCGACGCCCAGCGGCGCCTCAGCATCGTCGGGGTTCTCGCTACCGCCTTCGTCTCCACCCTCACCTTCGCCATGTCGACCCCGCTGCTCGCCCTCAACCTCGAAGCGGCGGGGTTCAGTGCCTTCTGGATCGGCGTCAACACGGCGACCGAATCCGCGGCGATCCTTCTCTTCACCCTCTTCACCCCGGCGCTCGCCCGGCGGTTCGGCACGACCGGCGCGCTTTATATCGGCATCGGCGTCATGGCGGTCGGGACAGGGCTGCTGCCGGTCTTCCGCAGCATCGAGGCCTGGTTCCTGCTGCGCATCCTGATGGGCGCCGGCGTCGCGGTGCTGTGGGTCGTCGGCGAAACCTGGATGAATGCGGTCGCCGAGGAATCGAAACGCGGCCGCACGAGCGGCGCCTATGTGGCGGTGATGTCGGCCGCCTACTGCCTCGGCTTTCCGCTGCTCATCGCGACCGGCACGGACGGCATCCTGCCCTTCATCGTCATCACCGTCGCCGTCACCGCCACCTACATTCCGGTCTTCCTCGCGCGGCGCTTCATCCCGGACCTGACGGGCGGGGAAAGCGGCGGCTATGCGAGCCTCGTCAGGCGCCAGCCGGTCGTGGTCGGGGCCGCCGTCGCGAACGGCATGATCATCGGCATCGTGCTCGCCTTCTTCGTGATCTTCGTCGGCCGGCTCGGCATGAGCGAGGAGACGGGCCTCCTCATGCTCTTCGTGCTCGCCGCGGGGAACGTCGTGCTGCAGATCCCGATCGGCATGCTCGCCGACCGCTTCCGGGGCGAGCCGCTGCTCGGCGCCGTCGCGCTGGCGAGCGTGGCCGGCTTCGCGCTGCTGCCGGCGATCCTCGGGCTCGCGCTCTTCTCCTGGCCGGTGCTGTTCCTCTGGGGCGGCACGATCGGCGCCGCCTACACCATCGCGCTCGCCATGGTGGGGCGGCGCTACCGTCCGGGCGAGCTCGCCGCCGCCAACGCGCTCTTCGCCTTCGCCTATGAAGGCGGCACGCTGCTCGGGCCGATCGGCAGCGGCCTCGCGCTCGACCTCTGGGATGCGAACGGCTTCCTGGTCGGCGGCATCGGCGCCAACCTCATCATGCTGCTGCTGCTCGCGCTGTTCTGGCGCCGGCCGGCAACGCTGCCGGCTCAGGCGCGGGCGGATCAGGCGCGGGCTGGCGAGGCGGCGGTCCCGAAATAGCGCTTCGGCGTGGCGCCGAGCGCGCGACGGAACATGGCGATGAAGGCGCTCGGGCTGTCATAGCCGAGATCGAGGGCGACGCCGGTCACCGGCCGGCCCGCCGCGAGACGCTCCAGTGCGGCGAGCAATCGCGCCTGGCGCCGGTAGAGCCTGAAGCCGAGACCGGTTTCCTTCAGGAAGGCGCGCGCGAGATTGCGCGGGCTCATGCCGGCCTCGCGCGCCCATTGCCCGAGCGTGCGGCGGTCGGCGGGATCGGCGGCGAGCGCCGTCGTCACCTTCTGCAGCCGGGCGCTCCGCGCCGTCGGCAGATAGAGCGGCATCGCCGGAATCTGCCGCAGCTCGTCGAGGATCAGCGCCCGGATGCGGCGGGCGCGCGGGCCGCCGTCGCGGGCGCCGAGCGCGGTCGCCGCCAGCACCAGCTCGCGGAGCAGCGGCGTCACCTGCAGCACGCGGCATTGCCGCGGCAGCCCGGCGACAGCACCGGGCGCTACATAGAGGGTGCGCATGGCGAGCTTCGCGCCGACGCGGATCGCATGGCCGACCCCGGGCGGGATCCACAAGGCGCGATCCGCCGGAATGACCCAGCTGCCGCTTTCGGCCGTGACCGTCATGGTGCCCGCCGCCGCATAGAGAAGCTGCGCCCGGGCATGGCGGTGGGGCGGGATGCGCGCACCGGCCGGATAGTCCTGCGCATGGCTCGTCATGAGGGCGGCGGCCCGCCGCGGTCGCCCGGCGGCACCGGGCGGCGTCGCGATCCGGCGCGACCGCCCTGGCCGTTTCGCGATATTTTTTGGCGACATATCGCGAGATTGTAGCGGCCGCCCCGGCTATGCTCCACCCCGGATTTCCCAGACCAAGAGTTCGCGCCCATGCGTCAGCGCCGGTTGGAGTTCGGGTTCCTCTGCATCGGCCATACGGCCGATCATCTCGCCATGCTGATCTTCCCGACCGCCGTGCTCGCCCTGGCGCCGGTCTGGCAGCGCGGCTATGACGAGCTGATCGCGCTCGGCACGGTCGGCTTCGCGACCTTCGCGCTCGGCACCTATCCGGCCGGCTGGCTTGCCGACCGCTGGAGCCGGACCGGCATGATGAAGCTCTATTTCCTCGGGCTCGGCGCCGCGCTCGTCGCGACCGGCTTCGCGCGCGACCCGCTGGAGCTCGCCATCGGGCTCGGCGCCATCGGGCTCTTCGCCGCGATCTATCATCCGGTCGGCATCGCCCATCTCGTCGAGATCACCGACCGCAGCGGCCGCGCCCTCGGCATCAACGGCGTGTTCGGCAATATGGGCATTGCCGGCGCTGCGATCACCGCGGGCGGGCTCGCCTCCGCCTTCGGCTGGCAGGCGGCCTTCATCGGCCCCGGCCTCGTCGTGCTGCTGGTCGGCATCGCCTACCTCTTCCTCGCAGACGGCGAGGTGCGCGGCGCGGTCGCCGCCGAGGAGGCCGCCGATACGACCGTCTCGCCCGGCACGCAGCGGCGCGTCTTCGTCTTCCTCGTGCTCTCTGCGCTATTCAGCGGCGTGGTGTTCCACGGCATCACGGTGGTGATGCCGGCGCTCTTCGCCGAACGGCTCTCGCTCGAGGACCCGAAGGCGGTCGGCGCCATCGTTTCCGGCATCACCGCCGTCGCCGCCTTCATCCAGATCGTGACCGGCGGGCTGATGGACGATCGCCGGGTGAAGCCGCTCCTCATCTGCCTCACCGCAGGCCAGGTCGTCTTCTTCATCCTGATCGCCGGCGCCAGCGGCGTGCTCGCCGCGGCGCTCACCCTGCCATTGCTCTTCCTCGTCTTCGGCGAGATTCCGGCCGGCGACTGGCTGGTCGCGCGCTACACGACACGCGCCGCGCGTGCGCGCGTCTATGCGGTGATGTATGTGCTCTCGCTCGGCGTCAGCATCGCCGCGGTGCCGCTCATCGCCTGGTTCCACGGCACCGCGATGGGCTTCGCCGGGCTGCTGCTGCTGTTCGCGGGCCTGGTCGGGGTGGTGACGGCCGCAGCCTTCCTGCTGCCGGGCTCGGCCTTCGGACGGCGCGCCGCCGCCCCGGCGCCGGCCGCCGCGGAATAGCGCTCGCGCCCGGCGGCGCTCAGTTCGCGCGGTTCTTCCGCATGCGATAGCGCCCGTCGGCGATGCCCTCGAACAGCTCCTTCACCATCGGATGGCGCACCGGGCCGCGCTCGGCGTCGGCCAGCAGATTCTGCTCCGAGACATAGGCGATGTAGGTCGTTTCGGCGTTCTCGGCGAGCAGATGGTAATAGGGCTGGTCCTTCCGGGGCCGGACCTCGGCCGGGATGGATTTGTACCATTCCTCGGTATTGTTGAATTCCGGATCGACGTCGAACACCACGCCGCGGAACGGGTAGTGGCGGTGACGGACGATCTCGCCGATCGCGAACTTGGAAACCTTGTCGGTGTCGGGCAAGGGGCCAGCACCCAGTCTCGATGACGGGTTGAAATCGCGTCCGGGACCGTCAGGCGACGCTCGAAGCCATCTTATAATCCAGCGGAGGGCGGCTGCGAAAGGCCCCGGCAGGGCCCGAAATCATGGGCCTGCAGCCCGCCGATTCCGGCTTGTCGGGCGTTCGGCGCCGCGGCGACACTCGGGCACAAAGGACGAAGGGGCGATGCCGCGGGGCATGGGGGCGGGAAGTTCATGACGGGCGGCTTCGGCGAGCGGCTGCAGATCGTGCTCTGGAAATGGCGCGATCCGCGCAAGCGCCACATCCTTTTCGACTATTCGGCCGAGGCGGTGAACCGCAAGCGCGACGAGCTGCGCCGCTTCCTCGACATGCCCTACGACCTCGTCTGCATCACCGACGATGCGGCCGGGCTCGCGAGCGACATCCGGATCCTGCCGCTCTGGAGCGAGGGGCGCGCGCTCGGCGGCTGCTGGTGCCGGCTCAAGGCCTTCGCGCCGGAGATGCGCGAGCTGATCGGGCCGCGCTTCGCCTGGATCGATCTCGACAGCATCGTGGTGGGACCGTTGGCGCCGGTGCTGCAGCGGCGCGAGCCGGCGCTCTTCTATCGCTCGGACTCGGTGCCGGGCACGCCCTATAACGGGTCGCTGCTGCTGATGGATGCCGGCGCCCGCGCCGAGGTCTGGCAGCGGTTCGACCCCGCGACGAGCCCGGCCCGGGCGCGCGCCGCCGGCTATGAAGGATCCGATCAGAGCTGGATCGCCTATGTGCTGGGCGAGCGGGAACCGGTCTGGACGCGCGAGGACGGCGTGCTGCATTTCGCGCTCGACTGCGTGCCCGATCTACCGGCGCATGGGCGCATCGTGTTCTTCCCGGGCGTCCACAAGCCGCATATGGCGCGCACCCGCGAGCACGCACCCTGGATCGACCGCTACTACGCGCCGGCCGCTGCGACGTAAGGAGAGGGGTCAGGCGCGCCCCGCGAGCGAGCGCGGCACCGCCGCGACGAGACGTTCGAGGCGCCGCAGCCCCGTCTGCGGTCCGCAGCGAAGCATCCAGCGGAGCCGGGTGCGGCCGTCGGGCGCCGCGGCGAGCGCGCGGCGCAATCCCCGAAGCGCCACCGTTGCCGCGAGCAATCCCGACTCCGGGAGCCCGGCCGCCGATCCGCCGGCGGAACCGGCCTCTGCCAGCCGCAGCCCGGCGTCGGGATCGACCGCCATGGCCTGCGCCGCGAGCTCGGCCATGAGGCGCGGCAGCAGCGGGGTCTCCGGCGCGGCGGCGGTGCGGGCCGCCGCGAGGTGCGCGGCGAGCACCGCATCGGCAAGCCAGAGCAGGCTCGCGCCCGCCGGCAGTCGCGCGACGCCGATGGCGAGCAGCCCGAGCGCGTCAGCGGCGCCGGCGTAAAGCAGCGGCACGCCGTTCACCGCGCCGCGCACCGCGGTGGTGCTGAGCCGCGCATGGGTGAAGCCATCGGCCGGCGCCGGGCAGGTGCCGCCATGCAGCGTTACCGCCATGCCCGAGCCGTGACGCAGCCGGATCGCGGCGCCCCGACCCTGCCCGTCGCCGCGCAGGAGCCCGCCGCTCGCGAGCGCCCGGGCGGCCGCCCGGGCGAGGGCGACCGAGGGCAGCAGGAAGGCGAGGCTGCTGGTATGGCGCAGCATCGGCGAGCGATAGGCGGCCTGCGCGAAGCCGAGCCCGCCGAGCAGGATGGGGTCCGCGCCGCGCATCGCCGGGCTCGAGAGGATTTCCGACGCCAGGGCGAAGAGCGCCTGCTGCCGCGCCGTTTCCAGGAGCTGCGCGGCCTTGAGCTTGCCGGCGAGCCAGGGCGGCAGGGGGACGCCGAGCTCGCCGGTCCGTTCGGCGATAAGCGGCAGGAGATCGCGGATCCGTTCCGGGAACGGACTGGCCGCCGACGAGCGCGACGCCTCGGCCGCCTCGAGCCGCGCGGCGCAGCGTCGCCAAGCTTCGGCGGCGATCGCGGGCGATGCGACCGCCGCACGCACATAGTCGAGCTCCTCGATCGAGGGCGCCGGCGGCCGGAGCAGCGCGAGGAGGCCCGCACAGGAAGGCGCCGTCCCGCTGTCGATCGTGCGGAGCGCGCGCGTATGGGCGGCGAGTGCCGTGCCCCTGAGCTGCTTCGACCGCGCGTCGCGCGCCCGCGGCAGGCGGCGCAGGGTCTCGAGGGCGGCGCCGGCCAGCGAGCCCCTGTCCCATCGGCGGGCGAGCCATCGCAGGAAGCGGATCGGATCGGCGCGCGGCGTCGCTTCCTGCCGCCGGTAGCTCGCCCAGAGCGCGCGGGCGCGAAGCGCTACGGACGGGACGTCGGGCATGGTCCCGTAGAGCCGGAAATACTCGTCATCCTCGGGGCGGCGCTTCGTCGCGGCGAGCGCGGCCGTAACTCCGGCCGGGACGGGCGCGCCGAGCTCGGTCGCGAGAAAACTTAGCGCCGCCGCGAGCACTCCGCCGCAGCGCTGCCGCTCCGCCTCCTCCAGCAGCAGGTTCCACCGAAAGCCTGCGCCGCTTCGCACCAGGATGCGGTGCGCATCCGCCATCCAGCGGAAGGGCGATTGCAGCACGTTGCGCGCATGGCCGTGGAGGCAGCCATGCAGCAGATGATCCTCCGGTGCCAGGGTGCGGGCCGTCGCGTCGCCGATCGGCATCGGCAAAGCGCGCGCCCAGAACCCCGCATCGGCGCCGTCCCAGCGCGAGCAGGCGAGCACGAAGCGATGCAGATCGACGATCTCGCCGGTCTTCGCATGTTTGAAGGTGAGGGCATGAAGCCCGGGGCCGAGCCCCATCCGCCGTCCGGATTTCTCGCGATAGCCGAGCCCGGCGAGGAGCGCCGTGGCGCGCTCGAAATCGGCGCCGGGCACGGCAAGATCGAGGTCGCCCATCGGGCGCAGCGCCGGGCTCTCGTAAATCTGGCTCGCAAGCGCGAAGCCCTTGAGGAAGAGCGGCGCGATGCCGGCCTCGGCGAAAAGCTGCGTCAGGTTCCGCGCGGCGCGCTCCATCAGGATGAAGCGCAGCTTCGCGAGGCGATGGCTGTCGGCGATGGCGGTGCGGATCGAGGGCGGCAGCGCTGCCGCCGCGGGGTTGTCATGCAGCAGCGGCAGCAGCCGGACGAGCCCGGGATCGACCCCCTCGGCGCAGGCGACGGCGACCAGCGCCCGGGCGCCTTCGGTCAAGGGCGTGCCGGCGGTGACGCTGCGCAGCAGCGCCAGCATCTCGGGATCGGGAACGGCGCCGTAGGCCGCAAGCTCGGGAAGCGCCGCGCGGCCGCGCGCCACCTCAGCGCCCCGCGCCTTCCGCCGCGAGCGCGGCCGAAAGACGCCGCAGAGCGGGCGCGATAGCCGCGAGATCGGGGCCGAGCGCCAGGCGATAGGCCGGCAGCCGCTCGACCAGCGCGCCGATGCCGCTGAATTGCGGGCTCTCGCGGGTCCGCGATGCCGCGACCAGGAGGGAGATGGAACCCGGCATCAGCGCGCGGAGCGCATCGCCGCGGCTGGTCGGTCGCGCCTCGGTGACGCCGCCCGGCCGGATCTCCGGGATGACGACGGCCGCGATGCGGGCCGAGCGGTCCAGCCGGCCCAGCGCCTGCGGCGCGAGATAGACGACGCTCTTCGCGCCGTCGGGCGTGGCGACCGCGTCGCCCGGGAGCCGTTCGACCAGGAGCCGTTCGAATCGACCGAGATGACCCGGCTCGATGCCGCAGGTGGCATAGAGCGAATGGCCGATGACGGCCGCTTCCGTGCGCTCGAGGCCGGTATGGTCGTCGCCGAGAAAGCGGAACCCTGCGGCGAGCGCGGCAAGCGCCACGGTCGATTTGCCGCTGCCGCTGCGGCCCGCCAGCAGCAGCGCCGGCGCGCCCGGCGCCGCGGCGACGAGACCGCCATGGAGGAGCTGGCGGCCCCGGTCGTGCAGCAGCGGGATCAGCAGGCTGCGGAAGGGCTTCGCCGCGTCGCTGTAGGAAAGCCGCGAGGCCTCGTCGAAGCAGGCGATGATGCGGCCCTGCCGGCGGTCGGCGACGGCACGCCCGCCCGGCTGGTTGCGATAGACGAGCCGCCCGTCGATCGAGTGCGGCGGATGGCCGGGCGGGATGTCGCGTGGCGGGGCGATGCCGGTCTCGGCCCGGCTCCAGGCGTCGATGGCGAGCGCCGGTTCCCGCAGCGCCGCGAGGTCCGTCTCGAGATGCCGAAACGGCCGGATGAGCCGCTCGGCGAGCGCGGGACCGGCGACGCGGAGCAGGGTCGGGATACCGCTCAGCGAGAAGGCGAAGACGATCGTGGCGGCGTGGCGCGAGGCCGCGTCCCGCGCGCGCTCGAAGCCCTGCAGCAGCGCGTCGTCGACGGCGGTCATGCCGCTTTCGGAGGCGAGTGCGCTCATCGCTTCGTCCGGTTCGCCGCGGCGGGGGTCCAGCGTTCGGCGAGGGCGAGCGGCAGACCGGCCCGGCGACGGCGGTCGAGCGCCCGCTTGGCGATCGTCAGCAGGTCGTCGGTCACGGCGTCGCCCTCGACGATGCTGCGGTTCCCGCCATGGATCTGCCGATGCACCAGCACTTCCGGCACCACCGCCTCGACGAGCCCCAGCTCCTGCGCACGGAGGAACCAGTCGCGATCGGCGCGGGTTCGCGTGCCGGGATCGAGCGGACCGACCCGCGCGAAGGCGTCGCGCCGCGCGAGCAGGCATTGCATCAGCCGGCCGAGCTTCGGCGCGGTGTCCGCGCCTATCGTCACGTCGGGCGCGGCATCGTCGAGCCGGACATGGCGCACCAGCGTGAGGCAGAGATCGAGCCCGGGCTCGGCCTCGAAGCAAGCGAGCTGCTTCGCGAGCTTGCCGGCGAGCCAGAGATCGTCGGCATCGAGAAAGGCGATGAAGCCGCCCTCGGCATGCGCGACGCCTTCGTTGCGCGCCCGCGCCACGCCGCCATTGGGCTGGCGGATAAGCCGCACGCCGGCGAAGCCCGCGGCGATCTCGGCCGACCGGTCGGTCGAGCCGTCATCCACCACGATCACCTCGAGCCGGGCGCCGTCCTGCGCGAAGATCGAATCGAGCGCGCGCGCAAGGAAACGCTCGCCGTTGAAAACCGGCAGGATGCAGGAGACGAGAGGCATCGTCATCGGCGGCCCGGATCGAAAGCGGGGGCGCGGGCCGACATGCCGGCGGCAGGTCGGATGCGGGCGGCGGGCGCTATGGGCGAGCCCGGATCACGAGCGGCGGATCGAGCGCGAAATGTTCGGCCATGTCATCGAACTTCAGGAGCTCGGGCGAGGCATAGCGCAGCCGCTCGAGGGCCGCCTTGCCCGCGACATCGACATTCGCCAGCTTCGGGCCGCCGCTTTCCACCAGCGCTTCGCTGCGCAGCTTCTCGAGGAAGGCGCGGGCATCCGATTCGGCGAGCCCAGGCTCGACGTCGTAGCGGCTGACGATCGCATCCACCACCTCGCGCAGCGAGGCGCCCCGATCCATCCGCTCCCACACCGTCACGCCGACGCCGGACGAGGCGTAGTAGAGGCCGTTATCGAGATTGATGATGGTGAGCTCGCCCTCCAGGACCTTCGCGGCGATCCGCGAGCCTGCAGGCGAAAAGATTTCATCGAGGTCCATGTCCCCGCCCCGTCACACGCTCTGCTTTTGGATGGCCCCGGCGTCGTTTCCCCAAACCGGAACCGAGGGCAGGGTATCGGCAGCATCCGCCATTTGCAAACGCCGGATAGGCCGGAATGAGGCGATTTGGACGCTGTTGTGAGTTGCTTCACAACGGCTGCGGATTTGACTGCACAATCAACTTTTCGGATGCGGTCCGCCGAACGGAAATTCGACGGGAAGCGACCGGCTTTCCGCAGGTCAGCGCGCGGTGTCCGCGCAGGCTTCGACCTTCGCCTGGGGCGGGATCGTTTCGACGGGCTTTTGCCGGCGCCGCGTATTCACCAGGATGACGCCGCCGAGGATGAGCGCGCCGCCGAAGATGGTGGCGGCCATCGGCGTCTCGCCGGCGAGGATCCAGGCGACCAGCACCGTGATCGGCGCCACGAGATAGAGAAAATTGCCGGCGCGCGCGACGCCGAAATGATCGAGCGAATAGGTCCAGCAGATCTGCCCGACCGTGGTCGGGAAGATGCCGAGGAAGGCGACCCAGCCGAGCGACGAGAGCGATGCGCTTTCGGCTTCGCCGATCGCCTGCGGCAGCCAGGGCGCAAGCGCGAGCGCGGCGGCGATGAAGACGATCGCCGCCACATGCGGCGGGCCATAGCGCGCGAGCAGCTTCCGCTGCAGCACGAAGCCGCTCGCCGAGCAGAAGGCGGCCGCGAGCACGAAGACGGCACCGCCGCCGAAGCCGAGCCCACCATGCTGGCTCGCGCCGATGATGCCGACGCCGGCGAAGGCGAGGAGGCTGCCGCCCCAGGCCCGCAGGCCGAACCGTTCGCCGAGAAAGATCATGGCGAGCGCCGCCATCCAGAGCGATTCGGTCTTCACGAGGAAGCCGGTCGCGCCGGCGGAGACGGTCTGCTGGCCGAGATTGACGAAGACGCTGTAGCCGACCGCCCCCAGCACGCCGCAGCCGAGGCAGAGCAGAAAGTCGGCGGCCGCCATGCGCGCCGGCCGCCGCCAGAGGAGCCAGAGGATGGCGAAGACGGCCGCGATCGAATAGCGGAGCGCGGCGAGCGGGATCGGCGAAATGTCGCGCAGCGCGAGCGCGATCGCCGGAAAGGCCGTGGCCCAGACCAGGATGGTGGCGGTGATGGCGAGGGCCGCCAGCAGCGGCGAGCGTTTTCCCATGCGTCTTCTTAGCCCGACGCCCCAAGAATGACATAGCCCGTCTTCGACCGATCCCGGGCCTAAAACTTCGGATCGCCGACTCGAATACGTAAAACTGTTGTAGGCCGCTTCTGGCGGCACTGTTCCCAAGTGAGCGGGCAATATGCCCCGCAGATCGAACACTCACCCGAAGGTCGTTCGGTTGCCATCAGATTTGAGCGCAACACCGCCAGCGCTTGATTCGCCGCTGGCGGTGCCCGCTTCCTCTTTCTATGCGGCTACGGCCGCACCGTCACTGACTAAGCCTGGAGTCGTTGCTCAAGACGATAGTTCTGAATGGTCTTGTAGATACCGTCCCAATGTAGGCGGCTCTTACCTATGGCGTTGTTGGAGCGGCCCACTTCGTGCGCGGTATTGAGCGTGCCGAGCATAAGCTCGTACGCCATCTTCTCCCACGCATTCTTGACGGCTGTGAAGCCGCCAGCCCACTTCAACTTGCCTGCAGCGCTGCGCTCAACATAAACACGCAACGCGGCCAAGATGGGATACAGCGCGGCGTCTTCGAGTTGCGTCTTGAAAGGCTCTTTTTGTTCCAAGAACGTCGGCTGGAAAGCGC
The DNA here is from genome assembly GCA_964569315.1 of uncultured Rhodospirillaceae bacterium. Classification (GTDB taxonomy): domain Bacteria; phylum Pseudomonadota; class Alphaproteobacteria; order Dongiales; family Dongiaceae; genus CADEFF01. The sequence goes on along the minus strand of CAZMUZ010000073.1, from coordinate 2,175 downwards.
GGTGCTTCACGAACGACAGCGCGGCACCACGGCCACGTTTGCCGTGGTCGAGCGCACCAGCGTTGTAAAGGTCGCGTGCCGTACCGGCCACATAGTCGTGAAGTTCAAAAATCTGCTTCGCGAGCGGCGTCAACGCTTTGAACGAAGCGGGATCTTCCTCGTACGCTTTGAGCGCCTCCTTTTTCTTCTCGTAGCCCGCAATCGGGTGCGAAACCGAGCTCGGGAACAGTGCGGTATTGAAGAGATAGAGCAGAGCAATCAAATCTCGCGCGTCGTAGTCCCCCTCATCGTTTTCCGACCACGCGACCTTGTCGACGTACGGCGTGTCTTTGATCAACTCCTTCAACCACTCAAAGCGTTTAGCGAGATTGTCGAGGCTCATGTCCTGGACCTGAACCGACGTATTCAAGCCTTGCGAAATGTCCGGAATCCAATCAATCGGGATACCGGTGCGCACCTGTACGAACACGAACTGATCTTCGGGAAGTTCGCCCGCTTCTTGGGCATCGACGATAAGCTGGTAGGTGTGACCGCCATCGAGGATGCCTTGCGCGTCCGGGTTCAAGCGGATCGTGTATTCGTCGTGCGTGCCGGCCTTTTGAGCGACAAGGTCAGCAACTATCACGATGCCTTTGTTCTTGAGATGGAAGGTACTATCGCCTTCAAGCAGGCTCTCTTTGACGCGGCGATAGATTTGTTTGCGCGTGTTGGGACGGCGCGCGTTCGCTTCCATCGGAAGATCGCGCGGGATATCGCGCGTGTTCACTAGAAAGATGTGATGCTGGAGTTTTTGATCGCCGCCATAAACCGGATCAGGCAAACGGCGCGCAAGCTTCGCCTTCAAGGCGAACGTTTTCATCGTCATATTTTTTCTCCTGGGTCGCATCCACGACCAGAATGTTCACGACACCTGTCGTGACGCTCGGAGAATATGGAAACTGGTGGCAAACTACAAGCTTCGCGTGCATCCGATCTTGTCGGCACGATCGAAGTGGCCCGCCGCTCGCGCTTACACATGCCACCAAGGCGCAGTACCGTGGGAAAGCCAATTCGGTGATGGAGGAGCGCCTGCGTTTTGTGGCCCGGCTGCCGGAAGGCGAGGAGATGAGCCAGCTCTGCCGGGAGTTCGGCATCTCGCGCAAGACCGGCGACAAGATCTTCGAGCGCTATAGCGAGCATGGGCTGAAGGCGCTGTTTGACCGTTCGCGGCCGGTCCTCGCTGGCTTTGTGGGGCGTGCGGATCAAATCCGTTGCGTGAGCCCGGCGCGAATCGCGCAGGCGCGCAGTCCCCGGAAGACGGCTTGACCCCGGGCCGGCCCGGGGTCTGACATGGCTCACGGCCGGTCATGATCGGCGCCTTCGCCATTCCGGAGCGCCCGGCCGTCCGGTTCGGTCGGCGCGGCGTTCGGGGCCGGCGGTTCTTCGTCAAGCTCGAGGTTCAATTCCCTTCGAGCAGAGGGCTGGGGACCGTTCTTCTCGATGCGATCGAGGCTCTCAACAGGGAGTGTTCATCGATGTCCATGCAAAGCCCGACTTCGACCCTGACGCCAGGTCTGCTTCTCGCCGGTCTTTCCGGGAACTGGTGGCTGATCCTGATCCGCGGGATCGCCGCCCTCGTCTTCGGCCTGCTCGCCTTGTTCTGGCCCGGCATCACGCTGGTCACGCTGGTGCTGTTCTATGGCGCCTTCGCCTTGGTCGACGGCGTCTTCGCGCTGGGGGCGGCCTTCGTCGGGAGGGTGTCCGCGACGCCGCGCTGGTGGCTCGCCATCGTCGGCCTCCTCGGCATCGCTGCGGGGCTGCTGACCTTCGCCTGGCCCGGCATCACCGCGCTGGTTCTGCTGTTCTTCATCGCCGGCTGGTCGATCGCGATCGGCGCGTTCCAGATCGTCGGCGCGCTTCGGCTGCGCAAGGAGATCGACAACGAGTGGCTGCTGATCCTGAGCGGCGCGCTTTCCGTCCTGTTCGGGCTCGCGCTGTTCTTCTGGCCCGGTGCAGGCGCGCTGGCCCTGGTCTGGCTCATCGCCCTCTATGCGATCGTCTTCGGCGTCCTCATCATCGCCTTCGCGTTCCGGCTGCGAAGGCAGAAGGCCCAGACGGCGCTTTGACTTTCCGACGAGAAGCTGGAGCGGGCGAAGGGATTCGAACCCTCGACCCCAACCTTGGCAAGGTTGTGCT
>CAZMUZ010000072.1:0-19125 GCA_964569315.1 uncultured Rhodospirillaceae bacterium | reverse complement strand
GCGACCGCGGTCATCATGCCGAGCGTCATGGTGAGGATCGTGCCCATGAGGCCCGGCACGATGTTGTATTCGGTGGCGCCCTCGGGGTTGTAGCGCTTATGGACCCGGATCTCGAAGGGCGTGGGGCCGGGCTGCAGCGGCGCGAGCGCGCCGTCGAGGTCGTGCATCAGGGCGGTGCGGTCGAGCGCGGCGGCGGCGGCGAGCGCGTTGCCGGTCGCGACCGGATCGGTCGCATCGGCTTCGATCAGGATCGCCGGCCGTTCGCCGCGCAGCACGTCGCGGCCGAAATCGATCGGGATATCGACCAGGAACTGCACCTCGCCGCTCTGGATCAGCTTCTCGGCATCGGCCGGCCGCGCCGGCCAGGCCACGATCCGGAAATAGCCGGAATTCTCCAGCGCGCGGACCACCGAGCGCGCATAGGTGCCGTTGTCGCCGAGGAGGACGGCGGTCGGCAGGGCGCGGGGATCGGCATTGATCGCGTAGCCGAAGAGGATGAGCTGCATGATCGGGATGGCGACCATCATCGCGAAGGTCAGCCGGTCGCGGAACATCTGGATGAATTCCTTGACCAGCATCGCCCGGAAGCGGCTGAGGGAGAAACCCCGACGGATCATTGGGCCGCCGCCTCGCTATGGGCAAGGGTATGGATGAAGACGTCCTCGAGCGAGGGCTCGACCCTTTCCCAGCGATAGCGCCGATCCTCCCGGGAGGGTGCGACGGCGGCGTCGAGCGCGTCGCGGTTCGTACCGGTGACATGGAGCGCGTTGCCGAAGGCGGCGACCATGTCGATGCCGGGCCGGGTGCGAAGCTCCTGCTGGAGCGCCGCGAGGTCGGGTCCCGCGACCGACCAGGTGTGAAGGCCGGAGCCGGCGACGACCTCCTGCACCGTGCCCTGAAGCAGGAGCCGCCCGCCCGCGAGATAGGCGATGCGGTGGCAACGCTCGGCCTCGTCCATGTAGTGCGTGCTGACGAGGACGGTCACGCCGCCTGCGGCCAGCGCGTGGATCATCTCCCAGAACTCTCGCCGCGCATTGGGATCGACGCCGGCCGTCGGTTCGTCGAGCAGCAGCAGCTCGGGCTCGTGGATGACGCAGGCGGCGAGCGCGAGGCGCTGCTTCCAGCCGCCCGAGAGCGTGCCGGCAAGCTGGTCAGACCGCTGGGCGAGGCCGAACTGCGCGAGGATCTCCGCGGTGCGCCGTTGCAGCGGCTCGACCCCGTACATGCGGCCGATGAATTCGAGGTTCTCCCGCACCGTCATGTCTTCGTAGAGGCCGAAGCGCTGCGTCATGTAGCCGACGCGGCGCTTGATCTCGCCCGCCTCGCGGCGGATGTCGAAGCCGAGGCATTCGCCTTCGCCCGCGTCCGGGGTGAGCAGCCCGCAAAGCATGCGGATGGTGGTGGTCTTGCCGCTGCCGTTGGGCCCGAGAAATCCGAAGATCGCGCCCCGCGCCACCTCGATGTCGAAATCCTTGACCACCACGCGGTTGCCGAAGCGCTTGGCGAGCCCGCGCACGCTGATGGCGGGCGCCCCGGCCGCCGTCGCCGTTCCGCGCGGGCCCGCCGCCGTCCCGCGCGGGCTCGTCGACGTCATTGCGGCCGGCCGACGGTCACATCGACCGGCTGGCCGACGCGCAGCGCCTCGGGATCGGAATCCGGCCAGGCCTCGGCCATGAAGACGAGGCGGGTGCGTTCCTCGCGGCTATAGATGACCGGCGGGGTGAACTCGGCCTCGGGCGCGATGAAGCGGATCGTCGCCGGAATGGGCGCGGCGCAGCCGTCGCAGCGCAGCTCGACCTTCTCGCCGACCGCGACCGACCCCAGCAGCGCTTCCGGCACGAAGAAGCGGATCTTGAGGTTGGCGGGCGGCAGGAGCTGCACCACCGGCTGGTTCGGCGCGATCATCTCGCCCGGGCGGAAGAGCGTATCGACCACAAGCCCGCTCACCGGCGCTTCGACCACCGTCTGGTCGAGCGTCCAGTCGGCGCGCTCCAGCGCCGCGTTTGCGGCCGCGACCTCCGCCTGCGCCGCCTGGATCTGCTGGTCGCGCCCCGGCATGCGGGCGACCTCGAGCTGCGCGTCGAGCTCGGCGATGCGGTTCAGGTCGGAATCGCGCCGCGCCCGCGCATCGTCGACCCCCTTGGTCGCGACATAGCCGGCGCGCTGCAGCTCGGTCTGGCGCTTGAACTCGGCCTCGGACTGCTTCAACGCCGCCTGCGCCTGGGCGCGCTGTGCCACGATCGCGTCGATCTCGGGTTGCCGCTTGCCGGTGAGGAGGTCGGCCAGCAGCGCCCGGGCCTGCGACAACCGTCCCTCGGCCTCGGCGCGCGCAGCCTGCTCCGACACATCTTCCAGCGCGAAGAGCTTCGCGCCGGCCTCCACCCGGGTGCCGCGCGAGACCTCGAGCCGCATCAGCCGGCCGCCGATCGGGCTCGCCGCCATCACATATTCGGCCTCGACATAGCCGCTGAAGACCGTCCGATCGCTCTCGCCGCCGAGGCCGAATACGGCCAAGGTGCGGTCGAGCCAGCCACGCTCCTCGCCATGGGCCGGCGCCGCCTCGATGTAGCGCCAGGCGAAAATGCCGCCCGCCGCGAGCACCAGCGCCAGGACGATCAGGATGCGCCGGTCAGGCCGCATGATCGCTCTCCCGCCGAAGTCCGTTCAGCAGCAGGTCGAGATGCGCCCGCAGCATCGCATCGGGCTCGAGCCCGTCCTTGTCGTACGGCTTGAAGGAATGTTCCCAGAGCAGGGTCAGGAGGATCGGCGCCACGGCGCAGTAGAAGACGTGATCGAGATCGACCGGCCGGAACTCGCCGCGATCGATGCCGCGCTTGACGAGTGCCTTGATCAACCGCCGGCCGCGCCGGATGACCTCCTCGAGATAGAACTCGGCGAGGTCAGGGAAATTGCCGACCTCGGTCAGGACGAGCTTCGGCAGCGCCGATACGGGCGAGCCGAGCACGGCCTTGGGAAAGTTCTCGATGAGGCGCGCGATCAACCGGGCGGAAGGCTCGTCCGACGCCGCCACCATCGCCTCGCCCCGCGCGAGGATCGGCAGGATCGACTGCCGCACCACCGCCTTGAAGATCTCTTCCTTGCCCTGGAAATAGAGATAGAGCGTGCCGCGGGTGACGCCGGCGCGCGCGGCGATGTCCTCGAGCCGCGTCGCCGCGAAGCCTTTCTCCGCAAAGCAGGCGAGCGCCGCCGCCACGATCTCCGCGGGGCGGTCATCCTTGCGCCGCCGCCAGCGCGGGCCCTTGGGGCCGGCTTTCTTGTTTTTATTAACTGACATGATAGTTATTTAATTCATCGACATCGGCGCGTCAAGCAGAGGTCACAAAATTTTAAAATAACAATGTAATTTCAGATAGTTATGGACATAACGATTCTGCGGTCCGATGGGGTTGGCCCAACTCCTCAGGGTTTCCCTCTTGGGAATCGCTGCCGCAAGCGCCTCCGCGCACCGCAGGACCGAGGCGTCGTCATGCCGATCCTCGATCACGGCCGCATCGACGCGCTCGCGCTCCCGGGACCGACCCACCGGACCATCGCCGGCTCGCCTGCATCGCATCCGTCGATTCCGGCCGCGATGCAGGCGAGCCGGCGTGCCCGGCATGACGCCCGCCCCTGTCGAAGCGCCGGCCAGGCAGAAGATCGATCTGTCGCGGGATCGAGCGAGAGGCCCGCGCCGCCGTTCCGCCCCGGCCTTGCCCGGCTATCCTCCGGAACGGCACAATCGAGGCCCCGCCGATCGGGCTTGCGTCGGCGGCGGGAAGGGAGTCGGGGAATGACGGTGCAATCTTTCGCAGCCACAGCCGACACGGCCGAGATCCTGGCCGTATTGCGGCGGGATGGCGCCGTCGTCATCCGCGACCTGGCGCCGCCCGCGCTGGTGAATGCCGTGGCGGCCGAGCTTCGCCCGGCCTTCGATTCCGACGGCACCGGCGCGCAGAGCGACTTCAACGGCTACAAGACGCTCCGCGTGAGCGCCATCCTCGCCCGTTCGCGCCGGTCGGCGGAGTTGATCGCGCATCCGCGCATCCTCGCGATCGCCGACGCGATCCTGCTGCCGCATTGCATCAACTACCGGATCGGGAGCTGCACCGGGATCGAGATCCTGCCGGGGGAGGAGCCGCAGCGGCTGCATCGCGACGACGGCATCTATCCGATCCGCATGCCCGGCATCGAGTGGCAGATCAGCGGCAACTGGGCGCTCGACGACTTCACCCTGGAGAATGGCGGGACGCATCTGGTGCTCGGCAGCCATCTCTGGAAGGACGTCAACCGCCCGCCGACCCATGCGGATTCCGTGCAGGCGACCATGTCGCGCGGCTCGGTGCTGCTCTATATGGGCTCGCTCTGGCATGGCGGCGGGGCCAACCGCTCGAACCGGCCCCGCATGGGGCTGGTGAACACCTACAGCCTCGGCTGGCTGCGGCAGGAGGAGAATCACTATCTCGCGATCCCGCGCGAGATCGCCGACGGCTATCCGGAAAATCTGCGCCGCCTCATGGGCTATCAGGGCCATGGCCGGCTGCTCGGCTGGTGGCCGGACAACCCGGACGGCTATTAGCGATACCCCGTTTCGCCGGCAGGTTCGCCGACGGGATCAGAACGGCCGGTCGCCCTCGGCCGTCACCCGATGCATGACGCGGCGCTGGCCGTGATAGTCGTTGATCGGGTTGTGCTGGACGCAGCGATTGTCCCAGAAGGTGAGAGTGCCCGGCGTCCAGCGGAAGCGGCAGGTGAATTCCGGCCGCACGCAATGGGCATAGAGATAGTCGAGGACGGGCTTGCTCTCCTCCTCGGTCCAGTCCTTGAAGCGGATGGTATAGGCGGCGTTCACGTAGAGCGCCTTGCGGTTCGTCTCGGGATGGGTACGCACGACCGGATGCTCGTTCACGATCTTGAGGGCGTTCTCCATCACCGCGTCGTCGCGCATCTCCATGCCGGGATTCTCGACGAATTGCCGGCTGGCGATCGCCTCGGCATAGGAGCGCGCCGTATGGACTGCCTTCATGCCGTCCAGCATCTTCTTCATGCCGGGCGAGAGCGCCTCATAGGCGCGATACTGGCTCGCAAACATCGTGTCGCCGCCATAGTCCGGCACTTCGACGGAATAGAGGAAGGAGCCCAGCGGCGGACGGTCGAGATAGGTGTTGTCGGAGTGCCAGCCCTCCGCGAAGTTCTGCTTCTCGTGCTTTTCCTTCACCACGATCATCAGTTCGGGGAGACCGTCCGGGGCCTTCATGAAGGGATCCTGCATCACCGGGCCGAAGCGCTTGGCGAAGGCGATCTGGCGCTCCGGGGGGAGGTTCTGGTTGCGGAAGAAGAGCACGCTGTGCTCGAGGAAGGCCCGATGGATCTCGGCGAAGGCCTGCTGGCTGATGTCGCGCGCGATGTCGATGCCTTCGATCTCGGCCCCGAGCGCGCCGGAGATCGGTCTTACGGTGATGGTCTGGTAGGCCATGCTGGTCTCTCGTTCGCGGTCGTCTTCGGCGCCCGCGCGGGGTTCGGGCCGGACGCGGCGGTCGCTCGCCGGTGCCGTTCTCCTAGTTCAGATAATCCGGCTCGCGCCGATCGAGGATACGCTTCAGCGCAGCGAAATGATGCTGGTCGGACGGGCGGTTGCCGTAGGTCGGCGACGCGATGTATTGCCGCCTGGTGCGCTCGACGACGGCGTCCGAGACGCGCTTCAGCTTCTGGCCGGTCCACATCGCATAAAGCTGCACCTGGCAGGCGCGCTCCAGATAGTAGAGCCGGTCATAGGCCTCGGCCACAGTGCGGCCGGTGACCAGCACGCCATGGCTCGCCATGAAGAGCACGGATTTCTTGCCGAGCACGCCGGCGAGCCGCTCACCTTCCTCCGGCTCGAAGGCGAGGCCGGTATATTCCTGGTCGTAGGCGATGCAATCGAGGAAGCCGATCTCGGTCTGCCCGATCGCCTGGATGCGAGGATCCTCGAGCCGCGCGAGCGCGCTCGCATAGGGCATATGGGTGTGCAGCACCGCGACCGCGTCGGGGTTGAGCCGATGGATCGGCGCATGGATGCAGAAAGCCGAGCGCTCCACGTCGCCTTCGCCCGCCAGCACCGTGCCGTCATAGCCGACTTCGAGGAAGCAGCTCGCCGTCACCTCGGACCAATGGAGCCCGAAGGGATTGAGGAAGAACCGGTCGTTGCGGCCCGGCACGGCCATGGTGAGATGGTTGAAGATGCCTTCGTTGAAGCCATGCATCACGGCGAGACGGTGCGCTGCGGCCAGATCGACGCGTCCCTGGCGGGCCGCATCGAGGCCAAGCTCGGCTTTGCTGGTCATGACGTTCATCGGGGCGTTCCTCTTGGACGGCGTTTTACGGGCGGAAACCTAGCATGGCCGGGCTCTCGGGAGAACCGGTGCGCCGGCCGCAGGGCCATCGGGCCCGGCGCCCGCCCGGTGCCCAATTGTACTGTGACGAACTTCACAGGGAGGATCAGAGGGTTGCTTGCAGCTTTCGCGGCGGCGGGGTAGATGCTTGCCCCATGCTGCCGGATCCGGCGGCGCCCCGACGCTCCTCCATTCAGGAATTTACCGATGAAGACCGCCTGTCGCCCGATCGCCCTTGCGGCCCGGATCGCTCTCGCCTTGGGCCTTTTCCTCCCGCTTGCCTCGCTCTCGGCCGTCGCGGAAAGCCTCGTTTCCCGCGGCGAGTATCTGGCCACCATCATGGATTGCACCGGTTGCCATACCGAGGGGGCCCTGGTGGGCCGGCCCGATCCGACGCGGTTGCTCGCCGGCTCCTCGATGGGGTTCGCGATCCCGGACTATGGCTATGTCTATCCGCCCAATCTCACGCCGGATGTCGAAACCGGGCTCGGCGCCTGGAGCGAGGCGGAGATCGTCGCGGCGATCCGTACCGGCCTGCGGCCGGACGGGCGCGAGCTGGCCGTCATGCCCTGGCGTTCCTACGGAAGGCTCGACGACGCGGATGCGGCGGCACTGGTTGCTTATCTGAAGAGCCTGCCGCCGATGAAGTTCGCGGTGCCGCCGCTTACCGGCTGGAGCGAGACGCCGCCGGCCCCCTATATGACGGTCGTCATGCCGTAACGGTTGGCGGTATCGCCCGCGGGCGAGAACGTTTTGGGGCGCCGCGGCGTCACGCCCAGCGAAGCTGCTGGTCGACGCCGATCACGCGATTGAAGGTGGCGAGGAGATGCAGCGCTGCGCCCGATGCCGCCGGGCGCGCCTGCGAAGGAAGCAGCAACAGGTCGGTGGGGTCCGCGATGCCGGCGGTCTCGGACTTCGCCATGTTGCGAAAGCCCATCGGCAGCTCCGCGAAGTTCCGCCGCCGGATCGGCATCTCGAAGGCCTTCAGCACGCCGCGATGTCGCGAATCCGCTTCGATCCTGGCGAAGAGCCTGTCGAGCGCGCGGGCAGGACCTTCCAGCGCCTGAATGAAGTTTCCGTCGACATAGAGCAGCATGCCGGTGATGCCGGCCTCGGCGTTGGCGGCGCGCGCAGGCTCCAGAATCGCCAGCAGCTCGTCATCCGTAAAGAGACGCAGCGCCGTGCTGTAATAGACGAGCTGTTTCATTTCCCCACCGGGCGTTTCCCTCGGCCCGGACGATTTGCTTCGCCCTGCCGACCCGCCCCTTGCCGCCGATGCTTCGGCCTCTTGCTGACGATGATTCGAACGCGCGGGTTAAGCACTGGTTAAGCATCGAATTCGAGCCTTGGCCGGGGTTTCGGCCGAATCTGCGGGTTTCGGCCCCTTGCCGCGCCTCGGTCCGCTCGGGCAAGTTGACGAAAGTCTCGAATCCACCGGAAATCCTCCCCATGTCCGCCTCGCCCACCTCATCCTCGAACCGGGCCGCCGCGATCTCGGCGCTGACGGTTGCCGGCTTCCTGCTGCTCGGGGGCTGCTCGCTCGGGACCGAGGACGTCGATACCGTCCCGGCGGCGGAGTGCGAGGGCGGGCTGATGCCGGCCCATATGGTGGAGCTCTATTTCGGGCGCTCCATCGCCGGCGGCGGCGAGGTGAGCGACAAGGACTGGCGCAAGTTCCTCGACGAGGTGGCGAGCCCCGCCTTCCCGGACGGCTTCACCGCCGCCGACGCGGAAGGCCGCTATCTCGATCGCTCGACCGGCGCCTCGATCTCTGAGCCGAGCAAGGTGCTGACGATCGTGGTGACCGACCTGCTCGGCCTCGAGGAACGGGTCGGCCGCCTGATCGACAGCTACAAGCGCCGTTTCGAGCAGCAATCCGTGCTGCGGGTCGATCGCGAAGCCTGCATCGCCTTCTAGGAACGCACGGGGGGGAGACGGCCCGGCCGGTCAGTTGGTCGGGGTCGTCATGTCCGTCGGCTGCGGATTCGGGATATCGGTGCCCCAGAACTTGTTGCGCACCGCGTTGTAGTAGGCCTCCACGTCGTAATACGGGACAGGCAACGCCAGGGCGCGGGCGGTCAGGCGGCCATTCGCCGCCAGCACCGCATAGGCGGCGACGACCTGGTCGCGCTTCGAGCGAACGAGGCTCACCTGCGCGTCCAGATACTCCTGTTCGGCGTCGAGCACGTCGAGCACGGTCCGCGCGCCGACCTCGGATTCCAGCCGCACGCCTTCGAGCGCGATGCGGTTCGCCGCGACGGCCGCTTCGAAGGATTCGATGGTGGCGCGCGCCGTCTCGAGCACCTGCCAGGCCGAAACCGCGTTCGACAGGGCGACGCGGCGCTGATCGAACAGCTCCTGCCGGCGCTGCGAGGCGATCTGCTTCTGCTGGCGCACGGCGGAATCGGGAGCGCCCGCCTGATAGAGCGGGATGCGGAGCTGCAACACGATGCTGGCGCTGTCCTGCCCGGCGCCGGAACGGGTGATGTCGTCGGCGGTGGCGGCGGTGCCCACCAGATTGAGCGAGGGCAGCAGGTCGGAGAACGCCACGTCGATGCCCTCGATCGCGGCCTGCTCGTTGTAGATAGCGGCGGAAACCAGCGGCGCGTTCTCCGAGCCGGCGATCACCTCGTCCTGCGACCCCGGAATCTCGATCGGCGGCGGGGTCTGCTCGAGCGTGCCCGGCGGATCGCCGATCACCTCGGCATAGCGCGCCCGCGCTACCTGAAGCAGGCCATCGGCCCCGATGCGCCGCGAGGTCGCGTCGGCGAGACGCGCTTCCGCTTGGGCGACGTCGGTCTTGGTGAGCTCGCCCACCTCGTAGCGCGCCTGCGTCGCCTCGAGGTCGCGCCGCAACACGTCCTCGTTGTTGACGGTGAGCTGATAGGTCGCCTCTTCGCGCAGCACGTCCATATAGACCGTGACGGCGTCGAGCAGCACCCGCTGTTCCGTGTCGGTCAGCACAGAGCGCTGGGCCAGCACCAGATTCTCCGCCTGGCTCGTCTCCGACACGGTCCGGCCGCCGCGATAGAGCGGTTGCGTCACCTGAAGGTTGGCGCCGCGCGGCGTGAAGCTGTCATTGCCGTTGTCGTTGGAGACGTCGGCCGCAGAGCCGGTCGCCTCGTTCCATTCCTGGCCGACGTCGCCATTCGCGATCACGGTCGGGCGCCAGCCGGCCAAGGCTTGCGGCACGGTTTCGTCCACCGACCGGAGGGCGGCCTGTGCGGCCAGCATCCGCGGATTGCTCATATAGGCCTTCGACAGGGCTTCCTCGAGCGTCTCGGCGCCGGCCTGCCGGATCGGCAGGATCGCACCCATCGCGAGGGCGAGCGTCGCGATCATGGCCGACCGCCGCAGCGGCCGCGCAAAAGCGGGAATTCGGGCTGTCATGCAGACCTTTCAGCCGAAGGCTTGGGGAATGAGCGTTTTCGTTTCACGGATGGGCTCGGGATGTCAAGGCGACAGCCCGGAACCGGCGCGACCGGGACGCTCCCTTATACGTCGTCGGGCGGCCGAATCCTACGGGCGCCGCGCGCGATGCGCGCGTTGCCTCCGCTTCGGCCCGACAGGTAGTATTTCCCGCGAAGGCGGGGGCGCCCGGCGGCGCGACAGGGGTCAGGCAGCGTTGTACGGCGGGACCAGGATCAGCGGCCGAATCGCGCCTCGCGGCTGTCCGCGGCCGCCGCGACTCCGCCGGTAATCGGCATGCGTCAGCGATTGCGACGGATCTGGGACATTTTCGCCGGCCGCGGGCGCCTCGCCGGCCTTGCCGTGCTGCTGGGGCTGCTCGTGATCCGCGCCTGGAATCCGGCCATCATCGAGACGGTCTCGCTGCGCTATTTCGATCTGCTGCAGCGTCTCGAGCCGCGCGTCGAATCCAACTTCCCCGTGCTCATCGTCGATATCGACGAGAAGAGCCTCGCCGAGATCGGGCAATGGCCCTGGCCCCGTACCGAGCTCGCGCGGATCGTGGACAAGCTGACGGCGAGCGGTGCCGTGGTGATCGGGTTCGACGTCGTCTTCCCCGAACCGGACCGCACCTCGCCGGGGATCGTTGCCAAGCAGCTCCCGAGCGCGCCCTCGGCGCTGGTCGGCATGCTGAACAGCCTGCCCTCCAACGACGTCATCTTCGCCAACAGTCTCCGCCGCTCGCGCGCCGTGCTGGGCGAGGTCGCGGTCGAGAGCGGCGGCGAGCTGCCCGGCGCCTCGACGGCGATCGCGAAGGTGGGCGGCGATCCCACGCCGTTCCTGTTCCATTTCGCGGGGCTGATCGGGAACATCGACACCTTGCGGCAGGCGGCGCTCGGCCATGGCTCGGTCAGCCTCGCACCCGACGTGGACGATGTGGTCCGGCGGGTGCCGGGCATCGTGCGCGTCGGCGACGTGTTGCATCCGGCGCTAGGCATCGACATGCTGCGCGTCGCGACCGGGCAGCGCGCGATCGGGGCGAAGGTCGACGCCGCCGGCGTCAATTCCCTCATCGTCGCCAACGTCTCGATCCCGACCGACGAGCATGGCCGCATCTGGGTGCACTACACGGCGCATGACGAGCGCCGCTTCGTCAGCGCGGCCGACATCCTGAAGGGCCGCGTCGATCCCCGTCGCATCGCCGGCAAGCTCGTCATTCTCGGCACCAGCGCTGCCGGTCTTCGCGACATCAAGACGGTGCCGGTGGCGCCGACCATGCCCGGCGTCGAGGTGCAGGCGCAGCTTCTCGAGACGATCCTCGCGCAGGACCATTTGCGCCGCCCGAACTACGCGCTCGGGCTCGAGCTGGCGGTGGTGCTGGGGGTGGGGCTGCTGCTGCTGATTCTGGTGCCGCGGCTCGGCGCAAGCTGGACGATCATCGTGCCGGTCGCCGTCGGCAGCGCCATGGTCGCCGGCTCGGTCTATGCCTATTCCAACGAGGGCTTCCTCCTCGACCCGACCTATCCGACGGTCAGCGTGCTGCTGATCTATCTGGCGCTCGCCTATGTCGGCTACATCACGGAGGAGCGGGCAAGGAAGGAGGTCAAATTCGCCTTCGGCCACTACGTATCGCCCATCGTCGTGGACCGGCTGGCGCGCGACCGCTCCATGCTGCGGCTCGGCGGCGAGAAGCGCGATCTCTCGATCATGTTCTGCGACCTGCGCGGCTTCACCACGATCTCCGAGCGCTTCAAGGACGACCCGGAAGGGCTGACGCTCCTCATCAACCGCTTCCTCAATGCGGTCAGCAAGGCGGTGCGTTCCTTCGAGGGCACGCTCGACAAATATATCGGCGATTCCATGATGGCCTTCTGGAACGCCCCCCTGGCGGACGAGGCCCATGCGAGGAATGCCTGCCGCGCGGCGCTCGCCATGCAGGTGGCGATGCAGAAGCTGAATGCGGAGCTCGCGATCGAGACCGGCGTCGGCAGCGCACCGACCGAGGGCGCTTCCCGGGCCGGCGATGCGACAATTGCCGCGATCCAGCGCATCGAAGCCGCCGCCCGGCGCGGGGTCCCGCAGGCGCAGTATCAGCTCGGCAAGCTCTATCGCGACGGGATCGGCCGCGCGGCGAACCTCAAGGAAGCGGTCCGCTGGTTCCGCGCCGCCGCCGAGCAGGGCGATCCCCGGGCGCAACGCAATCTCGGCAGCCGCTATTCGCGCGGCGACGGGGTGGCACGGAACGATCGCGAGGCGCTGTTCTGGCTGACGCTCGCCGCGCAGCGCGACCTGGAGTCGGCGGCTGAGGAGCGTCGCCAGCTCGAGACGCGGATGCATGGCGCGGAGATCGCCGAAATCGAGGAACGGGTGCGGGTCTGGGAGCCGAAACCGGCCGAGAGCGGCAGCATCCAGCTCGAGATGGGCGTCGGCATCAACAGCGGCAGCGCCGTGGTCGGCAATATGGGCTCCGACTTCCTCTTCAACTACTCGGTCATCGGCGATGCGGTGAACCTCGCCTCGCGGCTGGAAAGTCAGACGCGGAACTACGGCGTCGGCGTGCTGGTGAGCGAAAGCACCGCGACCGGCGCCAGGGGCATGGCGCTGCTCGAAGTCGATCTCATCGCGGTCAAGGGCAAGCAGGAGGCGGTCCGCGTCTTCGGGCTGCTCGGCGACGAGGCCATGGCGCTGCAGCCGGCCTTCGGCGCCCTGGTGGCGGCGAACGAGGCCCTGCTCGACGCCTATCGTTCGCAGAACTGGGCGAGCGCGCGCGCCGCTGCGAAGGCCTGCCTCGAGCAGGAGATCCGGCTCGACGAGCTCTACGATCTCTACCTGCAGCGCATCGCCATCTATGAGCGCGAGCCGCCCGGACCGGAATGGAACGGCGTGTTCTACGCGCAGACCAAATAGGCGTTCCACGCGCAGACCCGATAGGGCCGGGGAGACCGGCGCCGGGTCAGCCGCGCCGCTCGCGATCCTCGATCGCGGCCTGCAGCCGCCGGAACGCCGGGCCGGGCTCGCCGGTTCCGATCGCCCGCCCCGCGACGCTCGCGACCGGGCGCAGCCCGAGGCTGCTGCTGAGGAAGAGTTCGCTCGCTTTCTCCAGTTCCGCCGCCTCGATCGGCCGCTCCTCGATGGGCGCCATCCCCATGAGCTCGCCCCGCATCGTGCCCGGCAGGGCGCCTTCCGCGACCGGCGGCGTCAGCAGCTTGTCGTCGATCGCGAGGAAGAGGTTGGCGGTCGTCGCCTCGGCGAGCCGTCCCGCGCCGTTGAGCAGCAGCGCATCGTCGGCGCCGCGGCGCGCGGCCTCCATCCGCGCCAGCACGCTGTCGAGATAGGAAAGCGACTTGATGCGCGCGAGCGGCGAATGGGCATTGCGCCGCACCGTCTCGGCGATCACCGCGCGCGCCGGCTTTGCCGGCGGCGGCAGCGGGGTTGCCGCGATGAGGAGCGTCGGCTGCGCCCGGCCGGGCGGCAGCAGGCCGCGTTCGCCGGGGCCGCGGCTGAGCGTCAGCCGCAGCACGGCCGCGTCGAGATGGTTCGCGGCGAGCACCGATTCCATCGCCGCCTGCAAGCTATCGCCCGGCCAGCCGATCGGAATGCCGAGGATGGCGGCGCCGGCCTCCAGCCGCGCCAGATGCCGCGCCCAGCGAAGCGGCCGGCCGTTGCGTGCCTTGATCGTCTCGAAGAGGCCGTCGCCGAGCGTAAAGCCGCGATCGCTCGTCACGATCCTCGCCTCCGCTGCGGGCAGCAGACTTCCATCGAGCCACAGCATGGTCATGCACCCTCCTCCAGCACGGCCAGCAGCGGCCGCGCTTTCAGCCGCAGCTCCTCATATTCCGCTGCCGGATCGGAATCCGACACGATCCCGCCGCCGGCCTGCGCGATGAGCCGGTCTCGCGTGGCGACCAGGGTGCGGATCACGATCGAGCTGTCCATCGCCCCGTCGATGCCGAACCAGGCGATGCTGCCGCAATAGGGGCCGCGGCGCGCCACCTCGAGCTCGTCGATGATCTCCATGGCGCGGATCTTCGGCGCGCCGGTGACCGAGCCGCCCGGAAAGGCCGCGCGCAGCAGATCGATGGGTCCGAGCCCGCCGCGCAGGCGGCCTTCCACGACTGAGACCAGGTGATGGACGCTGGCGAAGGTCTCGAGCCCGCAGAGCACCGGGACGCGCACGCTTCCGATCTCGGCCACGCGCCCGATATCGTTCCGCAGGAGATCGGCGATCATCAGGTTCTCGGCGTGGTCCTTGATGCTGCGCCGCAGCTCGTCGGCGAGCGCCCTGTCCTCGGCCGGCGTCGCCCCGCGCGGCCGGGTGCCCTTGATCGGGCGGGCCTCGATCGCGCCGTCGGCGCCGAGCCGGAGATAGCGTTCCGGCGAGGCGCTCAGGACCTGGAGCGCCGGCCCGCAGGCGAGATAGGCTGCGAAAGGCGCCGGGCTCAGCCGCCGGAGCCGACGATAGAGCGAGAAGGCCGCGACGCCCGCCGGCCGCGCGGCGAGGAAGCGCCCGGTGAAGTTCGCCTGATAGAGATCGCCGGCGCGGATATATTCCAGCAGCCGTTTCACCCGCGCGACATAGTCCTCCTGCTCGAGCTCGAAACGCCAGGCGCCCCCCGGAGCGGCGAACGGCGGCGGTTCTTCGGGAAGCGCCGCAAGCTTCGCCGCCAGCGCATCGGCGCGCGCCGCAGCCCGGCGTTCTCTGGCCGCGGGATCGGCCTCCGGCAGGCCGCTGGACAGGATCCAGCCGCGCCTCGCCTCGCGGTCGAAGGCGAGAATCGCGTCGTAGAAGCCGATGATCATGTCGGGCAGGGCGTCGGCGTTGCCGTGACGCTGCGGCAATTCCTCGAGATGGCGGCCGAGCTCGTAGCCGAGGAAGCCGACGGCGCCGCCGAGGAACGGCACCGGTCCGGTCGCGCCCTCGATCCGCCAGCGCGCAAGCTCGGCCGCGAGCGCCGCGAAGGGATCGCCGCCCACGGGCCGCCCGTCGAGCCGGACGTCGTCGCCCGTCGCCGTCAGCAACCGGGCGGGCTCGACCGCGAGATAGCTGTAGCGGCTCCGCGGATCGCCCTCGGCGGCGCTGTCCAGCAACGCTGCGAACGGCGCCGACCGCCAGGGCGCGAAACAGGCGACCGGATCGGCATAGGGAATTTCGCGGACGATCATGGGGCCCGGGTTCGGCGTCACGACGATAGCGAGCGGGGCGGCACCATAGCCGAAGCGCCATGCCGGCGAAACGCCGGCTTCGGGCGATCGGAGCCTAGAGCCACGCGCGAAGCGCCGCGGCTCCTTCGTCGAGGGCGCGCATCGCCAGCGGCACGGCGCGCGAATAGTGGATGAAGCCGTGCAGCACCCCGTCATAGCGCCGCAGCCGGTGCGCGACGCCGGCCTCCTCCAGCAGCGCCGCGAGGGTGAGGCTGTCGTCTAGCAGCGGGTCGAGCTCGGCCGCGAGGATGAAGGCGGGCGGCAGCCCCGCGAGGTCCGCGGAGAGGCAGTCGAGCCGGGGATCGGCGATTTTGGGGCCCTCGCCGTGGTAGCTCGCATAGAAGAAGTCCATGTCGGCGCGGGTGAGGCCGGCTGCGTTGGTGCCGAAGAGCCGCATCGAGCGCGAATCGGCGAGGCCGAAGGCGCCATAATAGAGAATGAGAGCCCTGGGCTGCACGGGGGCGGCGCCTCGCATCAGCGTCGTGCCGAGCGCCAGATGCGCGCCCGCCGAATCGCCGCCGAGGGCGAAGCGCGACGGGTCGAGGCCCTGCGCTGCGCCCTCCCTCGCGAGCCAGTCGAGCACGGCGGCGGCTTCCTCGAGCTGCACGGGAAAGCGATGCTCGGGCGCCAGGCGGTAATCGACCCCGAGCACGGCCGCGCCCGATTTCTCGGCCAGCAGCCGCATCACCCGATCGTGGGTCGCGATGCTGCCGAGCACATAGCCGCCGCCATGGAGATAGACGAGCACGGGAAGGGCGGGAGCCTCGGTCGGGCGATAGCAGCGCACCGGGATCGGCCCCGCGGGGCCGGCGATGGCGAGATCGCGGATCCGGGCGAGATCGGGGCCGCCGCCGTTCCAGTAGCGGCGCTCCGCCTCATAGCCCTTCCGCATGGCGGGCAGGTCGTTCCAGTCGATCTTGCGCCCGGCCTGGAGCCGCGCGGTCTCCGCCAGGGCCGCCCGCATCGCCGGGTCGAGCCGGGCCTCGACGCTTCGCGCGCTCATGAAGCGGCGGAAGCCTCGGCAGGGGCACCGCCGCCGGCCGCGCCGCGACGGGCGAGCACGCCGTCGAGCCAGGCCGGATCCATCTCCGGCACCGAGGAGAGCAGCAGCTCGGTATAGGCATGGTGCGGCGGCGTCAGCACGGCCTGCTTCGGCCCCTGCTGGACGATCCGGCCCTGATGCATCACCACGATCCAGTCGGCGATCGCCTTCACGGTGGCGAGGTCGTGGGTGATGTAGAGATAGGAGACGTTCAGCTCCTTCTGCAGCCGCAGCAGGAGCTTGAGAATTCCCTCGGCGACGATCTGGTCGAGCGCGGAGGTTACCTCGTCGCAGATGATGAGGTCCGGCTTCGCGGCAAGCGCGCGCGCGATGCAGACGCGCTGCTTCTGCCCACCGGAAAGCTCGCCCGGCAGACGATCGATGAAGCGGTGATCGAGCTCGATCATCTCGAGCAGCTCGACGATGCGCTTCTCCTGTACCGCGCCCCGGAGGCCGAGATAGTGGCGCAGCGGCCGGCCGATGATGTCGCGCACGCGACGCCGCGGGTTGAGGGCGGTATCCGGCATCTGATAGATCATCTGCATGCGCCGCAGCATGTCCTTGGGGCGCTGCTTCAGGGCCGGCGGCAAGGGTTTGCCTTCGAACAGCACCTGCCCCCGGGACGGCGGCAACAGGCCGGTGATGACCCGCGCCAGCGTCGATTTTCCGGAGCCGGATTCGCCGACCACGGCCACCGTGCGGCCGCGCGGCACCGCGAGGTCGATGCTATCCAGCACCTTTATCGAGCCGTAGCCCGCTTCCACGCCCTCCACCCGGAGCAGCATGTCGTCGGCGGGCTCCTCGGGCTTGTGCAGGGAGCGCACCGCCCACAGCGTTTTGGTGTAGGCCTGCTTCGGATGGGCGAGCATCTCCGCCGTCGGCGCTTCCTCGACGGTCTCGCCATAGCGCAGCACCATGATCCGGTCGGCCATCTGCGCCACGACGGCGAGGTCGTGCGTGATGTAGATCGCCGCGGTATTGAACTGTCGGACGATGTTCTTGATGGCGGCCAGCACCTCGATCTGCGTGGTCACGTCGAGCGCCGTGGTCGGCTCGTCGAAGACGATGAGGTCCGGCGTGCAGGACATCGCCATCGCGGTCATGGCGCGCTGGAGCTGGCCGCCGGAGACCTGATGCGGATAGCGCATCCCGATGGTTTCCGGATTCGGCAGGCGGAGGCGGCGGAAGAGATCGATGGCGCGCTTCTTCGCCTCGTCGGCGCCCATCACCTTGTGCTCGAGCGGCACCTCGGAAAACTGCTCGATCAGCCGATGCGCCGGATTGAAGGAGGCGGCGGCCGACTGCGCCACATAGGAGATGCGCGAGCCCCAGAGGGTGCGCTTCTTCGCCTCGGCGAGGCCGACCAGCTCCAGCCCGTCGAACTTCACGCTTCCGGCGGAGATCCGACAGCCGGGCCGGGCATAGCCCATCGCGGCGAGGCCGATGGTGGATTTGCCGGCGCCGGATTCCCCGATCAGGCCCAGCACCTCGCCGCGATTGAGATCGAGATCGACGCCCTTGACGATCTGATGCCAGCGATCCTCGCTCTGGCCCTCGATGCGGAGGCCGCGGATCTCGAGCAGGCGGTCGCCGGCACTATCGGGTTTCGCGGTCATCCGGGATCAGTCCTTGAGGCCGCTGGTCTTGTGCAGGAACCAGTCGACGACGAAGTTGACCGCGACCGTCAGCAGCGCGATCGCGCCCGCCGGCAGCAGCGGGGTGACGTTGCCGTAATTGATGAGCGTCGAGTTCTCGCGCAGCATCGAGCCCCAGTCCGCGGTCGGCGGCTGGATGCCGAGGCCGAGGAACGACAAGGCGCTGATCGTCAGGAACACGAAGCAGAAGCGCAGGCCGAACTCCGCCACCAGCGGCGGCAGGATGTTGGGCAGGATTTCCCGGATCATGATCCAGGTCAGCTTCTCGCCCTGGAGCTTCGCCGCTTCGACGAAATCGAGCACTGCGATGTTGAGGGCGACGGCGCGCGTGAGCCGGAAGACGCGCGTGGAATCGAGCACCGCGATGATCAGGATGAGGTTGGGGATCGAGGAGCCGAAGATCGACAGCAGCACGAGCGCGAAGATGAGCTGCGGGATCGCCATCAGCACGTCGACGAAGCGCGACAGCGCCTGGTCGATCCAGCCGGCCAGAACGGCGGCCAGCATGCCGAGCATCCCGCCGATGGTGAAGGAGAGCGCCGTCGTCATCAGCGCGATCCCGATGGTGTTGCGCGCGCCGTAGATCAGGCGCGAGAGCAGGTCGCGGCCGAGCTGATCGGTGCCGAAGAAGAATTGGTCGCTCCAGGGTTCGTACTGCGCGCCGACCAGCTCGTTCTCGGCGTAGGGCGCCAGCAGCGGCGCGAAGACCGCGACCACCACATAGGCGGCGATGACCGCCATGCCGAACCAGGCGCTGAGTGGCGCATGCTTCATGTCCCGCAGCAGGGATTCCCGCCAGGATCGCCGGGGCGGCAGGGCCGTCGTGCCGGCGACGGCCGGCATCGCGCCTTCGCGGCTGTTGTCCTGGAGCAGGGTCATCGCGGATGCAGCAGCCGCGGATTGGTCACGATCGACACGATGTCCGCAATGAGGTTGAGGAGGATGTAGGTCGCGGCGAAGATCAGCGCGCAGGCCTGCACGACGGGGATGTTGCGCGACGACACCGCATCGACCATGAGCTGGCCGATGCCGGGATAGACGAACACCACCTCGACCACCACCACGCCGACGACGAGATAGGCGAGGTTGAGCGCGATCACCGTCGCGATCGGCGCCCAGGCGTTCGGCAGGGCGTGGCGGTAGATGATGCGGCGCGGGCTCACGCCCTTGAGGCGAGCCATCTCGATGAAGGGGCTCGACAGGAGGTTGATGATGGCGGCGCGCGTCATCCGCA
The DNA here is from genome assembly GCA_964569315.1 of uncultured Rhodospirillaceae bacterium. Lineage (GTDB taxonomy): Bacteria > Pseudomonadota > Alphaproteobacteria > Dongiales > Dongiaceae > CADEFF01. Next base: position 216 of record CAZMUZ010000072.1, on the reverse strand, counting down.
TCATATGCGCGAGGATCACCAGCACGAGCGTCATCACCGGCAGCGCGGAACGCGCCACCCGCTCGGAGAAGGGCATGTCGAAATTGATCTTGGCGAGCGCGTAGAAGGGCGGGTTGTCGAACACGACATGCGGCACTGCCAGCAGCAGCATGAGGATGTTTGCGACGAAGAACTCCGGCACCGAGATCGAGGTCAGGGTGACCATATTCACGATGC
>CAZMUZ010000071.1:0-19229 GCA_964569315.1 uncultured Rhodospirillaceae bacterium | reverse complement strand
TTCCTCGACCGTTCCCCGATAACGCAAACTGGAACGCCACGTCATCCAGAGACCGAAGAGCCCGGTATCGGATGAGAGCGAACTCATCACGGGCGTATCGCCGTGCTGGCGGATTCCGTACTCAATCGATGGCGCCAGCCAATCGGAAACGCGGATGCGCGCCTGCTGCGTGTTGATGGGGAACGGCCGGCCGCCTTCGTCGAGTATCGTGCCCAGCACCGGCGTGACCATCAACTGCACCAGGAGGTCGAGATTCCAGGACATTTCCACCATCATGGAAAGCGTCCGCTTGGACTCCTCGGCGTTGTCCTCGTTCCGCTGCCGCTGCGCAGTCGAGTGAAAGAGCCTGATCCTCCCGTCGCGCAACCGCATCCATTCTTCGACATTGCGCTCCTCCCACTCCTCGTCAAAGTCAGGAAGGTTGCTTAGCACCGTGGTTTGGTTGACCTCGATACGCTCGTGGACGAATGGACCCTCCGCACGCATCTGACTTTCGCCTGTACGGCGAAGAATGATCTGGATCGGAAGCGGCCTCGACGATGTGGCAATCGTGTCGATGGATGATGCGAATTGCACCGTTTCGAAGTAACGCGGATTTTCGAGCGGTTTCAGCTCGAAAGGCTCGAAGGTCGCTGAACCCGTGCTTTGCTCGGCAGCCGCGGCACATGCGCCGACAGCGAGAACAATGGCGGGCAGAAAGCGGTAAACGAACATGCCACCCTACCTATACGAGTAATAATATTATACATACATTTAAAAATTGTATAGATTTTCGCGCAACGAGGCAAGCGCGCCTCATCGCCGCCTATCGCTGCTTCGTTGCCCAGTCGGGCGCGATATAGACCGGCAGCTCGAGCCGCGGCAGGGGCGGGTTGCCCAGCATCATGTCGGAGCATTTCTCGCCGATCATGATGGTGGGCGCGTTGAGATTGCCGCTGACCTCGTCCGGCATGATGGAGGCGTCGGCCACGCGCAGGCCTTCGACCCCATGCACCTTGAGCGCCGGATCGACCACCGCCATGGAATCCGTGCCCATCTTGCAGCTACTGCAAGGGTGATAGGCGGTCTCGGCCTTGGCGCGGATGAAGGCGTCGATATCGGCATCCGACTGCACGCCCGGTCCCGGGGCGAGCTCGGCGCCGCGGAACTCGTCGAAGGCCTTCTGGGCGAGGATCTCGCGGGTGAGCCGGATGCCGTCGCGAATCTCCTGCCGGTCCTGCGCGGTCGACATGTAGTTGAACTGCAGCCGCACTTTGTCGCGCGGGTCGGCGGAGCGGAGCTTCACCCAGCCGCGGCTGGTCGGCCGCATCGGGCCCATATGGGCCTGGAAGCCGTGCCCGCCTTCGATCTGCGAGCCGTCGGGATTAATCGCCATCGGGAAGAAGTGATACTGGATGTCGGGATGCTCGACGCCGGCCCGGGTGCGGATGAAGCCGCCCGCCTCGTAGTGGTTGCTGGCGCCCCAGCCGGTGCCGAAGAACAGCCACTCGGCGCCGGTCGTCATCTTGCCGAGGAAGTTGTATTTGCGGAACAGCGTGATCGGCTTGGTGCTCGCCATCTGCACATAGCATTCGAGATGGTCTTGCAGGTTCTGGCCGACCCCCGGCAGATGCTGGCGCACCGGAATGTCCCAGCGCTTCAGCTCCTCCGCGTCGCCGATGCCGGAGAGCATCAGGAGCTGCGGCGAGTTGATGGCGCCGCCCGAGAGCACCACCTCGCGCTCGGCGCGCGCCTGGCGGATCTCGCCGCCCTGCTCGTATTCGATGCCGACGGCGCGCTTGCCCTCGAACAGCACGCGGCGCGCGAGCGCCCGCGTCTCGACCGTGAGGTTGGGGCGCGACATGGCCGGATGGAGATAGGCACGGGCCGAGCTCCAGCGGCGGCCGTTGCGGCTCGTCATCTCGTAGGGGCCGATGCCTTCCTGCTGATAGCCGTTCACGTCGTCGGTGATCGGATAGCCCGCCTGCCGCGCCGCCTCGATCCAGGCGTTGTAGAGCGGCGGGATGCTGCGCTGCCAGGAGACGCGCAAGGGGCCGTCGCCGCCGCGATAGTCGTTGGCGCCCTTCACGCGCGATTCCGCGCGCTTGAAGTAGGGCAGCACCTCGGCATAGGACCAGCCGCGATTGCCGGCCTGCGCCCAGCGATCGTAGTCGCGCGCATGGCCGCGGATATAGACGAGGCCGTTGATCGAGGAAGAGCCGCCCAGCACCCGCCCCCGCGGGCAGTTCATGACCCGGTTGTTCATGTAGGGCTCGGGCTCGGTGCGGTAGTCCCAGTTCACCGCGTCGTTGCGCAGGAGATAGGGGAAGGCCGCCGGCATATGGACCTTCCAGTTCCACCAATAGTCGGGCGGGCCCGCTTCCAGCACGAGGACGCGGTTCTCGGGCTTCGCCGAAAGCCGGTTCGCGATCGCCGAACCGGCCGATCCGGTGCCGACGATGATATAGTCGAACGCCTTGGTCATGGCCTCTCCCCCGTGCCGACGCCCTCTTTCCTAGCCGCTCGGCGGTCGGGCGTCCATCGGGGAAATGGCGGAAAACTGCGGGATAGCGGGCGTATCTGGGAGGCGAAGCGGCGATCTCGCCTCAGCCGGCGGTCGCCAGATAGGCATCCAACCGGCCAAGCGCGGCCGAGCGCTCCTCCGGGGTCATGAAGGAGCCGAGGAAGCTGTTGCGGGCGAGCGTCGCCAGCGCCGCGCGGTCGAGCCCGAGCGCGCGGGCGATGGCGCGGTAATTCTCGCCGAGATAGCCGCCGAAATAGGCCGGGTCGTCGGAATTGACCGTGACCCTGAGCCCCGCCTCCAGCATGCGGCGCAGGGGATGGTCCTCCAGCCGCGCGACGCCCTTGAGCCGCAGGTTCGAGAGCGGGCAGACCGTGAAGGTCATCTGCATCCTGCGCAGCCGCTCGACCAGCGCCGGGTCCTCCATCGCGCGGTTGCCGTGATCGAGCCGGTCGATCCCGAGGAGATCGATCGCCTCCCGCACATAGTCAGGCGGCCCCTCTTCGCCCGCATGAGCGACGCGGAGGAAGCCGAGCTCGCCCGCCTTGCGAAACAGGCGCGCGAATTTCGACGGCGGATGGCCGCGCTCGGAAGAGTCCAGCCCGACGCCGGCGATGCGGTCGCGGAAGGGAAGCGCCGCCTCCAGCGTCGCGAACCCCTCCGCCTCCGACAGGTGCCTGAGAAAACAGAGGATCAGCCGGGAGGTGATCCCGTATTGCCGGCGCGCCGCCAGCAGCGCGCTCTCGATGCCGTCGATCACCGTGGCGAAGGCCACGCCGCGCGCCGTATGCGCCTGCGGATCGAAGAAGAGCTCGACATGGATCGCGTTGTCGCGGCGGACGCGCTCGAGATAGGCCCAGGTCAGATCGTGGAAATCCTCCGCCGTCCGCAGCACCGACGTGCCGCGATAATAGAGATCGAGGAAATCCTGGAGCTCGTCGAAATCGTAGGCGGCCTCGGCCGCCTCGACCGTGGCGTAGGGAAGCTCGACCCCGTTGCGCTTCGCGAGGGCCAGCATCAGCGCCGGCTCGAGGCTGCCTTCGAGATGCATATGCAGCTCGGCCTTCGGCAGCCCGGCGATGAAACCGTCCAGCGCCGTCATCGCCGCTCAGCCTCCGGCGGCCGAGGAGCGGGGCGCATGGCCGAAATTGGCGCCCTTTTCCTGGCGCGGGTCGAGCGAGCCCGCAACCTCGCCGGCCGGCGTCGACGGCACGAAGGTGGCCTGCTCCGAAGCCGGCAGCGCCGCACGCCGGCTCATGCGGTAGCGGGCGAAGACCGCCAGCATTGCCGTCATCGCGGCGAGGAACAGGAACAGCATGGGCGAGCCGAACCAGTTCATCAGCAGCGAGACGGAGAAGGGACCGATGGTCGAGCCGACCGCCCAGGCGAGCAGCAGCCCGCTCGAGGCCGCCACCATGCGCTCGCGCGACACATAGTCGAAGGCATGGGAGACAGCGATCGGATAGATGGTGGACATGGCGCCGCCGAACAACACCGGCATTCCGAGCAGGAAAGCCATCGAGTCGACCCCGGCGGCGCTGAAGAAATACATCACGCCGAAGGCGGCCGCGGTCACGATCAGCACGAGCAGCAGGATGGTGCGCCGGTCGAACCGGTCGGAGAGCCGGCCGATCGGCCATTGCAGGATGAGCCCGCCGAGGATCGCCGCCCCCATGAACAGCGATATCTGCAGCACGGTGAGGCCGACCTCCTGGCCATAAATCGGGCCCATGCCATAAAAGCCGCCGCTCATGATGCCGGCGCCGAAGCAGCCGGCCACGCCGAGCGGCGAGATCCGGTAGAGCTCCTTCAGCGAGAGCGGCTTGATGCCGCTGAGGTCCGGTCCCTGGACGCGGGTGAGCACCACGGGCAGCAGCGAGAGGCTCAGCAGCAGCGCCGCGACGATGTAAAGCTCGAGCGCGCGCACATCGGCGAGGTTTACCAGGAGCTGCCCGAGCCCCGTCGCCAGATAGGCGGTCCATTGGTAGAGCGAGAGCACCTGTCCGCGCGCCTCGTTGCCGGAGCGCTCGTTGAGCCAGCTCTCGATGGTGGCGAACAGGGCCGCCATGCAGAAGCCGCTGATGAAGCGGAGCGCGGCCCAGGGCGCCGGGTCGAACCAGAGCGCATGGCTCAGGGTCGCAGCGCAGAGCAGCGCCGCGAAGGCGGCGAAGGCGCGGATATGGCCGACGCGGGTGATGACCCGCTTGCCCCAGAGGCTGCCCGCGACCAGCCCCGCGTAATAGGCGGACATGACGAGGCCGGCGATCGCCGGCGGCACATCCTCCACGCCGAGACGCACCGGCAGCAAAATGCCGAGGAGCGAATTGCCGAGAATGAGGATTCCGGCACCGAACAGCAGCGAAGCGACGGAGCGAAGGGCGGTGAGAACCACGGGGGGAAGACCTACCCTAGTCGACGATCGGCACCGAGCCCAGCGACCGGACGATGGTGCGGTCCAGGCGCCATGCTAGTGCAGGATTTGCGGGAAGGGAATCTTACGATGCGCCGCAACCCCCGGGATCTGCGTCCTTTGCCGGGCAATGGCCGGCCTCTCCGCCCTTGCGGAAAATACGGTAAGCTTTCGCCATCGTTTCGCTGGACAGGGTCGAGCCGCTTTCTCCATGACCGAGCAATTCGCGCTGCATGAGCGGCTCCGGGCCGATACGGCGGAGGTCGCCGCCTGGGATCTGTCGCTTCTGTTGCTGATGAACGAGGCCCGCTGGCCCTGGCTCATTCTGGTGCCGCGGCGCCCGGCGATCCGCGAGATCGAGGACCTCTCGCCGGCCGATCGCGGCCGGCTCGTCGAGGAGGCCGCCGCCGCCAGCCGGCTTCTGCGGGCGCTCCATGCGCCCGACAAGGTCAATATCGCGGCGCTCGGCAACATGGTGCCGCAGTTCCATCTCCATGTGGTGGCGCGAACCGAGGGCGATCCCGCCTGGCCGAAGCCGGTCTGGGGGCAGTTCCCGCCGATGCCCTATGGCACGACGGTGCTCGAGGCGGCGCTTTCCGCCCTGCGGCAGGCGATCGCCGAAGGGCGCCATCGCGGCTGACGTCGGAATCAGGTCGATCAGAGTGCGGGCAGCAGCCGCGCCAGCACCATGGCCGCCGACCGCCCGGATTCCTCGAGAAAGGCGCGGATGTCGCGGATCGACTGCCGGTCGGCGCGGTCGCTGAGGGCGCGGACCACGAGCCAGGGCAGGCGATAGCGTTCCGCCACCTGCGCCACCGCCGCCCCTTCCATCTCGGTCGCCTGGGCGCCGAAATCCGTCCGCAGCCGCCGGCCCAATTTGGCGCTGCTCACGAACTGATCGCCGGTCACGATGGTGCCGAAGCCCCATTTCGGGCGGCGCGGCTTGCCGGTGACCGCGGCCGAGAGCGTCGGCAGCGCGAAGCCGGTGAGCGCGCGTGCGAGCCTGGCGCGCCGCTCGGGCGATAGGCGGAAGTAGAGATCGGTGACGGGACCCGGCCAGGGCGGCTGGCCGCCGCGGAAATAGCGCCAGCCCTTGTCGGTGACCGCACCGAAATCATGCTGCGCCATACGATCGGCGATCAGGATATCGCCGATGCCCCAGCCCGGATCGAGCCCGCCGGCAACGCCGGAATTGGCGAGCGCCCGGCACTCGTATCTTTCCACGAGCAGGGTCGCGATCTGAGCCGCACTCACCTTGCCGACGCCGCCTTCGGCAAGGACGACGCGCTTTCCATCGATACGCCCGAAGATCAGCCGGACGCCGGCCCGGCGCGCGGCGCGCTTTCCTGCCAGGGCGGCTTCCAGCGCGACCAGCTCTTCCGCCAGCGCGCATATCACCCCGACCGGGCGGGCGGATGCCACCATCATTCCCCCTGGCGGCCGGCCCCGCGCGCAAGCGTCGAGCCGTCCCGCGCGGACCGTTATAGTCGGGCCCGTGACCCGCTCCAAGCCCAGCCCGGCCCCGGCGCCGGACCTCCCCGAGCCCTTTGCCGGCTGGTTCGCCGCGCGCGGGTGGAAACCGCACGCCCATCAGCTCGCCCTGCTCGAGGCCGACCGCGAGGGGCGCTCCGCCCTGCTGATCGCCCCCACCGGCGGCGGCAAGACGCTCGCCGGATTCCTGCCGAGCCTCGTGGAGCTGGCCGAACGCCCGCGCGAGGGTCTGCACACGCTCTATATTTCGCCGCTGAAGGCGCTCGCCATCGACATCCATCGCAACCTCGAGATCCCGGTCGCGGAAATGGGCCTCGCGATCGACGCCGAGACGCGGACCGGCGACACCAAGCAATCGAAACGCCAGCGCCAGCGCCGACGCCCGCCGCATATCCTCCTCACCACGCCGGAATCGCTGGCGCTGCTGCTTTCCTATGCCGACGCGCCCGCGATCTTCCGCAACCTCAGGCGGGTGGTGGTGGACGAGCTGCATGCGCTCGCCGGCATCAAGCGCGGCGATCTGCTGGCGCTCGGCCTGGCGCGGCTGCAGCGGCTCGCCCCGCAATGCCGGCGCGTCGGCCTCTCGGCGACGGTCGCCGACGAACAAGCCCTGCTCGACTAGATCTCGCCGACCGGCCGTGCGAGCGACGATTCGGTGAGGCTCGTCCGCGGCCGCAGCGGCGCCAGGGCGGAGATCGCCATTCTCGCCACCGGCGCCTACCTGCCCTGGTCGGGGCACATGGCGCTGCATGCGATCGAGGAGGTCCATGCGGCGATCGCCGGCGCCACGACCGCGCTCGTCTTCGTCAATACCCGCGCCCAGGCCGAGCTCGTCTTCAACGCGCTCTGGCGGATCAACGAGGCGAACCTGCCTATCGCGCTCCATCACGGCAGCCTCGCGCCGGAGCAGCGGCGGAAGGTCGAGGCGGCCATGGCGCGCGGCGCGCTCCGGGCGGTGGTCGCCACCTCCTCGCTCGATCTCGGCGTGGACTGGGCGGCGGTCGATCTCGTCATCCAGGTCGGCGCCCCCAAGGGCGCGTCACGCCTCATCCAGCGGATCGGCCGATCGAACCACCGGCTCGACGAGCCGAGCCGCGCTTTGCTGGTGCCGGCCAACCGCTTCGAGGTGCTGGAATGCCGCGCGGCGGTCGAAGCGATCCGGGAGAACGAGCTCGATGGCGATCCGCCGCGGCCGGGCGGCCTCGACGTGCTGGCCCAGCACATCCTCGGCATGGCCTGCGAGGCGCCTTTCGCGGCGGATGCGCTCTATGCGGAAGTCACCTCGGCCGCACCCTATCGCGCCCTGCCGCGCGCCGACTTCGATGCGGTGCTCGACTACGTCGCGACCGGCGGATATGCGCTGCGGAGCTACGAGCGCTGGCACCGTATCGTGCGGAACGAGGATGGGCTCTACCGCGCCGCGAATCCGACCGTCCTGCGGCGCTATCGGATGAATGTCGGCACCATCGTCCAGGAGCCGATGCTGCGGGTGCGGCTCGGGCGGGGCCGCGTGCTGGGCGAGGTCGAGGAGTATTTCATCCAGGGCCTGCTGCCGGGCGACACCTTCATCTTCGCGGGCGAGCTGCTGCGCTTCGAGGGGATCCGCGACATGGCCGCCGTGGTGAGCCGCGCCAAGGGCGGCGGCGAGCCGAAAGTGCCCGCCTATGCCGGCGGCCGGCTCCCCCTCACCACGCAGCTCGCCCGACGCGTGCGCTCGCTCCTGGCCGAACCGGGGCGCTGGCGGAGCCTGCCGGGCCCGGTGCGCGAATGGCTCGAGATGCAGCGGCGGCGCTCGAGCCTGCCCGAGGGCGACGGGATGCTGGTCGAATGCTTCCCGCGCAACAAAAAGGAGTTCCTGGTCGCCTACAGCTTCGAGGGCCGCAACGCGCACCAGACGCTCGGCATGCTGCTGACCCGCCGCATGGAGCGAGCGGGTCTGCGGCCGCTCGGCTTCGTGGCCAGCGACTATGTGATCGCGGTCTGGAGCCTGCGGCCGGTGCGCGACATCGACGCGCTCTTCGACGAGGACATGCTGGGCGACGACCTCGAGGCCTGGATGGACGAATCGAGCATGCTCAAGCGATCTTTCCGCAATGTGGCGATTGTCGCCGGGCTCATCGAGCGCCACCATCCGGGCGAGACCAAGACGGGCAAGCAGGTGACGTTCAGCTCCGATCTCATCTACGACGTGCTGCGCAAGCACGAACCGAGCCACATCCTGCTGCGCGCGACCCGCGCCGACGCGGCGAGCGGCCTCACCGACGTCGGCCGTCTTGCCCGGATGCTGCGGCGGATCAAGGGGCGGATAAAGGTGCGGCGGCTCTCGCGCGTCTCGCCGCTTGCGCTGCCGGCCATGCTCGATATCGGCAAGACCGCCGTCTATGGGCAGGCCGTCGACGAGCTGATGGACGAGGCGGCGACCGCGCTCATCGAGGAGGCGACGGCCGAGGAACCGGCGCCGGAGCTGCCGCTGTGAGCGCGACGCTCCTCGCGACGGGGGCCGCCTTCCGCCTCAACGGCGCAAGCGTGGTCGCGCTCGCGCCCGGCGCCCTCTGGTGGCCCGCCCGCGCGCTCCTCGCCGTCGCCGATCTGCATCTCGAGAAGGGCTCGGAATTCGCCGCGCGCGGCCGTCTTCTGCCGCCTTATGACAGCGACGAGACGCTGCGGCTGGTCGCGGCGCTCGTGGAGGAGCTGCGGCCCGCACGGGTGATCTGCCTCGGCGACAGCTTCCACGACCGCAAGGCGGCGAACCGCCTTCCCCGCGCCATCGGCGAACGCATCGCCGGGCTGGCATCCGGGCGGGACTGGATCTGGATCGCCGGCAATCACGATCCGGCCCCACCGGAAAGCTGGGGCGGCCGTGTGTTGGCCGAGTTCGCGGAAGGGCCGCTTCGCTTCCGGCACGAAGCGACCCTCGAGGCGAGGCCGGCCGGCGAAATCTCCGGCCATTATCATCCGAAGGCCGGCATCTCCTGGCGTGGGCGGCGGGTGGTCGGACGCTGCTTCGTCGAGGACGGACGAAGGCTCGTCCTGCCGGCTTTCGGCGCCTATGCCGGCGGTCTCGACGCGCGGGACGCCGCCATCGCCGGACTTTTCCCGGATGGCTATCGCGTTCATATTCTCGGGCGCCAGAAGCTGCACAGCTTTCCGGCGTCGGCGCTTTAGCGCCTTGCCGACAATCCGGCACCTCACGCAGCCGGCAAAGCCAGCCGGCCAATTCTCGATCACGGCGCGGCGAGACGCCGCGCTCTCGCCGCTTTCCGCGGCCTCGAATCCGGGACAAACTGACCCGGCCTTGCGACCGGCCCAACCGAGCGGCGGCGCATCGATGTGGGATTTCAAGGGGTTATAATGAGCATCGTCGATCGCTTCCAGCCGGCCGAGGTGCGGGACCGGGACGATATCGGATCGAATCCGACCGACAATCGCACGATGCGCGAGATCATCGACGCGCGCTACTCGCGCCGCGACATCCTGGCCCTCATGGCCTCTGCCGGCGCCCTCCTCGCGCCTGCAGGTGCGCCCGAGCCCGCTGCGGCGCAGCAGAGCGGCAATGTCGATGCCTTCCTCAATCGCGGCATCCCGGCGCCGCAGATCGGCACGCTGACCTTCCCCGAGATCCCGCACGGGCTCGACGCTGACGCGCGGCTGGCGAAAGGCTACAAGGCGCAGGTGCTGCTGCGCTGGGGCGATCCGCTTTTTCCGGATACCTCGCCGTTCAACCCGGACAACCAGTCGGCCGCCGTGCAGGCGATGCAGTTCGGCTACAACAACGACTTCATCGGCTTTCTGCCCTACAGCTTCGGCAACACCAACAGCCTGCACGGCCTGCTCTGCGTCAATCACGAATACGCCTCGCCCGAGCTCATGTTCTCCTTCATGACGAACCAAACCGCCTTCGAGCGCATCAAGGCGGAGCAGGCGGCGGTGGAGATGGCGGCGGTCGGCCACAGCATCGTCGAGATCGAGAAGGACGGGGGGCAGTGGAGCGTGGTGCTGGACGGCGAATATAACCGGCGTATCACGGCGAGCACGCCGATCGCGATCTCCGGACCGGCCGCCGGCAGCCCGCGGCTCGTCACCTCGGCCGATCCGACCGGACGCATGGTCTACGGCACTTTCGGCAATTGCGGCGGCGGGATCACGCCCTGGGGCACGATCCTGACCTGCGAGGAGAATTTCACCTTCTATTTCGGCGGCGATCTCGCGGCATCGCCCGAAGCCGCCGCCTACAAGCGCTATGGCTATGACGAAAAGCCGCTCAGCGCCTGGATGCGGTTCGACCCTCGCTTCGACGTGGCGCGCGAGCCGAACGAATCGAATCGTTTCGGCTGGGTGGTCGAGATCGACCCCTACGACCCCGCCTCGACGCCGGTGAAGCGCACGGCGCTCGGCCGATTCAAGCATGAGGCGGCGCCGGTGGTGATCTCGGCCGACGGCCGCGCGGTGATCTATATGGGGGACGACGAGCGCTTCGAATATATCTACCGCTTCGTCAGCGCCGGCACCTACAACCCCGACGATCGTGCAGCCAACTTCGCGCTGCTCGACGACGGCACGCTCTCCGTGGCGCGGTTCGAGGCGAACGGGACGCTGGCCTGGCTACCGCTCGTCTATGGCAGCGGCCCGCTCACCGAAGCCAACGGGTTCCAGAGCCAGGCGGACGTGCTGATCGAGGCGCGCCGCGCGGCCGACCTCGTCGGCGCCACGCCCATGGACCGGCCGGAAGACGTCGAGGCGAGCCCGACCACAGGCCACGTCTTCGCCATGATGAGCAACAACTGGGACCGCCGCCGCGAGCAGGTCGATCCCGCCAATCCGCGCCCCGAGAACGTGACCGGCCATGTGATCGAGATGGCGCCGCCGGGCGAGCCCGGTGCGATCGACCATACCGCGGCGCTCTATGGCTGGGGCCTGTTCCTGGTCTGCGGCAATCCGAAGACGGAGGCGACGATCTATGGCGCCGGGTTGAGCGCCAATGGCTGGCTCGCCTGCCCGGACAATCTCGCCTTCGACGCGCGCGGCCGGCTGTGGATCGCGACCGACCAGGGCGGCCAGCAGAAGCGGCTCGATATCGGCGACGGGGTCTATGCGACGGACGCGGTCGGGCCGGGGCGCGGCGTCACCCGAAACTTCTTCCGCTGCCCGCGCGGCGCGGAAGCGTCCGGGCCCTGCTTCACGCCCGACGGCCGCACCCTTTTCCTTTCGGTCCAGCATCCGGGCGAAGGGTCGAGCCGCGATCGGCCCTCGACCCACTGGCCGGACTTCAAGCAAGGTATCCCGCCGCGTCCCTCGGTGATCGCCATCACGCGCGATGGCGGCCTCGAGATCGGCTGAGACGCGAGCTTCTCCTCGTCGGAAACTCTGTCGAATCGCGGCACCCGCATCCGCGCCTCTGTCATTCCGATTTCATCGTCGCTTCACGAAGGAGTCCATCGCGGCACCTAGTCTCCGGCGCGTCACCCATCGCCGGAGGAAAAATGGACCGCGTCGATCGCAATTCGAGCCGGGTCGCTTGCCGCGAAGATATCGGCTGCAATCCAAGCCTTGCCCAACCCCTGGGCGAACTCATCGCGGTGCGGCTCTCCCGTCGCGGTTTCGTCCGCCGTCTGGGCGCGGTGTCGGCGGCAGGGCTTCTCGGCGGCACGACCCTCGCCCGCGCAGCGATGGCGGGCGATGCGACGAGCACGCTGACCTTCGAGGAAATCGCGCATGGCATCGACCCCGACCACCACGTCGCCGAGGGCTATGCCGCCGACGTGCTGATCCGCTGGGGCGACGGCGTCCATCCCGATGCCCCCGCATTCGATCCGATGAAGCAGAGCGCGGCCGCCCAGGAACTGCAGTTCGGCTATAACTGCGACTTCATCGCCTATATGCCGTTGCCGCAAGGCTCGAACGACTCGACGCACGGCCTCCTCTGCGTCAATCACGAATATACCGACGCCGAGCTGATGTTCCCGGGCCTTACCATGGAGGACAAGCTCGGGAAGCTGACGGCCGAGCAGATCGCGATCGAGCTCGCCGCCCACGGCCATTCGGTCGTCGAGATCCGCAAGGACGGCGGTAAATGGCGGACGGTGCCGGACAGCCAGTTCAACCGGCGCATCAGCCTCGCCTCGACACCGATGAAAGTCTCCGGTCCCGCGGCCGGCAGCGAACGGCTCCGCACCAAGGCCGATCCCGACGGCATCAACGTCGTCGGTACGCTCAACAATTGCGGCGGCGGCACGACGCCCTGGGGCACGGTTCTCATCTGCGAGGAGAACTTCAACAACTACTTCGGCGCCGCGGAGGCTCCGGCCGAGAGCCCGGCCCTGGCGCGCTACGGCGTCACCGGCGAGAGCGAATATGCCTTCTGGCGCCACGACGAGCGCTTCGACCTGACGAAGGAGCCGAACGAGCCGAACCGGTTCGGCTGGGTCGTCGAGATCGATCCCTACCGGCCGGATTCCGTGCCGGTAAAGCGCACCGCCCTCGGCCGCTTCAAGCATGAGGCCGCCACGACCGTGGTCAACAACGACGGCCGGCTCGTGGTCTATCTCGGCGACGACGAGCGCTTCGAATATGTCTACAAGTTCGTGAGCGCGGGAAAGGTCGATACGGCAAACCGCGCGGCCAATGCCGACCTGCTCGACGACGGCACGCTCTATGTCGCGACCTTCGCCGCGGACGGCAAGGTGGTCTGGAAGCCCCTGATCCACGGCGAGGGCCCGCTCACGGCCGAGAATGGCTTTGCAAGCCAGGCGGATGTAGCGATCGAGACGCGCCGCGCGGCCGACCTCGTCGGCGCAACGCCGATGGACCGGCCGGAGGATGTCGAGACCAATCCGGCGACGGGCTCCGTCTATGTCATCCTGACCAACAACACGAAGCGGTCGCTCGACAATGTCGATCGGGCCAATCCGCGCGCCGAGAACACCGCCGGCCACATCATCGAGATCGTCCCGCCGAAGGATGGGACCGGGGTGCCGGATCACGCCTCGCTGGAGGGAAGCTGGGATTTTTTCCTGATCGCCGGCGCCCCGCTCTGGGGCTCGACTCTCTATGGGAAGGGCACAAGCGCAGATGGCTGGCTCTCATGCCCCGATAACTGCGCCTTCGACAGCAAGGGCCGCATCTGGATCGCGAGCGACCAGGGCTCTCAGCAGAGCAAGTTCGGGATCGGCGACGGCATCTGGGCGGCCGACACGACCGGCGACGGGCGCGCCATGACGCGATTCTTCTACCGCACGCCGCAGGATGCCGAGATGTGCGGCCCCTGCTTCACGCCGGACGACAAGACCTTCTTCGTCTCCGTGCAGCATCCGGGCGAGCAGAAGAACTCGAGCTTCGACAAACCCTCGACACGCTGGCCCGATTTCAAGGACGGCATGCCACCCCGCCCCTCGGTGGTGGCGATCACCCGGCAGGACGGCGGCGAGATCGGCGGTTGAGACTTCGGCGACCGAGACTTCGACGACTGAGACTGGCTTACGGCCCGACTTGCAGGAAGAGCCGTTTCCCCCGCTCTCCCTGCGTTTTCTCGCAATGAAGCCCCTCTGGCGATGCGCCGCCATCGCCTCGCTATTGCATGAGGCAGGTGGCGAGCGAACGCGCGAGATTGCGCATCAGCACGAAATAGAGGTCCGGCCCGGGCGGAATGTCGGTCGCCTCGGGATCGAGCGTGCCGCGGCGGGCAGCACTTCCCTCCGTCGCCGTCCGCACCAGCGCCTCGGAGAATTGCGGCTCGGCGAAGACGCAAACCGCGCCGGTCCCGGCGATTTTCGCCTGGATTTGCGCCAGCCTTTCGGCACTCGGCGACTGCTCCGGATTGACGGTGATCGAACCCATCGCGTTCAGGCCGAAATGCGCCTCGAGATACTGGTAGGCATCATGGAAGACGATGAAAGGCTTGTCGCGCACCGGTTCGAGCCAGGTGGCCATCTCCCGGTCGAGCGCATCGATGCGCGCGCGTAGCTGCGCGGCATTGTCGGAATACCGGCTCGCATGGGTCGGATCGTGCAGGGCAAGCGCGCCGGCCATCCGCGCCACGATCGCCTTGGCATTCGTCGGATCGAGCCAGATATGGCCGTCGAGCCCGTGGCCGTGGTCGTGTTCTTCTGCCTCGACGGTTTCGTCGGCCTCCGCCCCGCCCTCATGCCGGTGCGACTCCCAGAGCCCGCCGCCGCGCGACGCCAGCAGCGACACGCCGTCGGTCACCAGCAGCTCGATCACCTCGGCGCGCCCGCCGAGCGCTTCCAGCGGGCGCTCGAGGAAGGTCTCCACCGGTTCGCCGACCCAGAAGACGAGGTCGGCCTCTTCCAGGAGCGCCGCCTCGGAGGGCTTTAGGCTGTAGCTGTGCGGCGAGGCATGGCCCTGCACGAGCAAAGCGGGCTCGCCGATCCCCGCCATCACGCCCGCGAGCAGGGAATGGATCGGCTTGATGCTGGCGACCGCACGGATCGCGCCGCCGTTCCCGGCGGCAAAGGCGCGCCCTGGAGCGCCGAGCGCCACCATCCCGGCGAGCGCGCCGATCCCCTGCAACATGCGGCGTCTCGCGGGAATCATGAGGCTTTCCTTCCGGCCCTGCGGGGCTCGTGCTAGGTTGCTATGTTATGTTATATCGTGATGTTATAGTATAACATCCGATCGTCAAGCGAATAGCGCGGAGGAGACCCTCATGGGCGAACGCCGCAGGCCCGGAGCGCCGGAACGCCGCCATGGCGCGCCGCGACACGATCACCAGGATTGCATCGCCGAGGCGTTGAGCCGCGCGGATGCGGTCTGCCGCGCGCGCTCGGCCAATCTCACGGAGATCCGCCGCCGGGTGCTGGAGCTGGTCTGGCGCGGCCACGCGCCTATCGGGGCCTACGAGATCCTCGACGCGCTGCGCCGCGACGGAATTTCGGCGCAGCCGCCCACGGTCTATCGCGCGCTCGAGTTCCTGCTGGCACAGGGGCTGGTGCACCGGATCGAATCCCGCAACGCCTTCATCGGCTGCGCCCAGCCGGACGAGCGCCACAGCTCGCAGTTTCTCATCTGTCGCGATTGCGGCACGGTGCAGGAGCTTTCCGACCGTCGCATCGGCGCGGCCGTCGCCGCGGGCGCCCGCGAGGCGGGTTTCGAGGTCGGGCGCTCCACCGTGGAGGTCGAAGGGCGCTGCATGGATTGCAGCAACCATGCCGGCTGAGAACGGCGGCGCCTTGCTGCGTGCCGAGGGGGTCGGCCACGGCTACGGCCGCGGCGCCGTGCTGCAGCATGTGGATCTCGCGGTCGAGCCGGGCGAGATCGTCACCCTCATCGGTCCCAACGGCGCCGGAAAGACGACGCTGGTGCGCATCGTGCTCGGCCTCATCCAGCCGCGCGAAGGCCGCGTGGTGCGCCGGCCTGGCCTCCGCATCGGCTATGTGCCGCAACAGTTCCACCTCGATCCGAGCCTGCCGATCACCGTCGGGCGGTTCCTCTCGCTGACCCGCGGAACGAGCGCGGTCGAGCTCGATACCGCGCTCGCCGAGGTCGGCGCCCAGGGTCTCGGCCGCAACCCGATGCAGAGCCTCTCGGGCGGAGAGACGCAGCGTATCCTGCTGGCGCGGGCCTTGCTGCGCCGGCCGGATCTCCTGGTCCTGGACGAACCGGTGCGGGGCGTCGACGTGCATGGCCAGGCGGAGCTCTATGAGCTGATCGGCCATATCCGCCGCCGGCATGGCTGCGGCGTGCTGATGGTGTCGCACGATCTGCATCTGGTCATGGCGGCGACCGACCGCGTCATCTGCCTCAACCATCACATCTGCTGCGCCGGGCGGCCCGAGGCGGTGAGCGCGCATCCGGAGTATCTCGCCCTCTTCGGCCCGGCCGCCGGCCGTCGCATCGCGGTCTATACCCACCGGCACGACCATGCGCACGACCTCGGCGGCGAGATCGTCGCCGACGAGGCGGGGTCGCATCCGCCCCATGCGCATGACCATAACCACGATCATCCTCATCGCGGCCCGGCGCCGGCCGACCGGGAACGCCTCTGATGCCCGAGTTCCTCCTCCGTGCCCTGCTGGCCGGCGTCGGCGTCGCCGTCGTCGCGGCGCCGCTCGGCTGTCTCGTGCTGTGGCGCCGCATGGCCTTCTTCGGCGACGCGCTCGCTCATGGCGCGCTGCTCGGCGTGGCGCTCGGCTTCCTGATCGGGGTGGAACCCGGCCTCGGCGTGCTGGCGAGCTCGATCCTCTTCGCGGCACTGCTCACGCTGCTGCAACGCCAGCATCGCCTGGCGAGCGACGCGCTCCTCGCGATCCTCTCCTATAGCGCGCTTGCGTTCGGCCTCGTCGCCATCGGGCTGATGCCGAGCCTTCGCATCGATCTCTTCGCCTACCTCTTCGGCGACATCCTGGCCGTCGGCCGCAGCGACCTCGCCTGGATCTTCGGCGGCGGGCTGCTGGTGCTGGCGGTCCTGGTCGCGGTCTGGCGGCCGCTGCTCGCCGCCACCTTGAGCGAGGAGCTGGCCGCGGCCGAAGGCGTGCCGGTCGCACGGCTTTCGCTGGTTCTCATGCTGCTGGTGGCGATGACGGTCGCCATCGCCATGAAGATCGTCGGTATCCTGCTGATCGCCGCGCTGATGATCCTGCCGGCGGCGGCGGCGCGGCGTTTCGCCCGCACGCCCGAATCCATGGCCGTGCTTGCGGCGCTTTTCGGCGCGATCACCGTCTCGGGCGGGCTCGCCGCTTCCTACGGGTGGGATACGCCAGCCGGTCCCTCGATCGTCGCGACCGCCGCCGTCATCTTCGCCGCGAGCCTTGCGACCGGACCGTTGGTCGGCCGCATCCGGGCGCGCGGCTGAGCGTCATTGCCGGCCGGAGAGGAAATCTTCGTCGCGCAAGCGCGGTGCGCGATGTAGTCGGCACGATGCGAGTCCGCCAGCCTAGACCGGGTCGTAAGTGTTCACCACCACCCCGGATTCGACCGCAACAACGACGCCATCGCCGTTGCTGTAGATGTTGTAGCTGGTGCCGCTGCCATAGGCCGGATTCTCGAAGCCGAACTCGCCGCCTTCCTGCTCGAATCCGTTGACCAGATTGACCGTGTCGTCGCTGTTGCCGCGGATCACCAGGTCGATCGGGCCCGCGGACGAACTTTGACCGACCGTATTGCCGTTGCCGATATCGAGAATATCGCCGGCAGAAAGCCATACTTCGTCATTTCCGAATGCGCCCGTGAGGTCGACCACCTCGACCCCGTTGAAGTTGCCGTCCGGAAGTTCGATGAAATCCGCGCTTCCATCGAGCTGCAGATAGTCGATGCCCGAACCGCCGTCATAGTGGTTGAGCTGGTCGTGGTAGACGAGCGTGTCGTTGCCGGCGTCGCCGCTGAGCATGTCGTAGCCGCCCATCGTGTCGTGCCAGCCGCCATCGATCCAGTCCGCGTCGTCGCCGCCGGAGATCGTGTCATTGCCGCCATCGCCCTCGAGGGTATCGCTGCCGGCGCCGCCGGAGATCGAATCGTTCCCCTGTGCGAGATCGGAATTCCCGTCGCCAAAGATCGAATCGTCGGCATTCCCGCCCTTGAGCGTATCGCCGCCGGCGCCGCCGATGAGCGTGTCATCGCCATCCCGGCCATCGACCGCATCGGCCGCGTTCGATCCGACCACCCGATTCCCGCCGCTCGAGCCAGTCACGACGCCGCCGGCGCCGGCCACGCCAGAGAGGTCGAGATGCTCGAAATTGTTCTGCAGCGCCGTTTCCGGGGTCCCGCTGATCGAGAGGAGCTGGTCGGAACCCGGCGCGACCGAAAGATCGACCACGACGGGCCCGTCCACCGCGCCGGTGAGGACCAGCGTGTCGCCGAGGTGGTGCGCGCCGCCATCGGCCCGATCCGGCGTTCCGCCCGAGAGATTCGTCTCGATGACGTCGTCGCCATCGCCGCCCGAAAGCGTGTCGTGGCCTTCGCTGTCGAAGTCCTGGATGGTGTCGTTACCCTGGCCGCCCACGATCGAATCGGCGCCGGCGCTGTCCCGGATCTGGTCGTCGCCATTGCCGCCGTCGATCGTGTCGTCATTGCCGTCGTCGACGATGGTGTCGTTGCCCTGGAGACCCAGAATCCTGTCGGCCTCGCCCGTGCCGAGCAGGCTGTCGTCGTCGGAAGTGCCGAGGACCAGGTTGCCGTCGCCGTAGGTCGGGTAGATGACGTCGTCGTTGAAGCGGATTTCCTCGACATCGAACAGCGTGTCCCGCCCGAATTCGCCGAAGAGGGTATCGTTCGCCTCGACCGTCCAATAGGTGCCGTGGTTGGTCACGCTGAAGTCGTTGATGCTGGCCGCATAGACCGCGACGTCGTAACCGCTGCCGCCGCCGATGCTGTCGTTGCCGCGGTCGCCGATCAGCATGTCGTCGCCGCCGCCGCCGAGCACGGTGTCCCAGCCATTCTCGCCGATCAGCGAATCGCTGCCATTGCCGCCGAGCAGGCTGTCGTCGCCATTGCCGCCGAGAACGGTGTCGTCGTCCTCCCCGCCGGCGAGCGTGTCGTTGCCGAATCCGCCGTGGATCTCGTCATTGCCGTTTCCGCCGAAGACGTCGTCCTTGCCGCCGTCGCCATCGATCGTGTCGTTGCCGTCGCCGCCATCGAGGGTGTCATTATAAAAGCAGCCCTGGAGCCAGTCGTCGCCGTTGCCGCCGAAGATATCGTCGTTGCCGCCGCCGCCGTCGATGCTGTCGCCTTCTTCGCCACCGGACAGATTGTCGTTGCCGTTGCTGCCGAGGATGGTATCGGCGCCCGCCTCGCCGAAGACGGTATCGTTGCCGTTGTCGCCAAGGATCGAATCCGCGTCGTTGCCGCCGCCGATCCAGTCGTTGCCGTTGCCGCCCT
>CAZMUZ010000070.1:0-19466 GCA_964569315.1 uncultured Rhodospirillaceae bacterium | reverse complement strand
GGAAACGAGCGTTTGCCGTTGTGGTGAAGCCGGCACCGGAACACTTCGAAGAGATCTGCATATTCCGGCGCGTGCCGCTCGATTGACGTCGCAGCCTACCCCCTTTCCGCCGCATCCCGATGGATGTCGTGCGTCACGATGCCGGCGTCGGTCGCGGGCTTCATGAAGCGGCGGGGGTCGGCGAGGGTGCGGCGCATGTCGGCGAGGCCGGCCGCCCAATGCTCGCGCATCGAGGTCGGGCCGAAGGCGTAGTCCTTCGATTCGATCTCGTGATGCTTGCCCTGATAGATGAGGTGCAGGACGTTGACGACCTTGCGCGTCGCCTGTCGCCGCGCGCGCTCGACGGCGGCGCCCGACTGCTTCGATTTCGGCAGCAGGGCGAGGAGCTCGGCGATCGAGCGGCGCAGCTTCTGCTCCTCGACCACGCGGGTGGTCAAGGCGCGGGTGCGGCTCGAATAGAGGATCTCCTTCTGCCGTTCCAGCACGTCGAGCAGGTTGGTCGGCATTTCGCCGCGCGCGCTCCAGAGATCGACCTGGATCGCGAGTGTGTCCCGGCGCGCCTCGCCGCAGAGGAGCTGGCCCAGCGGCGTGTTGGAGACGATGCCGCCGTCCCAGTAGAACTCGCCCTCGATCTCGACCGGCGGAAAGCCCGGCGGCAGCGCGCCCGAGGCCATGATGTGGTCGGGGCCGAGCCGCTGCCGGCGATTGTCGAAGAAGACGAAGTTTCCGCTCCGCACATTGACCGCGCCCACGGTCGCCCGCAGCGCCCCGTCATTGAGCCGGTCGAAATCGACGAAGCGCTCGAGCGTCGCCGCCAGCGGCCGCGTGTCATAATAGCCGGTCGGCTGGCGGCCATTGTTGAAGAGCTCGATCCAGGCCGCGAGCGGCCGCGGCTCGAAGAAGCCGCGCTGCCCCTCGAAGGAGGCGCGCATGGCGACCGCGACATTGGCGAGGCGGCGCGCCTGCAGCTCGACCGGCACGAACTCGGACAATAGCTGCCAGTCGACGAGCCGCGGCAGCAGCGCCGGCTCCGAGATCCATTCCCAGAAGCCGCGCAGCTTCGCGAGCCGGTCCTTCGGCGCATTGCCGGCGATGAGGGCGAGGTTGATCGCGCCGATCGAGATGCCGGAGAGGGTGTCGGGCTCGATGCCGGCCTCGGCCAGCCCCTCATAGACTCCCGCCTGATAGGCGCCGAGCGCGCCGCCGCCCTGGAGCGCGAGGGCCACAGTCTCGTAGTCGCGCGCGAGCTCGGCCGGGCGGCGGCGGGTTTCGGCGTTGCGCTCGGCCCCGTTCCTCGCCGCGCGCGCAGCCCGGCGCGCAGGCACCTCGAGCGGCATGGCGCGCTTCGGCGCCGCGCGCGCCTGCGTCTTGCGCCCCGACGTCTTGCGACTCGCCTTCGATCGTCCGGTCATGCGGGGATCCTCCCTGGCCAAGGTTGCGCGCCTGTCCGCGGCGTCGGTCGCCGCGCGCCGGCCGTTCACTCCATGTGCCAGCCGTGGCTGACGACGATCGATTGCCCGGTGAGGGCGGCGGTCGGGAAGGCGGCGAGGAAGAGCGCCGTGGTCGACACATCCTCGACGGTGGTGAAAATGCCGTCGACCGTTTCGGCCAGCATGACCTTCTTCACCACATCCTCTTCGCTGATGCCGAGGGCCTTCGCCTGCTCGGGGATCTGCTTCTCGACGAGCGGCGTGCGCACGAAGCCGGGACAGATAACATTGGCGCGCACCCCATGCTCCGCCCCTTCCTTGGCGACAGTCTTCGCCAACCCGAGCAGCGCATGCTTCGCCGCCACATAGGGCGCCTTCAGCTTCGAGGCCTCCTTGGAATGGACCGAGCCCATATAGAGGATCGTGCCGCCCTTGCCGGATTTGTACATGCGCTGCAGGGCGGCGCGCGTCGTCAGGAACGCGCCGTCGAGATGGATCGACACCAGCTTCTTCCAGTCGGCATAGGGAAACTCGTGCAGCGGCTTCACGATCTGGATGCCGGCGTTCGACACCAGGATATCGAGCCCGCCGAGCGCCTTCGCCGCCTCGTCGACGCCGGCCTCAACTTGCGCCTCGTTCGTCACGTCCATCGCGACGCCGATCGCGCGGCTGCTCTTCGCCGCAAGCTCGGCGGCCGTCGCCTTGGCGCCCTCGATGTTGAGGTCCGCGATCGCGATGGCGGCGCCCGCTTCCGCGAAGCGTTCCGCCATGGCCTTGCCGATGCCGCTTGCCGCGCCGGTGATCAGCGCGACCTTGCCGTCGAGACGCATGGGAGTCTCCTTGCAATGGACGAGGCGGGGTGGCCGGCCGAGACATCGCCGGCACGAGAGTCGATGCGTCAAACATAGGCGCCCGGCGGGGCCGTTGCAGGACCGTCCGGTTACCGTTTCCCGGGGGAAACCGGCGGGGGTCGCGGCGCAAGCCCTTGGCGGCCGGGCGCATTTCCGGGTTTGCGGCCTTTCGTCGCGGGCGCGGCTATTCGCCCGGCAGGCCGTCCGGCCAGGCGTCCGGCAGGCAGGGGAAGGTGCGCTCGATCGGCGCCAGAATCACGACGTCGGGCGCAAAGGGCCTGACGAGGTTCCAATCGATCGCGCATTGGCGGAACCCGGTCCAGATCACGCGGCTCGATCGCGGCGCCAGCAGGTCGCGCCACCGGTCGCGAATGAAGGAATCGCCGATCAGCAGCACGACCGGCCCGGCATGCCCGGTCTCGACGACGAAGCTGTGATGGTCATCGATCTCGAGGATGTTGGTCGGCGCCGGTACGCCGGTATCGACGATCGCCTCCTGCTCCTCGAGCCAGCCGGCCACGGCGAGCATACGCGCGGTGTCGCCGCCACCGCGGGGCTTCACGCCGCGATAGACCTCCGTCGGATTCCAGCGCCATTCGGGACGGCCGAGGGCGGTCGCGACCTCATTGAAGGCAATCAGCGAGCCCAGACGATTCCAGTGCGAGTCGGTGCGGTAATAGACCGCGTCGGTCTCATTGGCGGCGCGGAGCGCCGGGCGCAGATCGACCGCGGGAACGCCGCGCTCCCGCAGACGATCCATGGCGACGTCATATTCCGTCCGTGCCGGCGGCGGTCCGGCCCAGGCGGGCCAGTGCGCGAGGTTGATCGTCTGATTGTTGGGTGGAATGGCAACGATCAACCGCCGGCCGTCCTGTTCCAGCTCGCGCGCCATCACCTCCGCCAGCCGGACGAATCGATCGATCGCATCCTCCCGCATGAGAATGCCCATCGATTGATGGATGCCGCCGCCGGCGACATAGAGGAGCCATCCATCGCGTCCGAACGCGACCTGGGGAACGAGCGGCGACCGCAGCGCGTAGCGCAGCAGACCCTGCAGGCTCAGGCTTTCCGCGCGCAATCCGAGCCGGTCATCCACATACTGACCGATCTTGTCGGGAAGCTGGGTCGCGGCCTTGAGGCCGTTGGGAAATTCGGGCCAGGGTGCGGCCCGGCGGCCCTCCGCGAAGGTCAATCGCTCGGGCTCCGCCCAGAAGGCGGTCGCGATCGGCAGCCAGAGAATGGCGAGCAGAATCAGTCCCCAGTAGCGCCGATGGCGGGCAAAGGGTCCCACGGAGTCAGAACCGGAAATAGAGGAAGGGGCTGAAGCTTCCGCCGCTGACCGCGAGCAGCGCGAGCAGCAGCAGCGCGAAGGCGCCGGCCGTGTCGATCGCCGGGCGCGCGACGAGACGGCGCAGCCGCCGGCGGATCCCGCCGATCCAGGAAGCCTCGTCCCGCGCACGGTCGCGCCCGCGCGCCGGCAGGACCGCCAGCGCGGCGCCGAGGACGAGGGCGCCGACCGATGTCGGATAGAGCGCGAAATACATGGGGACGCTCGGCCCCTGCCAGCCATTCAGCCCGATCAGCCCGCGGAACATGTCGAGCGCGTCGGCAAGATCGGCGGCCCGGAACCAGACCCAGCCGCCGAAGACGGCGACCATGGCGTAGCTCCATCCGACCATGGCCGGGGCGCGGCGCAGCAACCGGCCGAGACCGGCGCGCTCGAGGATCAGGAAGGCGCCGTGATGCGCGCCCCAGATCACGAAGTTCCAGCTCGCGCCATGCCAGAGGCCGCAGAGCAGGAACACGACGCCGAGGTTGCGGTAGGTTTCGAGGTCCGAGCCGCGATTGCCGCCGAGCGGGATATAGAGATAGTCGCGGAACCAGGCGGAAAGGCTCATATGCCAGCGCCGCCAGAACTCGGTCACCGACAGCGAGCGGTAGGGCATGTCGAAGTTCCGCGGAAATCTCAATCCGAGGATGAGCGCGAGACCGATCGCCATGTTCGAGTAGCCGGCGAAATCGAAATAGATCTGCAGGCCATAGGCGAGCGTGCCGAGCCAGGCATCGACGATGCCGGGCGGCGGGGCCCAGAAATTTCCCGGGCCGCCATCGAAGGCCGCATCGACGATCCGCGTGAGCTCATCGGCGAGCAGCATCTTCTGCGCAAGGCCGATGACGAAGATGCGGGCGCCGGCAGACGCGCGCCCCAGCGTCGATCGGCGGTCATGGATGCGCCGCACGATCGTCCTGAAGCGGACGATCGGTCCCGCGACGAGCTGCGGGAACATGCCGATATAGACGGCGAGGTTGACCAGGCTGCGTTCGGCCGCCGCCTGGCGGCGATGCACGTCCACGAGATAGGAGATCGCGTGGAAGGTGAAGAAGGAGATGCCGAGCGGCAGCGGGATGTTCGGCACCGGCACCTCGAGGCCCCAGCCGCGCAGCAGCAAGTTCGCGCTTTCGACCGCGAAGACCGCATACTTGAAGACCGCCAGCAGCAGGAGATTGGCGGCGATGGCGAGGCCGGTCGCTTGCTTTCGCGCGCGTCCCTCGCGCTTCTCGATGAGCAGTGCCGCCCGATGGTTGAAGGCGATCGACGCCATGAGGCCGAGGACGAAGAGCGGCTGGCCGGCGCCGTAGAAAAGCAGCGAGAAGACGAGAAGGACGAGATTCTTCCGCTCGACCGGCCGGACCGCGAGGTAGCAGAGGAAGAAGATCGGCAGGAAGAGATAGAGGAACCGGATCGACGAAAACACCATGCCGGCGCAGTTCCCCCGTTTGCGCAGCCCTGTCGCAGGTCGCATCGGCCGATGCCGAGACCCCGATCGCGCGAGGATTCGGACGCCGCGACTATAGCGCGGCGGCCGCGTTCGAGAATGCAATAGAGCGACCGGCGTCCCTGACAGCAGGCGATGGCACCCGCCGGGGGTGCCGCGGTCGGAAGACCGCCCGAACCTTCTCCTGGATATGCCCGCCCGGGGCGAAGCCCCCCGGCTTCAGAGCCCGAGCGTCGCCGCCACGCGGTCGGCCACGGTGCGGCCGCTCATCGCAGCACCGCCGCAGGTCATGGCGTAGCCGCCGGCGACGGCTTCGCCCGCGAACCAGATCCGGTCGCCGACCGGCGTCATGAGCGCGGTCCTGGCGCCGTGATGGCCGGGCGCCTCATGGGCATAGGCGCCGCGCATATGCGGATCGTTGCCCCATTGCGTGAAGCGGCCCCGGACGAAGCGCTTGCGCGCGTCGGCGCCGACGAGCTTCGCGAGCTCGCCGAGGCCGAAATCGATCGCCGCCGCCTCTCCCGCCCGGGTCAGGTCCCAGCCGAAGCGCCCGCCGCAGAATCCGACCATCACATCCGCGTCGAACGGCCAGGCGAGGAAGAAAACGGCCTCGCGGCTCTGGGTGAGATAGGTGACCCAGTCGTTTGCCGGAATGTCGAACCGCGTGCCCGGGGCGAAGCCGAGCGCGAGCTTGCCGAGCAGGCCCATCGGGAGATGGCCGACGGCGTCCCGCGTCGCCGGCGGCAGGGGCGGGGTGAAGCGGATGCCTTCCGCCTGCAGCGCGCCGGTCGAGACGGTGACGATGGCGGCCCTCGCCTGGAGGGTGCCGCGCGGCGTCTCGATCTTGACCCCTTGGCCGCTCCAGTCGATGGCGCCGACCGGGGTCTCGAGATCGACCGGCAGGGCGGAGGCGACCTCGGCGACGAGCGTGCCGAAGCCTTCCGCGATCATGTCGTTGGGGTCGGTCGCCTCGCCGGCCCACCAGTCGGCGGTCGAGAAATCCTCGAAATCGGCGGCGAAGCTCATCGGGCCGATCCAGTTCTCGCAGACCCGGCTCCAGCCCGTGCGGGTCTCGATCGCCGCGGCCGCGGGGATGTCGAGGCCGGCGGCGCCGGCGCGGCCGAGCGCCCGGTTCGTCCGCTGCCAGGCCTCGCCATAGCCGTCGCGCTCGGCCGCGGTGGCGCGGCGATTGCCGACGAAGACGGTTTCGCCCTCGCCACGGCGCAGCAGGCTGTAGCCCGCCTCGACCGCCAGCGGTCGCCACGGGTTGCGGTCCGCCTGATGCAGGAAGGAGCAGCCATGGTCGAACGGGGTGCCGAAGCTTTCGCTTTCGGTGAAGGCGCGCCCGCCGGTGCGGTTCTTCGCCTCGAGCAGCGCGAAGCCGATGCCGCGCCGCGCGAGCGCCCGCGCCGCAAAGATACCCGCCGCACCGGCGCCGACGATGACGACGTCGGGGGTCCGCGTGGTGCCGAGCGCCAGCTTCGGAAAAGCGAGCCCGGCGCCGAGCCCGGTCAGGAAATCGCGGCGCCGGACCGGCCGGCGCCTCACGGCGCGGCGACCCAGTCCCGGGCGAAGGCTTCGGCGGCGTCGATCTCCTCCGGCTGCATCGCCGGCGCGATCGCCTGGATGGCCTGCAGCGCATCCTCGTCGCCCCGGTTTGCCGCGAGGCGGAACCAGCCATAGGCCTTGACGAGATCGCCCGGTGCCCCCTCGGCCCGCGCATAGGCGACACCGAGATTGAACTGCGCCTCCGCGAGGCCGCGTCCGGCGGCGGCGATGAACCACATCAACGCCTCCGCCTCGCTCTTCGGCCGGCCGTCGCCGCGGCTCGCCATGATGCCGAGATTGTTCATCGCGACGGCATTGCCCTGGGCGGCCGCGCGGCGGTACCAGCTCGCCGCCATGACCGGGTCCCGGGGCAGCCCGTCCCCGCGCGCAAGGAGGTCGCCGAGCGCCATCTGCGCCTCGACGAGATCCTGGGCGGCCGCCTTCTCGTACCAGCCCCGCGCCGCGCCTGCGTCGCGGGCGACGCCGTCGCCGCGCTCGTACATCCGGCCGAGATTGAACTGCGCGGCCGGGTTCCCGGCCTCCGCCAGCGGCCGGAAGGCCGCGACGGCGGCGTCGTAGTCGCCGGCCTGCAGCGCCTGGAGCGCCGACATGTAGTCGGCGCGGGCGCCGCCGGCGAGCGTCAGGGCTATCGCCAAGGCTATGAGGAGTCTGAGCATTCCGGCGCATCCCCGCGGCGGCCGAGGCGCAGTCTATCGCAGGCGACGGTACCGCGGCCAGCAGCACCAGGAGGTCGCGCAGCCACCGCCCATGATAAAATGCGCGGGCGCGGGATTAAATCGCCGCGCCCGCCGTTGTGGCGATGAGGCAAAGGGAGAGGGTGCCGAGCGTGGAAGACGCCATTCGCAGAGAGATGGTGGCGCTTCTCCCCCGGCTCCGGCGCTTCGCCTGCGGCCTGACCGGATCGCTGGCCGATGCCGACGACCTGGTGCAGAGCGCCTGCGAGCGCGCGCTGTCGCGCATCGAGCAATGGCAGCCCGGCACCCGGCTCGATAGCTGGATGTTCCGGATCGCGCAGAATCTCTGGATCGACCGGATCCGGCAGTCGCGCGGCCGGGAGATCGCGCTTCCGGCCGAGGCGCTCGCCGAGCGGTCGGTCGGCGATGCGGTGCGCGAGCAGGAAGCGCGGCTTACCATGGCGGCGGTGCGGCGCGAGATCGCGAAGCTGCCGGAAGACCAGCGCGCCGTGCTGATGCTGGTCACGGTCGAGGGCGTTTCCTACAAGGAAGCGTCGGAGATCCTGGAGATTCCGATCGGCACGGTGATGAGCCGGCTGGCCCGCGCGCGGCTGGCCCTGGCACGGGCGATCGAGGGCGGGCCGGCGAGCGCCGGCCGCGGGGAGGAGAGCCGGCGATGAGCAATGTCGTGAAGTTCTGGGACGATGCGATGCTGGTGGCCTATGTCGATGGCGAGCTCGATGCCGCCACCGCGCGCCGGCTGGAGAACGCGGTGGCCGAAGATCCGGCGGCGCAGGCCTCGATCCGGCTGCTGCGCGAGAGCGCCTCGGCGGCGCGCGGCGCCTTCGTCGAGATCCTCGAAACGCCGGTGCCGGCGGCGCTGGTCGATCGCCTTCGCGGCGGCGCATCGGCCGGCCGTTTCCCGGACCCGGATGCGGTGCGCCCGCGGACCGGCGGCGACCATGCGGTATCGCTGTCCCGCCGCCCGAGCCTGGCGCGTCGGTTGCTGCCGCTGGCGGCGGGCCTGTTGCTGGTGGCGCTCGGCTTTGCCGGCGGGCTGGTGACGGAGCGCGGCGGGAATGACGGGCTGTTCCGGCCGGCCTCGGGTCCGACGGCCGGCAATCCCGCCTTCGAGAAGGCGCTGCGCGATGCCCTGGCGGCCGATCGGATCGGCGCGCGCCTCGATTATCGCGACGCGGCGAACGATGCGGCCGGCAGCATCACCCTCACCGGATCCTTCACCGCCGGCTTCGGCGCGAGCTGCCGCGAATTCCGCCATGAGCGTGCGCGCATGGGCACGGCCTCGGTCGAGGACGGCATCGCCTGCCGCCGCGGCGACGGCGGCTGGGAGATCATCACGCTCGAGGCCGTCCGCAGTTGAACCGATGACCCGGGACCTCCCTCCGACCGGACGCCGCGCGGCCCTGCGATATCGCCTCGCCGGCGCGCTGCTGCTCGCGGTCGTGGTCGGCGTCCTGCCGGTGCGGCTCCCGATCGATGGCCGGGATCTCCAGGGAAGCGCGCTCGCCGATGGTGAAGGCGGCGGCGAGGGCGGAGGGGGCGATGGCGGTGGAGATGGCGACGGCGGGGGTGGCGAAGGCGGCGACAGCGACGGCGGGGAAGGCGGCGACGATGGCGGCGATGATGGCGGGGAAGGCGGCGAGGGCGGCGAGGGCGGCGACACCGGAGAGAGTGGCGAGGACGGCGACGACAATAGCGACAATAGCGATGACGCCGATCGCGATGCCGGGTCGCGCCGCGCGGTGGCCAACGAGCTGGTCGCGATCGGGCCGGATCGCGATCTCGCCGCCGCGGTCGCCCCGCTCGGAATCAGCGTGGTTTCCGTCGAGCCTTTCCCCTCGCTCGAGCTTTCGGTCGCCCGGTTGCGGCTCCCGGTCGGGATGTCGCTATCGCGGGGCCGCGCGCTTCTGGAGGCGCAGATGCCGGGAATCGAGCTCGATGTGAATTCGCTTTATGCGCCGATGGCGAGCGTCAGCCTGCCGGGTCCGGACTATGCGCGGCGCATGATCGGCTGGCCGGACCGCCCGGAGAATTGCGGGGCCGGTCTCCGCATCGGCATGATCGACACGCCCGTCGATGTGGCGAGCCTGGCCCTGGCGCATGCCGAGATCGAGCGGCGCAGCTTCCTGGGGCCCGACGAGCGGCCGGCCCCGCCCGCGCATGGTACCGCGATCGCCAGCATTCTCGTGGGCGCACCCTCGGCCGAAAGCGGCGGCCTCATGCCCGCCGCCGCGCTCTTCGCGGCGGGCGTCTTCTCGACCGATGCGAAGGGAGAGCCGCAGGCGACCGCGGTCGGCTTCGTCGGCGCGCTCGACTGGCTGGTGGGCGAGGGTGTTAGCGCCGTCAATATCAGCCTCGCGGGGGACGACAACGATCTCGTGGCGCTCGCCGTGGAGAAGGCGGCGGCGAAGGGCGTGGCGCTCATCGCCTCGGCCGGCAATGGCGGGCGCGATGCGGCGGCGGCCTATCCGGCGGCCCTCGACGACGTCATCGCGGTCACCGCGGTCGATGCGGACGCCCGGCGCTATCCCGAGGCCAATCTCGGCGATTACATCGATCTTGCAGCACCGGGGGTGCGCGTTCCGGCCGGCGGCGCGCCCGACGGCTATGCCACCGGAACCTCCTTCGCGGCGCCCTTCGTGACGGCCGTGGCGGCGACGCTGGCGGCGAATCTGCCGGCCGACGCGGCGGCGCTCGACGAGGCGCTCGCCGCCCACAGCCGCGACCTCGGCCGGCCCGGCCGCGATCCGGAGTTCGGCTGGGGTCTCGTCCAGGCGCCGAAGGTCTGCGGCGAGTAGCCTTCGGGCCGCGCCGCTATTCGGCCGGGTGCTGCGCCGGGGGCGCCGCATGGCCCGCCGTCTCGTCCCGCACGATGACCGGCGCCGCGCGCGGCGCCAGCAGCATGTAGGCGACCGGCACGACGAAGAGCGTCAGCAGCGTGCCGAAGCTCATGCCGCCGACGATGACCCAGCCGATCTGCTGCCGGCTCTCGGCGCCCGCGCCCGTCGCCAGCGCCAGCGGCACCGCCCCCAGCACCATGGCGCCCGTCGTCATCAGGATCGGCCGGAGGCGGAGCGTCGCGGACTCGATCACCGCCGCCGCCTTCTCCCGGCCCTGCTCGCGGAGCTGGTTCGCGAACTCCACGATCAGGATGCCGTGCTTGGTGATGAGCCCGACCAGCGTCACCATGCCGATCTGGCTGTAGATGTTCATCGTGCCGCCGGTGAAATGGAGCGCGATCAGCGCGCCGGTCATGGCGGTCGGCACCGTCAGCATGATGATGAAGGGATCGACGAAGCTCTCGAACTGCGCCGCCAGCACGAGATAGATGAAGACCAGCGCCAGCAGGAACACGATATAGAGGCTGGCCGAGGATTCGTTGAACTCGCGGGACTGGCCGGCATAGTCGATCTGCACCGGGTCGGTCGCCACCTGGCGCACGGTGTCGCGCAGGAAGCTCAGCGCCTCGCCGAGGCTGTAGCCGGGCGCGATGCTGGCACTGATGGTGACCGCACGCAGCTTGTTGAAGTGGTTGAGCTCGCGCGGTGCCACCGTCTCCCGCACCGTGACCAGGTTGGCGAGCTCGACCATCTCGCCCGAATCGCCGCGCACGAAGATCGAGACGATGTCGGACGGGTTGCTCCGCGTCGAGGGTTCCATGCGCAGGATGACGTCGTATTCCTCGCCCTCGAGCTTGAAGCGCGTCACCTGCCGGCTGCCGAGGAAGGTCTCGAGCGTGCGGCCGATCACGTCGACGGGGATGCCGAGATCGGCCGCCTTGTCGCGGTTCACGTCGACGCGGATCTCGGGCTTGTTGAGCTTGAGGTCGGTGTCGATGTTGATCAGCCCCGGGTTCTTCGCGGTCTCCGCGAGGATGCGGTTCACCAGCACCTGCAGCTCCTCGTAGGTGCCGGTGGTCTGGATGACGAACTGGACCGCGGTCTGGTTGAACTCCTGGCCGAGCGGCGGGAACATCAGCGGGAAGGCGAGCAGCCCCGGATTGGTGAACATCTGGCCGCCCAGCTCCTGCACGATCTCGAAGGCCGAGCGCTCGCGCTCCGACCAGTCGTGGAAGCTCATGAAGCCGATACCCTGGTTCACCACCGGGAAGCCGGTCACGGTGAAGTAGCTCTCCTTCTCCGGCACCTGCTCCCATTGCTGCTCGATCATCCGGACGTAGCTGTCGGTGTCCTTGGCGGTGGCACCCTCGGGCCCGATCATGATGGCGAGGATGGAGCCGCGATCCTCGTAGGGCGCGAGCTCAGACGGCAGCAGGCGGAACACGAAGATGCCGACGCCGGCGACCACCAGGAAGATCGCGATCATCAGCACGCGAAGCCGGAGCACGCGGTCGAGCAGCCGCCGGTACCCGTCATTGGTCCAGAGCAGGCCGCTCTCGATCATCCGGTAGACGCGGCCATGGCGCTCGCTGTGCTTCAGCAGCCGCGAGCACATCATCGGCGAGAGGGTGAGGGCGACGAAGCCCGAGATCAGCACCGCGCCGGCGAGGGTAAGGGCGAACTCGGTGAAGAGCCGGCCGGTGCGGCCGGTCGAGAAGGCGAGCGGCGCAAAGACGGCGGCGAGCGTGATGGTCATCGCCACCACCGCGAAGCCGATCTCCCGCATGCCGAGGAAGGCCGCCTGGATCGGCTTCATCCCGGCTTCGATATGGCGATAGATGTTCTCCAGCACCACGATCGCGTCGTCCACCACGAGGCCGATCGCCAGCACGAAGGCGAGCAGCGTCAGCGTGTTGATGGAGAAGCCGAACAGCAGCATCAGCGCGAAAGCGCCGATGAGCGAGACCGGGATGGTCACGACCGGCACGGCGGTCGCGCGGAAGGACCGCAGGAAGAAGAAGATCACCGCCATGACGAGCAGCACCGCCTCGCCGATGGTGTGATAGACCGCCTGGAT
Organism: uncultured Rhodospirillaceae bacterium; assembly: GCA_964569315.1. Taxonomy (GTDB): domain Bacteria; phylum Pseudomonadota; class Alphaproteobacteria; order Dongiales; family Dongiaceae; genus CADEFF01. The sequence goes on along the minus strand of CAZMUZ010000070.1, from coordinate 7,227 downwards.
CGAGCGATCGATGAAGATCGCCGAATCGTAGGCGATCGAGAGGCTCATGCCGGGCGGGAGCTGCTCCTCGATCTCCGGGATCGCGTCGCGCACGGCCTGGGATACGGCGAGGGGGTTCGCGACCGACTGCTTCACCACGCCGAGCGCCACGGCGCTCTTGCCGTTGTAGCGGGCGATGACGCGGTCGTCCGCCGCCGCCACCTCGATCCGCGCCACGTCGTCGAGCCGGACCAGATAGCCGCTCGCGTCCTTGAGCACGATGGCGCCGAATTCCTCGGGCGTGCGCAGGTCGGTCTGCGAGACGACGGTGAATTCGCGCCGGTCGCTCTCGATGCGGCCCGCGGGAATCTCGGCGTTCTGCGCGACGAGCGCGGCCTCGACGTCCTGGGTGGTCAGGCGATAGGCGGCGAGCTTGTCGCCATTGAGCCAGATCCGCATCGAATAGCGGCGCTCGCCGAAGATCGGCACGTCGGCGACACCGGGGAGCGTCTGCAGCCGGTCCTGCACCACGCGATCGGCGAAATCGGTGATCTCGAGATCGGAATGGCGGTCGGAAGAGAAGGCGAGATAGAGGATCGGCTCGGCGTCGGCCTCGACCTTGGAGACCACCGGCTCGTCGATGTCGTCGGGCAGCAGCCCGCGCACGCGCGCCACGCGGTCGCGCACGTCGTTGGCCGCGGCATCGACGTCGCGGTCGATGCGGAACCTGACCGTGATCTGGCTTTCCTCTGATCGGCTGATCGAGGTGGTGTATTCGACGCCTTCGATGCCGGCGAGCGAGTTCTCGATGATCTTGGTGACCTGGCTCTCGACGATCTCGGCCGAGGCGCCGCGATAGGTCGTGGCGACTGTCACCACCGGCTCGTCGATGTTCGGATATTCCCGGATCGTGAGGCGTTGCCAGGAAACCAGGCCGATCAGCACGACCACGACCGAGAGCACCGTCGCGAAGACCGGTCGCTGGATGCAGATCTCGGAAATCTTCATGGCGCCCGGCCTCTACGGCTTCAGGTTCCGGCCGGCGGCTGCGGCGCCACCGCCGCGCCATCCATCAGCTTGAGCTGGCCTGCCGTCACCACCGTGTCGCCGGCGGCGAGGCCCTCGGTCACCTCGACGCGGCCTGCATCGCGGATGCCGAGCTCGACCGGCGTCTGCACCGCCTTGCCGTCCACCACCTTGAACACGAACTTGCCGGTGCCGATCGGCACGATCGCCTGCTCCGGCACCAGGATCGCCTGCTCGCGCGCGTCATAGATGAGCTCGATGCTGACGAAGAGGCCGGGGCGGAGCCGGTCGTCCTCGTTCGGGATCGTCGCGCGCAGCAGAATGCTGCGGCCTTCGCGGTCGATCAGCGGGTCGATCGCGTAGATCTTGCCCTCGAACTTCTCGCCGGGCAGCGCATCGACGTTGATGGCGAGCGTCTGGCCGACCTTGGCGATCGAGAAATAGGTTTCCGGAATCCGGAAATCGACCTTGAGCGGGTGCACCTGCTCCAGATTGATGATCGGCGCGCCGGCATCGAGATAGTCGCCGACGCTGACCTGCCGGAGGCCGAGGATGCCGTCGAAGGGTGCGGCGATCTCCGTCTTGGCGAGCTGCGCCTGGGCGAGCGCGATCTCGGCGACGTTGGCCTTGAGGGCCGCTTCGGCCTGCTGCACCGCCTGCACCGAGGCGACGTCGCGCTGCTGCATCTGCTGGAAGCGCTCCACATTGGCCTTGCTGAGCTCGAGGCTCGCCGTCGCGCGCGCGAGCTCGGCGCGATAGACGCTCTGGTCGAGCCGGGCGATCGGGGTGCCCTTGGCGACCGGCTTGCCTTCCTCGACCAGGAACGCGTCGAGCCGGCCGGCGATCTCGGGCGACAGGACGACGGATTCGTAAGAGAGCAGGCTGCCGATCGCCGGCACCTTGAGCTCGACGCGGTCGACCTCGACTTCGACCGCCTCGACCGGCGTGGCGAAGCCGCCGGCCGGCATGCCCTCGGGGGCCGCCGTCTCGCCGCCGGGCGCCTGCTTCTGATACCACCAATAGCCGCCGGCCAGGGCCGCAGCGACGATCAGCACAGCGCCGATCACCACGGTCTTGCGCATGGGAACGGTCCTCGAAACTTGTCGGAAAGCGGCCCGATCCTTCACGGGGGTAGGGGAACGGGCCCGGAACCCGGGAAGGAGATAGTCAATTGCTGCGGAAATCGCAAGCGCCGGCCGCCGGGCCGCGGTGCAACGTGCCCCGGGCAGGGAGGGGCCCTAAAAGGAGGCCCCTAAAAGGTCCTCGCGGCAAATCTGCAATTGCAGAAAGCTAAAAGGAGGACATGGGCTCCTTCAGGAACTCCACCTCCGCCGGTGTCGATTCGCGGCCGAGGACGGCGTTGCGATGCGGGAACCGGCCGAAGCGCCGGACGATCTCCGCATGGCGCAGGCAATAGCGGAAATGCTCCTCGACGCGGGCCCGCGCTTCCCCCTCATGCGCCTCGACCCAGCCGCGGAAGAGGCGGAGCGAGCGCTCCTGGTCGGCCGGGCTCTCGCTATGCTCGTACGGCAGATAGAAGAAATAGCGGTGATCGAGCGGGATGCGTTCGGGAAAGCCGCGGCCGATCGCGCGGCCCGCGACGCCAAGCGCCGTCGCGTCATAGGCGAAGGCGCGGGGGCTGCCCCGGAAGATATGGCGCGGAAACTGGTCCAGCAGCAGCACGAGGGCGAGCGCCGGCCGCGGCTCGGCTTCCCAGCCGGCGAGCGCGCCTTCCTTCGCCGGCTCGAGCCAGCCCGCGAAGCGCTCGGCGATCTCGCGATCGACGAGGTCGCTGCGCTCGAACCAGTGCGGGCGCACGCGCTCGGACAGCCAGAAATCGAGGATCGCCGAAGGGTGCATCGACGCCTCAGCCGCCGCGGCGCACGGCGTCGAGATGCTTGCCGAAATCGACGGCCCCCATCAGGCGCTGGCAGCGCTCGAAGCGGTTGATCGCATAGGCCCAGAAATCGTCCACCGGATTCTCGTTCATCACCTGGATGCAGCCCCAGAGCGTCCAGAGCAGATCGCAGAGCGCCTTGTACATGACCATGCGTCCCGTGTCGAAAGCGGGCGCCTTGCCCTCGAAATAGGCTTCCATCTGCGCCGCGTCCTGCTCGGGGCCGTAGCCGGCTTCGACCGAGAGATCGCCGAGATCCCACATCGGGTCGTTGTTGCCGGCATATTCCCAGTCGAGAATCCACATGCGCGTGCCGGTATCGAGGAAGTTCTCGCAGAGCGGATCGCAGTGGCAGGGCGCCAGCGGCAGTTTGTGCCGCCCGAGCGCTTCGCGCGCCGCCTCGGCCTCGCGCTGGACCGCGGCGTAGCCGTCGGGGATGCGGGCGCCTTTGCCGTTCAGCAGCCCGAGATAGCTGTCGATCATCTGGAAGAGCTCGAAGCGCGTGGCGAAACTCTTGCCGCACCGATGGATCTGGCGGAAGGCGCGGGCCGCGCGGGCCACGGAGCCGAGGTCGCGGAAGCGCGCGCCATTCATGGTGGCGGCGCCCTCGATGAACCGCGTCACCTGCAACCCGCTCTCGGCGTCGAAATGGACGAGCGGCGCGCTCACCCCCGCTTCCGCGGCGATCTTCGCGTTCTCAGCCTCGGCCTTGCGGTCGATATAGGCGCTGGTGCCTTCGCCCGGGATGCGCAGCACGACGGCGTCGCCCTCCGGCAGGCTCAGCTTGTAGTTCCGGTTGGTAAGCCCGGCGAGGCGCTCGATCTCGATGTCGGCCGGGCGATAGCGCGCGAGCGTCGGAACGCGGGGCAGATAGTCGAAGACTTCCTGCATGGGATCAGCCCTTCAGCCGCTCGTTCTTCGGGTCGTAGAGCGGTGCCGCATGGCGGCGCGCGGGATAGCTTTCGCCATAGGCCTCGACGCTGTAGCCGCCCTCGGCGATGTCTTCGTTCGCGAGATAGCCATAGAGGATCGACTTGCCGACCGTATGGCCGAAATTGGCGCTGGTCGCGACGGCGACGGGCCGCCCGTCCTTGAGGATGCATTCGCCGCCGACCACGGCGAGATCGAGCGCCGGCGGTACCTCGATGGTGAAGCTGCAGAGCCGCCGCTTCACGCCCTCGGCCTTAGCCCGGAGCAGCGCCGCGCGGCCGATGAAATCCGGCTTCTGCAAGGCGACGCGGAACCCGAGGCCCGCCTCGTAGGGGTTGTAGTCGGGCGTGATATCGGCGCTCCAGTAGAGATAGCCCTTCTCCATGCGGAGCGTGTTGATCGCGCGATAGCCGACATCCGCGATGCCGAAAGGCTCGCCGGCGGCGGCAAGCGTCTCATAGACATGCGCCGCATAGTCGGTCGGGATATGAAGCTCCCAGCCGAGCTCGCCGACATAGCCGATGCGGATCGCGAGCACCGGGGCGGCGCCGATGGTGATGCGCCGGGCCGTGGCGAAGGGGAAGACGGCGTTCGACACGTCCTCCTCCGCGACCCGCTGCAGGACCTCGCGCGCGCGGGGGCCGCAAAGATTGAGCACGGCGCGGGCCGAGGTCATGTCGGTGAAGGTGACCGAGCCGTCGCGCGGCAGATGCGTCTCGATCCAGTGGAAATCATGCGTCGCGAAGGCGCTGCCGGTCACCACGTAGAAGCGATCCCCGGCGATCCGCGTGATGGTGAGGTCGGTCTCGATGCCGCCGCCCTCGTTGCACATCTGGGTGTAGATGACGCTGCCGACCGGTTTTGCCATCTCGGCGGCGGCGAGGCGCTGCAGCGCTGCGAGCGCGCCCGGCCCTGCGATCTCCGCCTTGCTGAAGGAGGTCTGGTCGATGAGCGCCGCGCGCTCGCGGACCGCGCGATGCTCCTCGCCCACCGCGGCGAACCAGTTGGGGCGGCGGAAGGAGGGACGGTCCACCGGCTCGGTGCCGGCGGGGGCGAACCAGTTCGGCCGCTCCCAGCCGCCGCGCGACCCCATCACGGCGCGCTTGGCGGTGAGGATCGGGTGGAACGGGCTGCGGCGGATGCCGCGCGCCGCGTGATGTTCCTGCTTCGGCCAGCCCATGCCGTAATATTTGCCGTAGAGCTCGATGGCGCGCGGATAGAGGAAGGCCTTCGCGGCGTGGTGATAGCCGAAGCGCCGGATGTCGAGCGGCCAGATATCGAGGCTCGGTTTCCCCGCCACGATCCATTCCGCCATCATCTCGCCGGCGCCGCCGCCGCCCGCGATGCCGTAGGTGAAGCCCGCCGCGACGAAGACATTGTCGAGCTCCGGCGCCTTCCCCATCACATATTCGCCGTCGGCCGAATGCGGGATCGGGCCGTTCACGAGCTGCCTCACCCCCACCTTCTCGGCGATGGGCGTGCGCTTGAAGGCGGCCTCCGCCAGCCCCTGGAAGCGGTCGAAATTGCTTTCGAGAAGCTGCTGGCCGAAATCGCGCGGGATGCCGTCTTCGCCGAAGGCCGGCGTGCCTTCCTCCCAGCCGCCGATGACGATGCCGCGAACCTCTGGCTTGTAATAGATGCGCAGATCCGGATCGCGGAAGGTCGGCATGTTCTTCGGCAGGTCGGGGATCGGGTCGGTGACGAGATATTGATGCTCGACCGCGATTGCCGGCACCCGCAGGCCGAGTGCCAGGCCCAGCTCGCGGCTCCACATGCCCGCTGCCAGCACCGCGGTTTCGCACTCGATCGGGCCCTGGTCGGTCAGGATGCGCCGGAGGCGGCGGCCGTCGCGCTCGAAGCCGGTCACGGTGACGCCCTGGCGGATGCGCGCGCCCTTCATCCGGGCGCCTCTGGCGAGCGCCTGGGTCAGGCTCGCCGGATCGACATAGCCGTCCGACGGCAGATAGGCCGCGAGCTCGACGTCGCCCACTTCGAGGATCGGGCAGAGCGCACGCGCCTCCCTGGCCGATACGAGCTGCATCTCGAGGCCGAAGCTCTTGGCCATGGTCGCGGCGCGCTTCAGCTCGAAGACCCGCTCCTTCGAGGAAGCGAGCCGCAGGCTCCCCACCTTCTTCCAGTCGGTCGCCTGGCCGGTTTCCGCCTCGAGCCGGTCATAGAGCGCGACGCTCCGCTGCAGCATGCGCGTCAGGTTGCGCGAGGAGCGGAGCTGCCCGACCAGCCCCGCCGCATGCCAGGTCGCGCCATGGGTGAGGCCGCTCTTCTCGACGAGCAGCAGGTCCGTCTTCCCCATGCGCGTCAGGTGGTAGGCGATGGCGCAGCCGATCACCCCGCCGCCGATGATGACGATCTCCGCTTGGTCCGTCTGGCTCATGGGTCTGGCTGAGGGCTGGTTCGAGGAAGGGACGGCGGCATTTCTCCCGGTTTCGCCGCGTCGCTTGTCATGCGTCTTACGCCAGCCCGTTCTCGGCGAGGACCTTCCGCACGGCCGGGCGCTTGCGGAGCGCGTCGGCGAGGCGCTTCACCTTGGGGAAGCGCTTATAGAGCTCGGGCACGGGGTCCTGCCAGCAGGAGAGCATCAGGAGATAATAGTCGGCGGCGCTCGGCTGCTTGCCGAGGAGATAGGGCCCGCGCTTTCCCAGATGCTTGTCGATATGGCGGTAGATCGCGTCGAGCTCTTCCTTCGCCTTCGCCTGCACGCCGGCGGTGCCGGTCGCCTCGCCGGTGATGCGGTCGGGATAGTAATAGCGGAGATAGGCCGGCTGCAGCGTGTTGCTGAGATAGAGCATCCACTGGTTGAAGGCGCCGCGCGCCGGATCGTTCGGCTTCGGGGCGAGCTTCGCCTTCGGATGGCGATCGGCGAGATACATGCAGATGCCGGCCGATTCGAGGAGGATTTTGCGGCCGTCGGCCAGCGCGGGCAGGCGGCCATGCGGATTGATCTTCAGATACTTCGCGCTCTTGTGCTCGTTCTTCGCCATGTCGATGCGCTTGAAGGCGGCTTTGCCGCCGATCTCCGCCAGCACCAGATGCGGCGCGACCGACGCGCTGCCGGCGCTCCAATAGAGCGTGTACATTCCGGATTTCCTCCCCTGTGCGGGACGCGGCTGCCGCCCGTCCCTTCGCCTCGTGTTTCGTTCGCTCTCGCGACCCTCGCCATCCCGGTCGCGGCCGGCGGAAGGGTGCTCCTTCCGCGGTCCGTTCGACAAGCCGGTTTCGGAGCTCGACTCATGTTGCAGAGCGTGAGATCGAGTGTGAGCAGCGCGGCACTTCTATAGCGGACAGGGTACGATCCGCGTCATGACTCGATGCCCATTCTCCACCTGCCCGCAACCAATCGCCGGACCGTCTCCTCGAATGCCCTTGCCAGCGGTGGA
>CAZMUZ010000069.1:0-19492 GCA_964569315.1 uncultured Rhodospirillaceae bacterium | reverse complement strand
TGCAGGTTCGCCCAGCGCGTTTCGTACTCCTCCTGCGGGAAATACATCGGTCCCTTCTTGCGGGTGGACTTCTTCGCCATCGCTTTCTTCGCCATTGGTTCGACCTCCCTTAATGCGAAGTTTCTCGGGCCCGGTTGCCGGGCGCGTATTCGATTCGTGGTTGGCGGATAGGAACGGTTGCTGCGTGCAGACCGGCGCGGATCAGTCCTTCGAAGCGCCGGCGCAAAGGAGCCGGCGCCCGAAAGCGACCGGGGCGCCGCCTTGCGGGCGGCGCCCCGAGGCGATCACTCCACGGGGATCTCCTTGAACGCTTGCGTGATATCGACGCCTTGTCCGCGCCGAATGGCCTTCATGGTGAAGTAGAAGATCAATCCGGCAAGGATCACGGCCGCGACGATGCTGAGCTGGATCGGATCGTGTCCGGCCGCGACCGGGTCGATCAGCAGGTTGACCACGGCCCAGGTCATGAACACGGTGCCGACGAGGCAGATCACGCTCATGGCCGGCACGCCGAACAGCTTCTGGTTCGCGATCGGCGACCGGATGAAGAGATGCTTCCGGTAGAGCGGGTAGAAAACGCCGCCGAGCAGCGTGATCGCCCAGGCGATGGTCAGCGGCACGCCGATGATGATGATCGTCTTCGCATAGTCGGTGAAGGCGATGCAGGCCAGGAAGACGAGGCTGAACAGATAGCTGATCAGAATCGCGACCGACGGCGTGTGACGCGTCGGCGAGATATGGCCGAAGGCGGCCGGTGCCACGCGATCCAGCGACCAGGCGACCATCGCGCGGATGGCCGTGGTCTGGACCCCCGGGATCCACATCCAGATCCAGGCGATCATCGCGATCGAACCGATCCAAGTGATGGCCATGGAATCGGTCATGATTCCCGCCAGCGCCGGAATATTCGGGTTGATCGAGACGCCGACGCCCATCAGGAAGTTGTAGTCGGCCGCGCCGATGAAATCGTAACCGAAGGCGGCGAGCGCCCCTTCCTGGGTCACCAGCCAGAGCAGGAAGGCGGCCACGCAGGCCGACATCATGCCCCACATCTGACTGGTCGCCGCCTGCTTGACCTCGCCGCCGATGAAGATCGACAGCCAGGCGCCGATGAAAGGCAGCATCACCCAGTTGCTGAGCTTCATGATGGTGACGAAATCGGCCGGGCCGTCATAGCCCCAGCCTTCCTGCTTCGCGGAGTCGATGACGCCCTGATAGACGTCCGGGACGCCGAGCACCGAGGCGTAGACGGTATTGAGATTGGCCTTGAAGGCCTCGGTGTCGCCGGTCCACAGCACGATGATCAGTACCAGCAACCCGAGGAAGGCGACGGCGAAGATCACCTTCTGCGTCAGCAGATAGATCTTCATGCCGAGATATAGAATGAGATGCGAGAGCGAGAGGATGCCGACACCGATGACGAAGACCCAGGTGGGCTCGAGGATCTTGTTCGACAACTCGGTCCAGCCGGGGTTCCCCGAAAGGTCGCCGATGATGGAGAACATCGGCGAGAGGCCGATCAGGATCACCCAGTAGGCGGCCACCGCGCCGAAGAACACCTGCGTCAGGATGTTGGTGAAGCTCGCGGTGACGGCGATGAAGGGCGGCCATATGCGTGAATTGAACACGTAGTCGCCGCCCGAGCGCGGGATGCTGACGGCCCAGTAGGCGAAGCCCAGCGTGCAGACCGCGAGGGCCGCGGCGCCGCCGACGAGCGCCCAGAGGAGGCTCGCGCCCGGATAGAAAGCCGGCCCGTAGAGCACCATCGTACCGATGCCGATACCGACGCTGATAAGGCCTGTGTTGAAGATGAAGACGTCCAGGAAGCTGGCGGTGCGGATCAGGCCCGAAGCCTTGCGCAGAAAGATTCGCTGCTCACCGCTCTGCGAGATATCGACCATATCGGCGGTACTCCCCCCGTTCTGTTGATATCGTTCGCGTCGCCCGAATGCCGGTCCCCGAGGATCGATCGGGCAACGTGTCCGGATGAACCCAGTCTTGCCTTCAGATAACTCCAGATTTTGTTTTGCGCGGAACCGGATCCCCCATGGTCGAGGGCGCCGGTTCCGGATGGCACGATATGCCCGTGGGGTTCGTCTGACAATGAGCCCGTAGGACAATTGTCGGGAGGACCCGTTCTTCCGTCGGGAGAGAGCATTCTTCGCAGTTGCGACAGAGCGGCCGAGCGACTCGAGCAACTGTTGACGCGCAGGTCAGGCGGCGGCGCGCGAGGCCAGGGGCAAGAATGACGGGCGGGCGTTGCCGCTCCCCATAGGCGAAAATCCGGATCGCCGTTCGTCGCAGCCTGTGGGGCCTGCCGCGGCTTCAACGGGCGCGCATGCCAGGCCACGATGTCCTATAATGAAACATGGTTCAGAGGAGTTCGCCATGACCGACCGTTTCCGCGTCGCCCTTGTGCAGAACTGCGCCGAGCGCGAGATGGCGCCGTCGATCGCGGCGCTCGAGCCGCTGATCCGCGACGCCGCGAAGCAGGGCGCCGACCTGATCCAGCTTCCCGAGATGTGCACGATGCTGGAGCCGGACAACGCGGCGGTGCTTGCGAAGGCGGTGTCCGAGGCGGAAGATCCGGGCCTCATGCGCTTCCGCACGCTCGCCCGAGAGCTCGAGCGGTGGATCCATGTGGGCTCGCTGCTGATCAAGGATCCGGGGCAGAGCCGCGTCGCGAACCGGGCTTTCGTGATCGACGGAGAAGGGCGGATTCGCTCACGTTACGACAAGATTCATCTGTTCGACGTCGCCATCAAGGACGGTAACAGCTACCAGGAATCCGCGACGGTCGTGCCGGGGAACAAAGCGGTGATCGCGGCGCTGCCCTGGGGGTTGATGGGGCTTTCGATCTGCTACGACCTTCGCTTCGCGCAGCTCTATCGCGCGCTCGCGCAAGGCGGTGCCGCCTATCTCGGCGTGCCTGCGGCCTTCACGCAGAAGACGGGCGAGGCGCACTGGCATGTGCTGGCGCGCGCCCGCGCGATCGAGACCGGCAGCTTCGTCTTCGCCGCGAACCAGTGCGGCACGCATGCGGAAGGACGTCGCACCTTCGGCCATTCGCTCGTCGTCAGCCCCTGGGGCGAGGTGCTGGCCGATGGCGGCGCTGACGTCGGCGTCGTGGTGGCGGAGGTCGATCCCGCGAAGGTTGAAGAGGTGCGGCGAATGATCCCGTCCCTGAAGCATGACCGGCCCTTCGCGAAGCCGGAGACGGCGGCGCTTCAGGGCGCCGCGGCGGGCGAGTAGCGCCGCGCCGCACTGCCCAGCCTTCGCAGGTGCGGGACAAGGCGAATTTGCTCGCGGAGCAAGGCGAAGTTACAGGGCGCCGGCGGCGCCGAAGCGCCGCGCGGCGACCGACTCGTTTCCCTAGTTCCGGTACTGCACGCCCGGCAGCACGCAGAGCATCTCGAAGAGGAGGTTCGCGGCGGTGAGGGCGGTGTTGCCGGCCGGATCGTAGGGCGGCGAGACCTCCACCAGATCCCCGCCGACGATGTCGAGCCCGCGACAGCCGCGGATGATCTCCATGCCCTGGATCGTGGTGAGGCCGCCGATCTCGGGCGTGCCGGTGCCGGGCGCCTGGCTCGGGTCGAGCCCGTCGATGTCGAAGGTGAGATAGACGGGCCCCTTGCCGATCTTCTTGCGGATCTCCTCCATCAGCGGCGCCAGCGACTTATACCAGCACTCCTCGGCCTGCACGACGCGGAAGCCCTGCGAGCGCGGCCAGTCGAAATCCTCGGCGGCGTAGCCCGTGCCGCGGAGACCGATCTGGGCGACGCGCTTGCCGTCGATGAGCCCTTCCTCGACCGCGCGGCGGAAGGGCGTGCCGTGCGCGATCGGCTCGCCGAACATGTTGTCGTTGATGTCGGCATGGGCGTCGACATGCACCATCCCGACCGGCCCGTATTTGCGCTTGATGGCGCGCAGAATCGGCAGGGTGATGGTGTGATCGCCGCCGATCGTCAGCGGCCGGCAGCCTTCCGCGACGATCTCGTCATAGGCCTTCTCGATGATGCCGATGCTCTTCTGCAGGTTGAACGTGTTGATGGCGACGTCGCCGATATCGGCGACCGACAGGCTGTCGAAGGGCGCGGCGCGCGTCGCCATGTTGTAGGGGCGGATCAGGCAGCTCTCCGCGCGGATCTGTCGCGGGCCGAAGCGCGCGCCGGAGCGGTTCGAGGTGCCGGTATCGAGCGGCACACCGACGAAGCAGGCATCGAGACCCTTCGGCGAGGCGACGGTCGGCAGGCGCATCATGGTCGCGGGGCCGCCGAAACGCGGCATCTGGTTGCCGCCGAGCGGCTGGTGGTGGGTCTTCGCCATTGAATTCGGCTCCGTTGCTGGCTGACGCTGCTCCGTGCTATCGAGCCTCAACGTCCGAGCCCGGTCAACCCCACCGAGAAGATCCCGAAAGATCATGCGCTACTCCTCCTTCGTGCAACGGATCGGCGGCGAAGGCGCTGCCGCGTGGGACACCCACACGCGCGCGTCGCGCCTGAAGCGCGAGGGCGCCGACATCATTTTGCTCAGCGTCGGCGATCCGGATTTCGACACGCCGGCCGAGATCTCCGACGCGGCCATCGACGCGATCAGGAGCGGCAGGACGCATTACGGCGACGTGATCGGCGACCATTCGCTGCGGACGGCGATCGCGAAGCATCATCGGGCGACGACGGGCCAGGCCGTGGATGCCGACAACGTCGTGGTCATGGCGGGCGCGCAATGCTCGCTCTTCGCGGCCGCGCTCTGCGTGCTCGATGCCGGGACCGAGGTGATCGTGCCGGAGCCTGCATACGTCACCTACGAGGCAGTGGTGGGGGCGAGCGGCGCGAAGACGGTCCATGTGCCGCTGCGGGCGGAGCGCGAGTTCCAGCTCGATCCCGAGGATGTGGCGCGCGCCATCACCCCGAAGACCCGCGCGCTCCTGATCAATTCGCCGCACAACCCGACCGGCGCTGTGTTCCCGCGAAAGACTTGGGAGCGGCTCGCCGAGCTTTGCCGCAAGCACGATCTCTGGCTGCTCTCGGACGAGGTCTATGCGAGCCTCACCTTCGAGGCGGAGCAGGTGAGCCCGGGCGGCCTCGCCGGCATGGGCGAGCGCACTGTCACCATCAACAGTCTCTCCAAATCGCACGCCATGACCGGGTGGCGCATCGGCTGGGCGGTGGCGCCGCATGCGCTCGCGAAGCATCTCGGCACTCTCTCGCTCTGCATGCTCTACGGATCGCCGCCCTTCATCCAGGATGCGGCGACGGCGGCGCTCGGCCATCCGCCGCATGAGCTCGCGGAAATGAAGGAGGCCTACCGGCGCCGGCGCGACCTCGTCATCGGACGGCTCGGCAATGTCGCGGGCCTGCGCTGCCACCGTCCGCAGGGCGGCATGTTCGCGATGGTCGATGTGCGCGGCACCGGGCTTTCGGCCCAGCGTTTCTCGACCGATCTGCTCGATGCGGAAGGCGTCTCGGTGCTGGCGGCCGATGCGTTCGGGCCGAGCGCCGCCGGCCATGTGCGGATCAGCCTCGGCACCGGCGACGACGAGCTCGGCGAGGCCTGCGACCGCATCCAGCGCTTCGCCGAGGGGCTCGCCGGCAAGCGCCGCTGACCGCGATGCAGGGGTCGGTGATCCTGGCGCGTCGGGATCGATACGCCTCCGGCGCCCTTCTCGGATATGTCCGTCTCGTTCTTGCCGACCTTCCGCGCCGAGGGATGCGATCTGCGTTTCGCCAAGGTCGCTATTGCGCGTTCAATCGATGCGCGATTTTGGCCGGTAGCCGCGTCCCCCTCCGCAAAACCGGTGCCGGGCGCGGCATCGACTGACGCCGCGCCCGGTCTCTTACAGGGCCGGTGCGACCCGGCTCAGAACATCCAGGTCTCGACGTTCGGATAGGGCTGCTGGCGGCCGAGATACTGCATGCCCTTCACGCAGCGGATGATCCACCAGACCAGCAACGCCAGCAGAATGATCCAGCCGACGATGATGAAGGTCGTCACCGCGCCGATCACCCCGACCAGGAAGGCGATCCAGAAGGTCCGGATCTGGAACCGGTAATGGGTGCGCACCCAGTCCGGTCCCTGGCTCCGATTGACATAGGCCATGACGAGGCCGATCAGCGCCGTGAGGCCGACGACGATGTTCGCCAGATAGAGAATGTAGATGATGTTGGCGGTGCTTCCCGCCTTCGGATCGATGAGGCTCGTCGATTGGTCGCTCATGAAGGCTCCCCCTTCGGTTGACCGATCCCCTGCGCCCGGGTCCCCGCCGGCGCAGGGCTAGTCTAGGCTGACCGGGCAGCCGGACCGAAACGGAATTCGCGGATCGCGCGAAGGGACGGGCCGCCGCCCCCCGGATTGCCGCGCTCCGAAGAACCGTGCTATCGAGCGCGATGGGGATGGGTTTCGCCCATTCCTGCGGCCACGCGGGGCCCCGGCCATGCCGATTCGCGGCGCGCATCGCTTGCTGCCAGACTCAACCATTCGGAGATTCGATCGGCGATGATCGGTCGTCGCAAGACAGGGCGAAGCAAACCGTCGGACGACCGGAACGGACGCGCCGACGCCTTCATGAAGACGGCGCTCCGGCTCTTCGCGGAGCGCGACTATTCCGCCGTCACGATGCAGGACATCGCCCGCGCCTGCCGTGCCAATCACTCGCTGATCTACTATTATTTCCGCAACAAGAAGGCATTGTTCAACGCGGCGATCGAGCATCTGATCGCCACCACCATCGCCCATTACGAGCAGGTGGCGGCGAAGCATCCCGGCGACCCCGTCGCGCTGCTCGACGACTGGATCGACACCAACATCAAGCTGCAGAGCGAGCTGCGCATGTTGGTGAAGGTGCTGTTCGACTATGCGGGGCCGCGGCGCCGGTCGGTGTCGGTCGACAAGGCGATCAAGCGCTTCTACCACTACGACCGCCTGGTCATCGCCCGGACCATCCGCCAGGGCGTCGAGCTCGGGCTGTTCGAACGAGTCGATGTCGATCGCGTGACCTCGTTCATCTCCTCCCAGATCGACGGCATCTTCTTCGGCGCCATGATGCGCGCGGATGACAACCTCGTGCGCAAGATGGAAGAGCTGCGCCATTTCATGTGGGTGCTGCTCGGCTATTCCGCTCGGCGCGGCTCAGCCATCAAGCAGCGCAACAAGCCGCGGCGCCGCGCCACTGCCTGAATTCCGCGCGCACCGACACGCAGAAAAGCGCACAACCGATTTCCCACCGGATTATTGATTGACAGGTAAGTCAATAAATGGATGCTGCTCACCGGAGGTATGCGAGGGGGACGCATGATCCGCCTTGCTGCCGGTATGGCAACCCACCCGGAGAGGCAACGGTCATGGCGCACAATTCGTTTCTCACCTACGGTCGGCGCGAGGGGCAGGGGGATTTCCCGACCCACCTCATTTCCGGCATTCCTTCCTTCCTCAAGACGATGGTGGTGCCGCCCCTCACCAAGGAGCTGAAGGCGTACGGCGCCAAGGCCGCGGTGCTCGGGCTGCCCTGGGAGCACACCAATACCTGTCGGCCGGGCACCTCGATGGGGCCGCGCGCGATCCGCGCCGCGACGGACCACTACATCAGCCACCACGGCGAGTTTCAGGTCGATCTCTTCGACGCGCTGCATCTGGTCGATTGCGGCGACGTGCAGATCATTCCGGGCAATGCGCGCCGCACCTTCGACCGCGCCGAGGAATGCGTCACCAACATCGTCAAGGCCGGGGCCGTGCCCTTCATCTTCGGCGGCGACGATTCCTGCCCGATCCCGGTGACGGCGGCGGTGTCCCGTACCTGCAAGAAGGGTGGCATCGCCTACATCCATTTCGATTCGCACATGGACACGGCGGCGGATGTGGGCGGGGAGGTGCTGAACCATGCCTGCCCGGTCAGCCGCACCGCCGAGCTCGACAACTGCGAGCGCGTCGCCCTGCTCGGCATCAACGGGGCCCTCAACCCCCCGCAGGAGCGCAAGTTCGTGGAGGATCACGATATCCAGATGTTCACCATCTGGGATATCGAGGAGCAGGGCGTCGACAACGTGATCCAGAAGGTCATCGACTGGATCTGGGTGCCGGGTGTGGAGAAAGTCGTGCTCCACACCGATCTCGATTGCATGGACCAGGCCTATGTGCCGGGCATCACCACCCCGGAATGCGGAGGCCTCACGCCGCGCGAGATGATCAAGTTCGTGCGCGCCTTCGCCCGCAAGGGCATCGACGCCTATGTCATCACCGAATGCAGCCCGGTCTACGACCCGGCGAACATGTCGGCGCGCGTCGCCGTGCGTCTCGCAATGGACGTGATGGGCGTCATGGCCAATCCGAAGGGGAAGGGCCGGGTCTAGCGGCGGCGCCCGAGAGAAATTGGCGGGTGCCCCATCGGAGAGGGCCGACAGGGCGCTGCCGGTCCGGACAGGAATCCTGTCTGGGCAGACGACGCGGGTTTCGCGTTGGGAAAGGATACGGTTTTGCGGGCGCCCCGGTGCATAGCGGAAATTCCGTGCGGGGACGCCCGATTTAATAGACGCTCGGCGCAGCGTGAATTAGTCTGATCCGAACGATCGATCAAAAAATTCTGGGAGGCGAATGCGATGAAGCGGAATCTTTTCGGGCGGCCCCCGTTCACCCGCCGGCAGTTCCTCGGCAGTTCGGCCGCTGCCCTCGCGGCCGTCGGCACCATGACCGCGATGCCACGCGCCGGCCGGGCCGACGACGAGCTCAACATCCTCGTCTGGTGCGACCATACGGACGACAGGCTGCTCCAGCCCTTCGCGGAGAAGCACAACGTCACGATCAACGTGAAGGACTACCAGGAGACGGGCGCGGCCCTCGCCATTCTGGAGCAGTCGCAGCCCGGCGACTGGGACATTCTCGTCGTCGATTCGATCGACGTGGCGCGGGTGGCGGAACGCGGCCTGCTGTCGGAGCTGAAGGCGGCGGACATGCCCTGGGGCGACGTGTTCCCCGAGCTGCACCGCACCGATCTGAATTTCATCGGCGACAAGCAGTACGGCATGCCGGAGAAGTTCGGCTATCACGGCATCTGCTTCAACAAGGCGAAGGTCGACATCGCCCAGCTCCGCAAGACCTCGGCGATGTGGGACCCGCAGTTCGCCGGCCGCATGGCGGTCTATGACTACTACATCCCGACCATGGAGATGGTGGGGATGGGGATCGGCATCGCGCCCGGCACGATGAATGCGGAAAATCTGCCAGCCGTGCGCGAGAAGCTGCTCGAGATCAAGAAGCTCGCCTCGGTCATCGGCGACGTCCCGACGGTCCAGAACGCGCTCATCACCGGTGCCGCCGACATCATCGTCGCCGGCGGCGAGTTCGCCGTGACCAACCTCACGGCCGACAATCCGGACCTCGACTGGATCATCTTCGACGAAGGCAGCGTGTTCTGGATGCAGTCGGTTTGCGTCTTCGCGAACTCGCCGCGCCAGGCGCTCGCGACAGAGTTCGTGAAATACATCCTGAGCCCGCAGCCGCAGGCCGAGCTCGCGACCGCGAGCTGCTACTGGGCGATGCCGGCAAACCGGAATGCGGCCCTTCCCGACGAGATCAAGAAGCTGCTTCGGTGGGACGAGCAGCCCGGATTTCTCGCGAAGTCGCACCCCTATTTCGTCCCGGACGAAGAGCTCAACACGAAGATGCTCGAGGTCTGGACCGAGTTTCTGCAAGCCTGACGCCGGCTCCGTTCCGGTCCGATGTCGTTTGCGACAGCGACCAGCGCGGCCGGGGGGAATCGCGCCCCCCGGCCTGCCGGCCTGAAGCGGCTCGCTCTCTATCCGGCGCTGATCTTCACGGCGGCGTTCTTCGTCTTGCCGCTCGCGGTGATGCTCTGCATCAGCTTCACGCTGCGCGACAAGGGCGTCACTGTCGACTGGTTCACCTTCGCGAACTACCGGACCTTCGTCGAAAGCGGCGACGGGGTGCTGCTGCAGGCGATGGCGAATTCGCTCGAGGTCACGGCCGTCGTGACCGTGCTCAGCATCCTGATCGCCTATCCGATCGCCTATATCCTCGCCTACCGGGTGCCGGCGCGCTGGCAGCGGCTGTTGCTGGTGCTGATGGTCCTGCCGTTCTGGACCTCCTACGTCATCCGCTCCTATAGCTGGCTGCTGGTGCTGTCGGAGAACGGCATCATCAACCAGATACTGACGGGGCTCGGCGTCATCGCCGAACCCATCGGCATGGGCAACAACCGGGGCGCCACGATTCTCGGTTTCGTCCATTTCTTCGTGATGCTGCTGACGCTCACGATCTATTCCAACCTGGTGCAGATCAAGGAGTCCTACCGCCGCGCCGCCGCCGATCTCGGCGCCTCGCCCTGGCAGGTGCTGCTGCATGTGACGCTGCCGCTCAGCCTACCGGGCGTCGCGGTCGGCGCCTTCCTCACCTTCGTGCTCTGCATCGGCGACTACATCACCCCGCAGATCCTCGGCGGCAGCAAGGAGCTGCTGATGCCGCAGGCGATCATGCGGCAGGTCGGCCGCACCGCCGATTTCTCGATGGCCTCCGCGCTCAGCATGGTCCTGATGGGCGTCGTCATCATCGCGTTCCTTTTCTCGGCGCGCCGCCTGCGCATGGACCGGCTCTGACCATGCGCGGACTCCGGCAGCTTCCGGCGATCCTCTACATGACGGCGGCGTTCGCCTTCATCTTCCTGCCGGTCGCGATGCTGGTGATCTATTCCTTCCAGAACGGCCCGCTGCCCGTGCCGCCCTTCAAGGGTGTGTCGCTGCGCTGGTACGACGCACTGCTCGCCGACCGCAAGTTGATGGCGGCGATGGGCAATTCGGTGCTGGTCGGCGTGCTCTCTTCGCTCGCCGCGACGATGCTCGGATTCCTCGCCGCCTATGCGATGGCGCGACGACCCCCGCGGCGGGTCGCGCTCACGCAGTTCTTCCTGATGGCGCCGATCTCGGTCTCCTATCTCATCATCGCGCTCGGGCTGCTCTTCACCTTCAACCTGGTCGGCGTCGGCAAATCGCTGCTCGTGGTGGGGATCGGCCATGTCGTCATCAACCTGCCGCTCTGCTTCGCGATCTGCTATTCGCAGCTCGGCGAGCATCAGGCGAACGTCGAGCGCGCGGCGCAGGATCTGGGAGCGAACGACCTGCAGGCGCTGATCCTCATCACCGTGCCGATGCTCTGGCCGGCGCTGCTCGCCTCCTTCTTCATCGCCTTCACGCTCTCCTGGGACGAGTTCGTGATCGCGTTCCTGCTGAGCAAATACGACACCACCATGCCGGTGGTGATCTGGAGCATGCTGCGCTCCGGGCTCAGTCCGAAACTCAACGCCGCGGGGACTTTCGTATTCGGCATCTCGATCCTGCTGGTTCTCCTGGTCGAACTCCTGCTGGGACGCAAGCGCACCTCATGACCGATCCTCTCGTTCAACTCGTCGGTCTCACCAAAAGCTACGGCGCGATGACCGCCGTCGCCGGCATCGACCTCGTCATCGGCAAGGGCGAGTTCGTGGTGCTGCTGGGGCCTTCGGGTAGCGGCAAGACGACCGTCCTCTCGATGATCGGCGGCTTCGTCGAGCCGACTGGCGGCAGTATCCGCATCGGTGGCGAGGATGTGACGGGCCTGCCGCCGGCGAAACGTCCGACGGCGACGGTGTTCCAGGATTACGCGCTCTTCCCGCATATGAGCGTGCGGGCCAATGTCGGGTTCGGCCTCTATATGCGCAAGGTGCCGAAGGCGGAGCGGATCCGGCGGGCCGACGAAACCCTGAAGCTGGTCGGGCTCGACGGGTTCGGGGATCGTGGCATCCACCAGCTCTCGGGCGGGCAGCGGCAGCGCGTGGCCCTCGCGCGGGCGATCGCGGTCAACCCGGCGGTGCTGCTGCTGGACGAGCCGCTGGGCGCGCTCGATCTCGCGCTCCGCCGCCAGATGCAGGAAGAGCTGGTGCGCATCCAGAAGCGGCTCGGCACGACCTTCGTGCATGTCACGCACGACCAGGAGGAGGCGATGAGCATCGCCGACACGATCGTGGTGATGAACCGCGGCCTGGTCGAGGATATGGGCGCGCCGGCGCGGATCTATCGCCGTCCGGCGAGCCTCTTTGCCGCGACCTTCATGGGCGAGAACAACCTGCTGCCGGGGCGCGTCGCCGCGGTGTCGGGGGATGCGCTCACCGTCGAGACGCCGCTCGGCCGGCTGCTGCTCGCCGGCACAGCCGATCTCGGCGGCGCGGTGCAGGTGGCGGTCCGCCCTGAGCAGATATACCCAGCGGCGACCGCCCCGGAGAATGCCGCGTCCCTCGGGTCGGCAAGGGTGTGCGAGTTCGTCTTTCAGGGCACGCACTGGCGCGCGCGCGCGAAAACGGGTGCCGACGGCGAAATCGCCCTGCTGCTGCGGCTGCCGGCCGAGATGCAGCCGGAAGTGGGGGCCGAGGTCGCGCTCTTCGCCCGGCCCGAAGATCTCGTCGTGCTCAGCCGCTGACCGGGCCAGGCGCGTTCTCGCCTGCGAGCTTCGCCGCCAGCTCGCCCACCATGTAACGGCAGATCGCTTCGTAGGTATGGTGGGCCAGCACATGGGTGCGGCTCGCTTCCGCGATGCGCGCGAGCCTTTCCTTGTCGGCGAGCGCATCCTCGACCGCGCGGACGAGCCCGTCGCCCTCGACGTCGTAATAGAAACCATGCTCGCCCGCGACGAGCGGCCGATGCCGATGGATCGTCGCCCGGCTCATCAGCGGGACCGAGCGACAGAAGGCCGCCTCGTAGTGGCGGCGGCAATCCCAGCCATACCCCTCCGGCGACCAGGTAAGCCAGGACCGCGCGCAGCGCGCGAGGAATTCGCGATAGGGCAGCCGCTCGCGGGCAATATCGATCCGATAGCCGCGCGCCGCGAGCATCTCGAGTTGCCGCATGCCCGCTTCCCGCACTGTCGAGTTGAGTGTGACTTGCCCGGCGAAGAAGACGTCCGCCGATTTCTGCTCCAGCGGTAGCGGTCCCATGGATTGGGTGGGCCAGGGCAGGCCGAGCGAGATCGGCCTCACCTTCTCGAGCCAGGCCGCGTAGCGGGGATTGCCGCGAATCCGCCGCGTCGGCAGGTTGCGATGACCCGTCTTGAAATAGAGCTGCCAGCCATCGACCGGCAGCTCCCGCTTGAAATAAAGCTGGCTGCGCTTCAGGAACCGAAAAAGATGGCGATTGATCGCGAAGGAATCGTCGTAGTCGATCGTGATCATCGGCACGCCCGCGATACGGCAGGCCTTCATGACGCCGAAGGTGCGAACCACGGGATTGATCGGTCGCGGCAGGCCGACGCTGAAAGCCCGAATGAAGCTGCGCGGATCCCAGGGCGCATAGAGCTGAGTGTAGCAGACCACGAGGTCGTAACGGCCGGCGGCGAGTTCCTTCTTGACCTCTCGCCAGCGAGCGAGCGTGAAATAAGGGTCGGGCACATGGCGCTTCTTCGGCCGGGTCGAGAGCCGCACCGTGTTTTCGGGAAAGGCAAGGTTGAAGGTCTCGTGATCGCCGACCTCGAGAATCCGGAGCGCCGCCGGATCGGCGCTGCGGAGGCGGCAGGAGGCCGGACCGGGTGGTGGCTTCGTCGCCTCGAGCGCGCTCATCCGGGATCGCGCCGCGTGAATCCGCTCCGGCGCTTCGCGTCGATATAGCCATCCACGATCGCCAGAAGCCGCTCGCGGCCGAAGCTTTCCATGTGGCCGCCATGAACGACGCGCACCGGCAGGTCGCGAAGCTGTTCCATCGAGGCGAGATATTGTTCGATCGAGGAGTGATAGTTGTCGTCGAGCAGCTGGCCGTCATAGACGACGTCGCCGCTGAAAAGGACGCCGCTGGCCGGCTCCCAGAGCGCGATCGATCCCGGCGAGTGGCCGGGAAGGTGCATGACCTCGAACTGCCGGTCTCCGAGGTCGAGGATCTGCCCGTCCCAGAGCAGGCGCGTGGCGCGCGCGGGCGTCACGTTGTAAGCCTGCCGATCGAATCCGCCCGGCGGCAGCGCCGTGAACATCTCCTCCGTCGCATAGAGATCAGCGAGAATCTGCGGCCGTTCGGGCCGGGCGATGATCTCGGCTTCCGCGCCATGAACGGCGCGGTCGGAAAATTCGTGATGGCTGCCGATATGGTCGAAATGGGTGTGGCTGGCGACGGCGAGGATCGGCCTTTCCGCGAGAAGCCGGATCTGCGCCGAAAGGCTCACCACGCCCGACCCGCTATCGATCAGGAGATCGCAGTCGCGACCGCGCACATGCCAGATGTTGCAGCGATAGAACGGCTTGATATGCGGCTCGTCGATATGAGTGATGCCGTCGCCCACGGACCGGGTCCGGTACCATCGATCCGCCGTGACGATTTCCATCCCGAGCTCCGTCCCGGACCCGCGACCGGCCCTTCGGGCCGGCAGGTTTGCGGGACGCTATACCAGAACCGGCCGGCCGCAAATCCTTTGCGGAAACGGCGGGCGATGACGCTCAGCCGAGCGCGGCCGCGAACTCGTCGAACCGCTCGAGATAGAAACCGATATCGGCCTCGCTCATCGGGATCGATACGGTCGGGCCGGCGGTCGCAACCGATTCCCAGACGCCCCGGTTCGCCATATGAAGCCGCAGCAGGCGGTGGAGATCGGGGCGGGCGAGGGCGCGCGCCTCGGCGGCGTTGCGCGGCGGCCGCTCGGCGAAGGTGAAGCCCGACCGGCTCATCAGCCGCTGCGCCGACCAGGCGAAGCCGGCGGCGCGGAAAGCGGCGTCGATCCCGTCGGCAAGCTTCGCGCCGAGCTGCGCCGTGCGCGCAAAATTCTCCGGCGTCAGCACCGCCTCCAGGGTCGCGCGGCAGGCGGCCATGGCCAGCGCATTGCCGTAAAGCGTGCCGCCGGTCGCGACGCCGCCGACCGATTCCATCGGCGCCCCCGGCATGACGGGCGGTGCGATCAAGTGGCGGGCGAGCGCCTCGCTCATGCCATAGGTGCCGATCGCGATCCCGCCGCCGACGCTCTTGCCGAGCCCGACCGCGTCGCAATCGAGCTTCCAGGCGCGCTTCAGCCCGCCGGGCCCTGCCACCTGCGTATGGGTCTCGTCGAAGGCGAGGAGGCTGCCATAGCGGCGGGTGAGGGCGCGGAGCCCTTCGAGAAAACCGGGTTCCGGCAGAACCACGCCGATGTTGGTGAGGGCCGGTTCGACGAAGACGAGGGCTACATCGCGCGGCGCCAGCGCACGTTCCACGGCGGCGAGATCGTTGTAGGCGACGACACGTGCCCGCCCGGCGGCGTCGAGGCCGAGGCCGGCAAGCTCCGGCACGACGCGATCCTCTCGAAGCATCACGAGGCTGTCGTCGATATGGCCGTGATACTTGCCGTCGAACAGCAGCAGCTTGTCGCGCCCGGTCGCGTGGCGAGCCAAGCGGATGATCTCGGCATTGGCGCCGGACGCCGAGAGCGTGAATTGCCAGTAGGGCAGCTCCCAGCGGCGCGCGAGCTCCTCGGCGCACCAGATCGCATCCTCGGTCGGCAGCATGAACTGGCTGCCGCGCACCGTGCGGTCCGCGATCGCCCGCACGGCGGCCGGCGGCGCATAGCCGCAATTCGCGCTGAGATCCGCCTGGTTCATATCGAGGAAGCGGCGGCCGTCGACGTCGGTGAACCAGGCGCCGGCCCCGTAATCGACGAAGACCGGGGGATGGCCGTGCATCGTCGCCATCCAGCTCATCGGGACGCCTTGCGGCATATGGGCCCTGGCGCGGGCGAGCAGTGCTGCCGACCGCGGTCCCTCGGCCAGGAAGCGCGCTTCTTCGCGCGCGGTCAGCGCCGCGACATGAGCGGGATCGGGGTGCGGTCCGGAGGTCATGGAGAGGTTCCTGCGCTCAGTCTAGCGGGCCGCGCTCGATCTCGGCAAATCGCGGGCCGTCCCGGCAGGCGCTCGTGCCGCCCGGGCGCCCTCAGTCGTCGGCCGCAGCGCTGCCGGCGCCGAGCAACTGCCGGCGGGCATAGTGCAGGTGGTTGGTCACGATGGCGACGGCGCTCTCCACGTCGCGCGACAGGATCGCCTCGAAAAGCGTGCGATGCTGCCGGTTGTATTCGGCGATGCGCTCGGTGGTGAGCACCTTGTCCTTCATCGCGTTCCACTGCGCGTGGGTACGGATCTCGTTGATCTGGCGGTAGAGCGAGACGAGCAGGGGGTTGCGGGCGCATTCGGCGATGCGCTGATGGAACTGCTCGTCCAGCACCGTGAAGCTTTCGGCATCGACGCTGCGCTTCTCCATCTCCTCGATCGATTCGCCGAGCCGGTCGAGATCGCGTGCGCTGGCATTGAGCACGGCAAGCCGGACCATGTGCGGCTCGACCGCGAGCCGGACCTCGATGAGCTCGAGCGGGCTCGTTTGCTCGGCCACGTCGTCGCGCTCGTTGCGCGGCTGGAAATTCACGAAGGTGCCGCTGCCGACCCGCCGCGTCACGAGCCGCTCGGATTCGAGGAGGTTGAGGGCGGTGCGGACGGTGGTCCGCGAGGCGCCGAACATCTCGGCGAGCTGGCGCTCGGCGGGCAGCTTCTCCCCGTGCCGGAGATTTCCCTCCGTGATGGCCTGGCGAAGCTGCTGGCCGATCCAGGCGGAGCCGCGCACGGGATCGGCGATCGGCCGCGATTCCGGCCGGGATCCGAGGAATTCGGGGAGCTCCCCCCGCGCCTTCAGGGCGCTGTCACCAATCTTCGCCATTTCTGTGCCTTTGGAAAAAATTGGTTTGAAAGCGGGCGGGCTTATGTTCAACTAAACCCGTCCCGCGATCAAGCCCGCGACGGCGCCTCAGGGGACGAGGTGACGGCCGGTTTTTGGTTCGAGGACGGCGCGCATCAAAGCAGGAAACGCAGCGATGGCTCTCCCCTCCCACGTAAAATACGTGATCATCGGCGCCGGCATTCACGGCCTTAGCACCGCCTGGCATCTCGCCGAAAATCTGCGCAAGACGGGCCGCGGCAGCGGCAAGGACATCCTGGTGGTGGACAAGACCGGGATCGCGGCCGGCGCTTCCGGGATCGCTTGCGGCGTCATCCGCAACAACTACTTCCAGCCGGCGATGCGTCGCCTCATGGCGCACAGCGTCTCGGTCTGGGAGAGCGATCCGAAGGCCTTCAGCTATCATCCCGTCGGCTACATGCAGATCAGCCCGGAGATCATGCATTCGGACGTCGCCTCGATCGCCAAACAGCAGAAGGAGATCGGCTACGAGTCGGTCTTCATCGAGGGCGAGAAGGACTGCATGACCTACATGCAGGGCATCCTCGAGGACTGGCAGGCGAAGGGCATCACCTCCGTGCTGCACGAGAAGAAAGGCGGCTACGCCAACAACACCGCCTCGATCTACGGCCTCGCCAAGAAGGCGGAGAACGAGGACGTGCGGCTGCTCACGGGCGTGAAGGTCACCGGCTTCAAGAAGGACGCTTCCGGCGCCGTGAAGACGGTGGTGACCGACCGCGGCAACATCGACTGCGACATGGTGATTATCGGGACCGGGCCTTGGGTCAAGCAGGTCTGGGACATGCTGGATCTGCCGACCTCGATCACCATCAAGGGCCGCGACGGCAAGGTGCATGACGGCGTGCCGATGTGGACCTTCTGGTCGCTCCAGGAGGGCACGCTCGGAGTCGATCCCAAGCTGCAGCGCACCAACGACGGCAAGATGCCGCCGGTCATCCATGTGGATACCGACGCCACGCTCTATTCCGACGTCGACGGCTCGGTGATCACGGACCGGATCTGGGGCATTTACTACAAGCCGGACTTCAACTTCGGCGGCATCCAGGGCGGCGCGATGCCCTTCAAGGTCAAGGCGGCGCCGGAATCGGTGAAGATCGATCCCTACGGGCCCGAATCGCCGGATTTCGTGGTCGGCGACGATTTCGCCCATATGTGGTGCTCGGCGCTCGCCTTCTGCCAGAAGCGCTTCGAGAAGAAGATCGATCTCTACAAGAAGGAGCCCTCGGGCGGCATCGGCAGCTTCACCGCCGACAGCTTCCCGATGTTCGATCGCTTCTGCGAGAACGTCTATGTCGTGGCGGATTCGAACCACGGCTACAAGATGATCGGCGTCGGCAAGCTCGTGGCGGACGACATCTGCGGCAATCCGAGCGACCTGCTCGAGCCGTTCCGCTTCTCGCGCTTCAAGGCCGGCAAGCTGCATCCGGTGTCGAACAGCCCCTTCCCGTGGAGCTGACGAGGCAAAACCGAGCCCTGCGGCGGACCGGATCGGCCCCGCGCAAGGCGATGAGAATTGGACTGGAATTGGTATCTCCGTAAAGCGGCAGGAAGACCCGCAGCGGCGATATCGAAGGGCAACAGCCGGCGGCCGGAGAGGCCCCGGTCATAACGATCGAATAGGGGAGAAGACGCATGACCGACCTAGAGGCATATGTATCCGCCAAGGGCCGCAAGGAGCTCGTCAAGCAGGTGCGGGCCAAGATCAATCAACTCGGCATCAGCTACATCTACTACCAGTTCGTTTCGGTGACCGGCCGCATCGTCGGCAAGGGCATCCCCGCCGATCATTGGGAAGCGATCGCCGAGCGCGGCTTTCAGCTCGTCTATGGCTCGACCGCCAACCTCTTCGTCGACCGCTACAAGAACTACATCGGCTACGGCCCCGAATCCTCCGAGCTGGTGGGCATCCCCGATCCCGACACCTTCGTGCAGCTCCCCTGGGACAAGCGCGTCGCGCGCGTTTTCTGCACCTGCTTCCGCAATCGCGAGGAAAAGAACAATCCTGGCGGGTTCCTGACCTCCGATTGCCGCGGCAACCTTCGCCGCATCCACGAGCAGTTCCAGAAGGACCACAAGGGCCTGCATCTCCGCCATGGCTGCGAGCCGGAGATGATGTGGCTCAAGAAGGGTCCCGACGGGCTGCCGGACGGCGGCTTCTCGAAGCCGAACTGCTACCACATCGATCAGTTCGAATCGCTGCGCCCGGTCTTCATGCGCGCGATCGAATACAGCCAGGCCATGGGCCTCGACATGATCCAGGGCGATCATGAGGACGCGCCGGGCCAGCTCGAGCTCAACTTCATGTTCGACGATGCGCTGCGCACGGCGGACCGCCTCACCACCTACCGGCAGATCTGCGCCCAGGTCGCGCGCGAGTTCGATCTCATCGCCTGCTTCATGGCGAAGCCCTTCATGGGCGTGTCGGCCAATGGCTGCCACCACAACCTCTCCTTGTGGCGGGGCGGCGAAGACAAGGTGGTCAACACGGCGCATGTCGACAGCCCCAAGGACTTCGCGGGCATGCCGCAGAACTTCAACTACCGGAAGGGCGGCGAGAACACCTTCGCCCCGCCGAAGGGCCAGGGAAAGCCGGGCCAGATCGGCCTCTGGTCGATCGGCGGCGTGATCAAGCATGTCGGTGCACTGACCGCGCTCGGCTCCTCGACCGTCAACTCCTATCGCCGGCTCTGGGATACGGGCTTCTGGGCGCCGGTCTATGCCGACTGGGGCTATCAGAACCGCACCTGCGCGCTGCGCATCTCGGCGCC
>CAZMUZ010000068.1:0-19914 GCA_964569315.1 uncultured Rhodospirillaceae bacterium | reverse complement strand
AACGAAATGGGGCCGGAGCGGCGGCTGTTCCCGCCTCTCCGGCCCCGATGCAGTCCCTCCGTGAAGGGCTAGGAGTTGTTCGCCTCGTCCCAGGTCTTGGTGAAGGAGTCCCACGCCCGCTGGAACGAAAGCTTCGTGGCCTCCCAGCTATCGGCCGTCGCCGCCTGGAGCTTGTCCCATTCGGTCTTCACGCCGGTCCAAGCCTCGTCGACCTTGGCGCTGGCCGCCTTGCTGGTTTCGTCGGTGGCTGCCGCCGCCTGTTCGCCGAACTCCGCCACGCGGTCGTCCCAGCTCTGGATCTGGGTGCCGTACTCGTCGGTGAAGCTCTGCTTCTCCGAATCGAAATCCGTGGTCGTCGTCGCGGTCTGCGTCGTGCCCGGCGCATTCACCGCGTCGCTGCTGTCGTAGCCGCCGGCCGCAGGCTCGCTCGCTTCATACTGGAAGGACGGCAGCGCTTCGAGCTGCTCCTTCGTCATATGCGCGACGATCTGGGGGCCGCCGTCGGTCTGCATGATCTGGAGCTCGTCATAAGGCAGCGTCACCAGCTTGTCGCCGACGCCGAGGAAGCCGCCAACCGAGATCACCGCCAGGGCGACCTTATCCTCATCCTCGATGAGCAGATCGTTTACGGAGCCGATCTTCTCGTTTGCGACGTTGACGACATCGATGCCGATCACGTCATTCGCGCTAACGGCACCCGCCGGCGGCAACACGGTCGCCGCGGATTCCGTCGAAGGCGCCGGTGCGGTGGTTTCGGTCGTGTCCGCGGACTGCCCCCAGGCCGGCGCACTGAGCACGGTGAGCAGCGCGGCTGCGGCTAGAAGATGATGTCTCATGGCCCGTCCTTTCTCCTGCAATAACGAACGCGAATGGCGCCGAACACACCGACGCCGTCCAAAGAGGAAATGAGGCGCCGCCGCCCGAGGTTCCCTCCGGATCGAAATGGTCATGCTGCGGTTGAATCACATGGGCGCCGGGCGACCGGCCCCTTCAAGCTGTTGATCCCAAACGGGAGATTGGCTGTGAGATATGTGTTGCTATGGCTGCTCGGGGTGCCGATTCCGATTCTTCTGATCATCTGGCTGTTCTTCCGCTGAGGAACAGCTCCGCCAACGGCGGGCGAGAAAACGGGAAGCCCGCCGCATTCGACGCGGGCGGGCCTCCCTTCAGAACCGAGATCGGCCTGGCTCAGCAGCGGCCGATGAAATCGCGAACCTGCTTTTCGGCGTCTTCCTTCGCGACGCCGTAGCGCTGCTGAACGCGACCGACGAGCTGGTCCTGATTGCCTTCGATCTGGAGCAGATCGTCGTCGGTGAGCTTGCCCCACTTCTCCTTGACCTTGCCCTTGATCTCTTTCCAGCGGCCTTTCACCTGATCCTGATTCATCGATTCCTCCGAACTTGTGGATTGGCCCCATCCGTTGGGCCTGTAGGGAAGCAATGCCGCCCGGAGCCGTGCAGTTCCGACCATAGTTCTCGCGCGTCATGGCGCCGCATTCGAGGGGCGGGCCCGGAACCGCAGCCGGATTGCGGGGGTTTAACGGCATTGTCAGCGCATCGCTGGCGTTTCAGAGGAGAAGACGCGATGCAGCCGAAAAACCAGAGCCCGGGCTCGCCGAACGAACCGAACCCGGAGCCGCGGCCTGAGCCGCGAAAGGACTTTCCGGGCAAGGCGCCCGAGATTTACGCCGAGAACGAGCCCGGTAATTCCCGCGATCCCGATCGGGGTCGAGACCGGAATTCTCAGCCAGACCTGCAACGGCGCGAACAAGGCAAGCCCGGCGAAGGACGCGCCGATCGCGAGCCTGGCCGCAACCGGCCGGCCGGCGGCCGCACCCCGAACCAGAGCGGCAACCGCAACTAGATAAGGATCAGGTCGCCTCGGGGGACTCTACTCGGGGAAAACAGACCTGAAGAAGGGGGCCGTCCCACAGCGGCCCCCTTCGCCTTTCCAGGTGCCGACGACATCGCATCCCGTGATGTTACGCAGCAAAAAGAGCGGCAAAAAAGAAAGGCCGCCCGAAGACGGCCTTTCCCATTCAAAGAGCGGGTGTGGTGGCTTAGCGCCACCAGGGTTTGCCGAGGTCGATGTCGTCGTCCTCGGTGAAGGCGCCGATGGCCGCGCCGGCCGCACCGCCCAGGATCGCGCCGCCGAGGGCGCTGCCCCCGACCGCCGCACCCGTCGCCGCGCCGGCGCCCGCACCGAGGGCACCGCCGCTGATCGCACGGTCGCTGGTGGAGCTGCCGCAACCCGCAAGCGCGAGGGCGCTGGTGAGCGCGGTGGCGGCAAGCAGCATCTTCATCTTCAACATACCCAATCTCCTTCATTGGTTCGTCGAGACTGATCACCGTCGTGCGACATGAACTCACGCGCCCGGGCTGCCGTTCCTACGCGGCAGATTCCTGCTTCTGCGCCAATCGAGACGCAACAAAGTCCCAATTCACCAGCTTCTCGAGGAAGATCGTAACAAACTCATCCCGCTTGTTCTGATAATCCAGATAGTAAGCGTGCTCCCACAGATCGCAGGTCAGCAGCACCTTGTCGCCATCCACGAAGGGCGGCACCGCATTCGACGTGCTCTTGACCTTGAGCTCGCCCTCGCTTTCCACGAGCCAGGCCCAACCGCTGCCGAACTGCTCGACCGCCGCCGTCTTGAAGCTTTTGTTGAACTTGTCGGACCCGCCGAAGCACTTCTCGATCCGCTGCCGCAGCGAAGCCTTCGGCGCCGCCGGCTTCGGCGTCATGCAGTTCCAGAAGAAGCTATGATTCCAGACCTGCGCGGCGTTGTTGAAGATCTTGGTCTGGGTTGCGCGCGCATCGCCCTTGGTCGTCATGATGACTTGCTCGAGGGAGCATTGCTCGAGAGCCGTGCCGGCGACGAGCTTGTTCAGCTTCTCAACATAAGTCGCGTGGTGCTTGTCGTGATGCAGCTTCATCGTGCGCGCCGAGACATGCGGCTCCAGCGCGTCATAGGCATAAGGTAGCGGCGGCAGTGCGAAAGCCATGGGGAACCTCCGTTCGGACGAGGGAATTTCCGTGGCGTGCGGCGACGCGCCCGCGACGGGTTGCCTAACGAGGTCAACCGCTCGCAATTCCGGCGGTTCCGCGGCCGGATGTCGCGGCGAGGCCCGGTCTCTGCGGCAACTCCACGAAATGTTCGCGCCGCAAACCCCGTTCCTTCACAGGGACCCGCCCGGCGGCGGGGGGAACCCGCCTCCGCGATCAGGGTTCTTTCTTCATATCGCTCGAACGGGCACGAGCCGGCGGCCGGATGCTTACCCCTCGCTCGGCTGTCGGTTTCAGGAGCGTCGGTCGTGCAGAATCCTGCCCCTCGGGACTTCGCGACCGACCGTCGCGTCGCTTCGGCGGCGCAAAGCCGGGCTGGCGCCGGCGACCGATCATGGGCCAATGATCGTCGCCGAACGCCAGCCCGGAGCTTTTCCGTAGTTCAGCCCTACGAGATTACCCGGCCGGTCGCAGCGGCGCGTTCGCCGGCGATCTCGACCTCCCATTTGGTGCGCTCGCTGAAACCATTGCCCTGGACCCAGCCGAGAGCGACAGGTTTGCCCGCGCGATGGCCGAAGGCGCCGCCGGTGGTGATGCCGACCACCTTGCCGTCCGCGACGATCGGCTCCTGCCGAAACATCCACCGCTCCCCATCGGCGAGCCGGAGCTGGACCAGCTTCCGCGCGCTGTTGGGGCGCGGCGCCGAAGCGCCCAGAAAATCCGTGTCGCCGCGAAGCCGCGAGGCCATCCCCGCCTCGGCCGGCGTCACGGTGTCGTCGATCTCGGCGGGCCAGGCCGCTTCCGCCGCGTCGAGTCGGAGCGAATGGGCGGCATAGCTGCCGGCCCAACGGAACCCGCGCGAGGCGCCGGCCTCCGCAAGCGTCTCCCCGAGGCTGCCGCCGAATTCCGCCGAGACCAGAATGCCCCAGGCCGGCAAGCCGAAACATTGCTCGCGCCAAGCGATCACCGGCGCGTAGCCGAGGCGCGCCGGACCGCCCTCCGCCGCGGGCGCTGCCTCGCGTCCCGCCGCAGCGGCGACGAGCGCGTCGGCCTTGGGGCCGACCAGCTCGATCATCGCCCAGCCGCCCGTCATATCGGCGACCGCGACCGCCTCGCCCGACGTAATGTGGTCGCGCAGCCAGTTCAGATCGCGCCGTTGGCTTGCCGCCGCCGTCAACACGAGGAACCGGTCCTCCCCGAGCCGGAGGATGGACGGGAGCGAGACGATGCGGCCGCGCTTGTTGAGCCAGATCGCGCCGGCGGACCTGCCGACCGGTCCATCGACCGTCGTCGCGCAGACGCGCCGCAGCAGGCCGAGCGCCCCCGGCCCCTCCACCAGAATCTTGCCCTGGGCCGAAACGTCGAAGGCGGCGACGGCGTCGGTGGCGGCCTTGCACTCCGCGGCGCACCACTCGAACCAGTTCTGCTTCGCGAAGCTGTAGTCGATCTCGCGCGACGCCCCGGCCGGCGCAAAGACGAGCGGCGATTCCCAGCCCGAGCCCTGCCCCATCACCGCCCCCGCAGCCAGCATCGTGTCATGCAGGGGCGACCGGCGCGCGCCGCGGGCCGACGCATATTCGCGGTTCGGCCAACCCATGTCGTAGAGCACGCCCAGCGCCTCGACCGTGCGGTCATAGAGGAAGGTCTTGCCCGCCTGGAAGGAATGGGCGCGGCGGATATCGGCATCGACGAAGCCCTCGGGGACCTCGCGCGTCTTGATCCATTCCGAGAGGATCTTGCCCACGCCGCCCGCCGACATGACGCCCGTCGTGTTCATGCCGCAGGCGACGAAGAAGTTCTTGAGCTCCGGCGTCTCGCCGAGCAGCGCATTGCCGTCGGGCGTGAAGGTCTCCGGGCCGTTAAAGAAAAGCCGGATGCCGGTGTCGCGCAGCAACGGGAAACGGTCGAGCGCCTTGGTCAGGATCGGCTCGAACTGATCCAGATCCTCCGGCAGCGCGTCGAACGCGAAATCCTCCGGAATCCCGTCCATCCCCCAGGGCTTCGCCTTTCGCTCGAGGCAGCCGAAGAGGAGCTTCCCCGCATCGTCCTTGTAGTAGGTGCTCTCGTCCGGCACGCGGATGAGCGGCATACCGGGCTTCAGGTCCTTCACCGGCTCCGTCACGGCGTAGAAATGCTCGGCCGCATGCATCGGGAGCGACACGCCATAGCGCGCCGCGAAATCGCGGCTCCACAGCCCCGCGCAGAGGGCGACGGCGTCCGCCCGGACCGTGCCTTCTTTGGTGACGACGCCCTTCACCGCGCCATTCTCGATCACCAGCCCCTCGACCTTCACGTCCTCGAGGATCTTGGCGCCGCCCATGCGGGCGCCCTTGGCAAGAGCGAGGGTCGTGTCGGTCGCATTGACGCGACCGTCCCCCGCCATCCACATGCCGGCGAGCGCATCGTCGGTCGTGACATAGCCGCAGCGCGCCTTCACGTCGGCGACGGCGATCATCTCGGCCTCGAGCCCGAAGGATTTCGCCATCGAGACGGTGCGCTTCATCTCGGTCAGCCGGTCCTTGTTGAGGGCCAGCATGATCGAGCCATATTGTTTGAAGCCGGTCGGCTGCTCCGTCTCCGCCTCGAGCGTCTTGAAGAGGTTCGAACTGTAGAGCGCGAGCTCGGTCGCGATGCGCGTGCCGCGGAGCTGACCGACGCTGCCGACCGAATGCCAGGTGGTGCCGCAGCTCAGCTTCTTCCGCTCCAGCAGCAGCACGTCCTTGATGCCGATCTTGGTGAGGTGATAGGCGAGCGAGCATCCGATGATGCCGCCGCCGATGATCACCACGTCGGCACGGGCCGGAATCGTCATGGCAGGTCCTTTCGATTGAGCGCACGCCAGACGATCTCCGGCGTCGCGGGCATGTCGATCTCTTCGCCGCCGAGCGCGTCGATCACGGCATTCATCACGGCTGCGGGCGCACCGATGCAGCCCACCTCCGCGACCCCCTTCATGCCGAGCGGATTATTGGCGGTCGGAATATCGGCGGCAACGAGGTCGAAGTTCGGCAGGTCGGTCGCACGCGGCAGGCCGTAATCCATGAGCGAGCCGGACAAAAGCTGGCCCGTTTCCGGATCGTAGACGACGCGCTCGATCAACGCCTGGCCGATGCCTTGCGCAAGCGCGCCATGGAGCTGGCCTTCGACCAGCAGCGGGTTGAGCCGCCGCCCGACATCGTCGGCGCCGGAGAAGCGGAGGAGCCTCACCACACCGGTCTCCGGATCGACCTCCACCTCGGCGACATAGGCGCCGTTCGGCACAGTCAGGGTCGGGCCTTCGAGCGCGGCCTCGCCGGCGCAGCCGGGCATGTCGGCGGCCGCAAGGCGGCGCGCCAGGGTCGGGAGATCGATCCAGCGATCCGTGCCGCGCACGGTGAAGCGTCCGCCGGCAAAATCGAGATCGACCGAAGCGGTTTCGAGCTGCTCGGCGGCGGCCTCGCGCGCCGCCTCGATCATCTTCTCGACCGCACGCAGGATGGTGACGCCGCCGACCTGCAGCGAGGAGGAACCGGCGGTCGGCCCGCCGGTGGCGCCCAACTTCCCGGTATCGCCCTGCATCAGGCGGACGCGGCCGAGCGGGACGCCGACGCGGTCGGCCACGAGCTGCGCCAGGGTCGTCTCATGGCCCTGGCCGGAGGATTGCAGCCCGGTCTTGACCAGCACGACGCCGTCCGGATCGAGCTCCGCGCGGCTGATCTCGCTCGAGGTCACGCCGGTCGTATGGATGTAGCAGCAGATGCCGATGCCAAGACGCAATCCCTTCGCCTGCGCCGCCTCGCGACGCGCGGAAAAGCCGGTCCAGTCGGCGACGGCGAGCGCGCGATCGAGCGCGCCCGGAAAATCGCCGCTGTCGAACACATAGCCTGTCGCCGCCTTGTAGGGCATGGCGGCCGACGGCACGAGGTTGCGTCGCCTTAGCTCGACCGGATCGATACCGAGCTGGCGCGCGGCACGCTCCATGAGCCGCTCGGTCAGATGCAGCGATTCCGGCTTGCCGGAGCCGCGATAAGCGTCGGTCGGCGCCATATGGGTATAGACGCCGGTCGCATGCAGGTAGATCGCCGGAATGGCGTAAGGCCCGCCGAGCGTCGCGCCGAAGCCCGCCGTGTGGGTCGTGGGGCTCAAGGCCGACGCATAGGCACCGAGATTGCCGAAGGTGCGAACCTCGAGCGCAAGGATTCTTCCGGCGGCGTCGAAGGCGGCGCGAGCGCGGCTGACATGATCGCGCCCGGCATTGTCCGACGCGCAAGATTCCGACCGGTTCGCTATCCAGCGAACCGGCCGCCCGAGCAGCTTTGCGGCAAAGAGCACCAAGGTCTGCTCCGGCGCGTTCACGAGCTTGAGGCCGAAGCTGCCGCCGACATCCTCCGTCACGACGCGGAGCTTCGCCTCCTCGACGCCGAGGCTCGGGGCCACGAGCCGCCGGATAAGATGCGCGCCCTGCGTCGGCGTCTCCAGGATGTAGCCGCCCGTCGCTGGATCGTAGTGCCCGATGGCGCCGCGCGGCTCGATCGGGAACATCAGGACCCGGTTGTTGACGACGCGGAGCTCGACGACCGCCGCCGCCACGGCCATCGCGGCATCGACGGCCGCCCGGTCCCCCTTCTCCCAGAGGAATGCAATTTCGGGGCTCGTCTCCGGATCGATCGCGGCCGGCAGCGGGTCATAATCGACCATCACCAGATCGGCGGCATCGGTCGCGGCGGCGAGCGTTTCGCCGACGATCAGCGCCACGGGATCGCCGACATGGCGCACCAGGTCGATCGCCAGCGCATGACGCGGCGGCGGAGAGAAAGGCCGTCCGTCGATGCTCTCGATGGGCCTGACGCAGGGCAAGGGCTTGAACCCGGCCGCCGCGAGATCGGCGCCGGTATAGACCGCGACCACCCCGGGCATGGCGCGGGCATCCGCCGCATCGATGCTCAATAGCCTGGCATGGGCATGGGGCGAGCGAAGGACCACCGCATGCAGCATGCCCGGCAGCACCCGGTCCGCGACGAAGCGGCCAGCGCCTTTCAGCAGCCGGTCGTCCTCGCTGCGAAGCAGGGATCGGCCGATCAGGCTCTCGGATGTCTCCGGACTCTCTCCCGGCGGATCGTTCCGGGGCCGGGAGGCAACCATCGCGCGCCCGGGGTCCGGCGCCGCCGCGCTCAATGCAGGAAGGACGCGCCGACCACGTCGATCGTGGCGCCCGTCGCGTAGCGCGCCTTGCCGCTCGCGAGGAAGACGACGACGTTCGCGATGTCCTCCGGCTTGCCGAGCTCGCCGAGCGGAATCTCCTTCGTCGCCTCCTGCATGCCGTAGATCTTGACGAACTCGTCGCCCTGATCGGTGGCGATGATGCCGGGGCAGACGAGATAGGTGATGACGCCGTCCTTCGCGCAGAACCGCGCCATGCCGCGCATCAGCGAATTCATGCCGCCCTTCGAGGCGCCGTCCTGGAAGAACTCCGGGCGGTCGCCGCGCACCGCGATCCGGCCGGTGATGCTGATGATGATCCCCTCGCCCGTCTTCTTGTAATGGAGGGCGGCAAAGCGGGACATATGGGCGGTCGCCACGAGATTGATCCGGAGCGCCTTGATCCAGTGCGCGTCCCATTCCCCGGTGGGGGCGTCGAGATCGATGGGCTCGCGGGCAGCGGCATTGTTCACCACCACGTCGATGCGGCCCTTCCAGGCGACCGCGTCGTTCCACAGCTTCTCGAGCTGGCGCCAGTCGGTCATATCGGCGCCGAGCGCAATGCAGCGATCCTTGCCGAGCTCGGCGGCGATCCTTTCGGCGCGCTCCTTGCTCCGAGAATAGTTGAGGACGACGTTGGCGCCCTGCGCGTAGAGGCCGCGCACGATCGCCTCGCCGATGCCGCGCGAGCCGCCGGTGACCAGCACCGTCTTGCCGGTCAGATCGATGAATCCTGCCATGGTTCTCCCCTTCGATATCTGGCGGCCGTCAGCCGCGCTTTCCCGCGGCCTTGCGCGCGCCGCCTTTTTTCCGCGACGCATGGTATCGCGCGGCCTCCGCATCCATCTCGGCGATCAACATCTCGCCCATCCGCCTGGTCACGGGACCGGGCTTGCCCGATCCGATCTTCCGGCCGTCGATCTCGACCACCGGCACGGCGAGCTCGAGCGTCGAGCAGATGAAGATCTCGTCCGCCGTCGTCATGGCGTAGGCGTCGAACAGCTTCTCCTCGGCCCGGATGCCGGCTCCGCGCGCAAGCGCCAGCACCACGTCGCGGGTGATGCCGGGAAGGATGTCGCGGTCGAGCGGCGCCGTGACGAGACCGCCATTTTTCACGATGAAGAGATTGTAGGCGATGCCTTCGGTGACGAACCCGTCCCGGTCCACCGCGACGCCGATATCCACCTTCGCGTCGGTGACCTCGATCGCGCCGAGCACGCTGTTGAGATAGTTGCAATGCTTCATGCCGGAGGGGATCGCGGCCGAGGCGATGCGCGGCCGCGAGACCACGACGCCGCGGAGGCCTTGTTCCGCCTTCTGGGCAAAGAGGCCCTTGTAGTAGTCGCGGAACCCCGGGATCGGGATCACCACCACATTCGGCTCCGGCTTGCGAAGCAGCCGCCGCTCCCATTTGATCGAGGACATGCCCTCGCCGCGGCTGAGCTGAAGCCGCAGATAGCCGTCCTCCATGTCGTTCGCCGCGACGATCTCGTCGAACACATCGAGCCAGCCCGCGCGGTCGAGCGGCGACTCGATATGGAGATAGTCGAGCCCGGCGAAGAGCCGGTCGAGATGGGCATCGGCGCGGAAGGGCGCGCGGTTCCAGACGGCGATGCCCTCGAACACCCCGTCGCCATAGAGGAAGCAGCGGTCGAAGACGGAAAGCTTCGCCTCCTCTTCCGGCACGAGCTTGCCGTTGAGATAGACCTTCATCGATTTCTGCGCCATGGCGCCCGTTCCTTCCGGCGCGGCTTCAGCCGCCTCGATCTATAGCAGCTCGACCCAGATGCTGCCCTGCGCGGTCGCGCGCGCGCGCGACCGAGGATAGAGCACAATCGTCGTCAACGGTTCCTCGATCACGGCCGGTCCGGCGACCTCCTCGTCGATCTTGAGGCGCTCGCCGGCATAGACCGGGACCTCCTTCATACCGCCGAGCTCGCGGAAATACATCGGGCGCGCGCCGACCCTGGCGGCGCTCCCCGAGGCCGGCACCGCCGGCCGCGCGGCTTCCGCCTCTTCCATGCGGCCGACCGCCATCACGTTCCATTCGATGAACTCGACCACGTCGCCCGGGCTGCGCACGAGATAGCGGGTCTCGTGGAGCTTGTGGAAGGCCTCGACCAGCTCCGCGAGCGCGGCCTTATCGCCGATGCGCGACCGCGGCAGAGGCAAGGTGAGCTGCCAGACCTGGCCGCGATAGCGGGCCTCGGTGGTGAAGAGGAGCGCGCGCTTAGCGGCCGGCACTTCCATGCGGTCGAGATAGGCGGAGGCCTCGCCTTCGAGCTTCGCCAGCGCCTCTCCCACCCGGTCGAAATCGAAACCGGCGCTGTCGGTGAGCAGGCTCGTGGCGAAGGCCGAGCGGATGTCGCTGACCAGGATGCCATAAGCGCTGAGCGCGCCCGCCACGCGCGGCACGAGAATCCGCTTGATGCCGAGCTCGCGCGCCATGGCGACGGCATGGAGCCCGGCCGCGGCGCCGCCGGCGATCATGATGTATTCGCGCGGATCGACGCCGCGCTTCAAGGTGATGTCCTCGATCGCGGCCACCATGTTCTGCTCGACCGTGAGGCAGACGAGGCCTGCGGCCTCCGGCGCATCCATGCCGAGCGGCTTCGCGATCGTCTGCTCGAGCGCCGCGGTCGCGCGGGCCGCATCGAGCGTCATGACGCCGCCGGCGAACCCCGCCGGATTGAGGAATCCGCGCACCAGATTGGCGTCGGTCACGGTCGGCCGCTCGCCGCCGCGGCCATAGCAGGCAGGCCCCGGTTGCGCCCCCGCGCTCTCGGGGCCGACATGGATGAAGCCGCCGGCATCGACGCGCGCGATGCTGCCGCCGCCGGCGCCGATCGTCTTCACATCGACCGAGGGCACGCCGAACATATGGCCGGCGATGATGCCCTCGCGATGCATCGGGATGTCCCAGTCCGTGACGATGCTGACGTCGAAGCTGGTGCCGCCCATATCGACGACGATGGCGTTGCCTTCCTTGACGGCTTCGGACTTCGCGAGACGCCGGCCCGCTTCCGGCGCGGCCGAAGGGCCCGAAAGACAAAGATAGACCGGCTTCCGCACCACCTCGGCGCCCGCCGTCTGGCCGCCGCTCGAGGTCACCAGCGTGACGATGCCCTTGAAGCCCGCCTCGCGCAGCCGGCTCTCGAGCGCGCCCACGCTCGCAGAGACCAGCGGCTTCAGCGAGGCGTCGATCGCGGTCGCCGAGGCGCGCCGATACTCCCGGATCGAGGGGCTGACGGCGCTGCTGAGGCTGTAGGGAATGCCCGGCAGGTGCCGTTCGATGAGCTCGCCGATGCGGCGCTCGTGCCTGTCGTTGGCGATCGACCAGAGGAGGCAGACCGCCACGGCGCGGACACCGGACTGTTTCACCTTCAGCAGGGCGGCGCCGACCTGCGCCTCGTCGAGCGCTCGCTCGACGCCGCCTTCGGCGTTGACCCGCTCGGCGATCTCGAAGGTCAGATGGCGCGGGATGTAGGGTGCCGGATAGTCGATTCGGATGTTGTAAGTGTCTTCCTTGCCGCCCTCGCGCACCAGCAGCAGGTCGCGGAACCCTTCCGTGCAGAGCAGCGCGGTTTGCGGATAGGTGCCTTCGAGGATGGCGTTGGTTGCGGCCGTGGTACCGGCGGCAAAGCGCTCGCAGCGTCCGAGCAGATCGGCGACCGGGATCGAACGCCGCTCCGCGGCGAGCCCCACCGCATTGAGGATGCCATCGACCAGACGTCCGGGCGTGGTCGGGCTCTTCAGGCTTTCGACGACGCCCGCCTCGTCCCGCAGCACCAAATCGGTGAAGGTGCCGCCGACATCGACTGCAATCGAAAGTCCCATGATCAGCGCGCCCGGGCCTGACGGGTGGCGCTGCGCCGGTTTTCGGTCGCTGCCTTGTCGACGGCGATGCCGAAACCGTCGCCGGAGAGCACCACGCCATAGACCTTGTCGGCGCGCTCGCGGCTGATGCGTCCTTCCGCCACGCCGCGCCGCACCTGTTCCGGATCGCGCGCCAGCGGATCGCCATAGCCGCCGCCGCCGCAGGCTTCGGAAATGAGGCGCTCGCCGGGCTCCAGCGTCACATCGACGGAGATCGGCAGCTCCTCGCGGCCGCCATCGGCGCGCTGCCTGGTCACCGTCATGCTGGCGCCCGGCAGTCCGCCGCGCACGCCCGGCGGCGGGAACTTCCGCGAGGCGGAATTTACCATGAAGCGCACCGCGTCGTTGCGTGCCCGGAACACGCAGCTCGCGCCCGGCGCCCCTTCCCAGGTTCCGGCGCCGCCGGAATCCTGACGGATTTCCAGCTTCTCGACGATGATCGGCTGCTGCTGCTCGGTCACTTCCACGCTCGATTGCCAGAGGATGCCCTGCGAGGCGCCGCTGCCATAGGTGAGCCAGCCGTCATGGCCGGAGAGCGCCGGGCCGCCCCAGTAACCCATGATCACCTGGTTCACGAAGGGCTTGCCGTCATGCCGGCTGTCCTTGCCGCTCACCACCGGGCAGGAAGCGGGCATGCCGATCGTGCCGTAGGCGGTGCCGAGCCCGTCGGCGAGCTCCGCGAACATCGACTGGATATGCGGTGTCAGCGCATGGCAGAGGTTCGTGGTGGCGGCCGAGGTCGCGGCCGGGAATTTCGGCTTGCCGATCGCGCTGCCCTCGCGCATCCGCACCTCGATGCGGCTGAAGGCGCCGCTCGAGCGCGGGATATCCGCGCCAAGCACGTTCAGCACCGCCGTCATGCAGGAGGCGAGCACGGTGCTCTCGGTCATGTTGATGCCGAGCGGCAGATTGTCGACATTTTCGGTGAGGTCGACGATTACGCGCGCGTCCTTCGGATCGACGGTCACCGTCGCCCGCACCGGGATGCCGTCCGGATACTCGGCGATCTCGGAATCGTACCGCATCTCGCGGGTGACCGTGCCGGCCGGCAACCTGCGGATCGCATCGACCGCCAT
This sequence comes from uncultured Rhodospirillaceae bacterium, assembly GCA_964569315.1. GTDB lineage: Bacteria > Pseudomonadota > Alphaproteobacteria > Dongiales > Dongiaceae > CADEFF01. The sequence goes on along the minus strand of CAZMUZ010000068.1, from coordinate 6,778 downwards.
GCGCTCCGCATATTGCTGGAACTCGTCGAGGAAGGACTTGATCACGTCGACGCCGTATTTGCCGCAAAGCTCGGCGAGGCGCCGCTCGCCCGTACGCACCGCCGAGAGCGTCGCGAGATAGTCGCCGTAGAACTGGTCCGGCACGCGGATGTTCGCCCGGCAGATGTCGATCACCTCCGGCACGTCCTCGTAGTTCCGCTGGATGCGCACGCAGGGCAGCATCAGCCCCTCCTCGTACACGTCGCGGGCGCGCGGGTTGTAGGTGGTCGGCTGGGGGAAGCCCATGTCGCCCAGATGCGCGCGGGCGATGGAGTAGAACATGAGCTGGCCTTCGTAGAAGACCGGTGCGCAGAGGGTGAAATCCGCGCAATGGGTGTTGCCGAGATAGCCGCTGTTGTTGGCGAAGCAGTCGCCGGGCTGGACGTTCTTGCCGAATTTGGTCGAGATCGCCTCGGGGATGAGGTGCACCGCGCCGACATGCACGGGCAGGCCGAGCGCCACGCTGACGGACCGGAAACTGGCGTCCGTCAGGCTGCAGGAGAAATCCATCGCCGTGTTCAGCACGCCCGACCGGCCGGAGCGGAAGAGCGCATTGGTCATCTCGCGGATGATGGCCTCGATGCGCCGGCGGAGCACCACCATGGTGAACATGTCGAGGTTGGTCTTCGGCTTCGCCTCGGCGGCCATGCGGCTCTCCCAACGGGCATAGCGATCCTATGCCGGGCGGATGTTGGCCCGGCGCGCGGATTTGCCCAAATAGTTAGTCTTTATCCGGTCTATCAGGTCGGCTGATGCGCGGAAACGCTGCCGGTCGCGAGCTTCAGCGCCACTTCGAGCTGGCCGACGAAGAGCTTGGCCGCGAGCGACATTTCGCCCGCCTGCTGGGTGGCCACGGCGAGCGTCCGGCTGATCGAGGGCCGTTCCAGCCGCAGCCATTGCAGCTCGGCCGGGAAGCGGCGGCCGCTCGCGACGCTGCGGGGCAGGATCGTCGCCCAGCCCGGCCGATGCATCAGGTTGAGCACAGCCGACAGCGAGTCGAGTTCCACGGCCGGTTGCAGCACGAGGCTTTCGCGCCCGAGCTCATTCTCGATGAGGAGCCGGGTGAAATTCTCGCTGGAGGGCAGGACGAGCCGCAGCCCCGCAAGATCCGCCCCCGCGAGGCCGGTCCGGCCGGCTGCCGTCGCCTTAGCCATGACGACGACCAGCTCCTCGGTCAGGAGCGGCGAAAGCTGGACCCGCCTCTCCCCCTCGGAAGCGATCACGATGGCGATTTCGAGAACGCCGTCCGCCAGCCATTCGAAAAGCTGCGCACTATAGCCTTCACGGACCGAAAGGCGGACGTCGGGATACTGCGCCGCGAAATCGGCGACGACGTCGGCGAGGCAGCTATGGGCCGTCGAAGGTGGCACCCCGACCGAGAGGCTGCCGGCCACCCGGCCCTTGGCCTCGCGGAGAAAGTTGCGCGCGGCGTTGAGATCGCCGAGGACCTTCTGGCAAAGCGGATAGAGCTGCTGGGCGAGCGCGTTCGGATTGACGCCCTGTGCCGTGCGCTCGAAGAGGTCGAATCCGCAATCCATCTCGATCTTGCGGATCTGCATGCTGACGGCCGGCTGCACGACATGCAGGCGTTTCGCCGCGCGGGTGATGCTGCGTTCCTCGTAGAGCGCGACGAAATATTGGATTTGCCTGAGATCCATGCGGTCCCGATTCGAGGGCGCCGGGCATGCCGGCCGGCGGCAGAGCCGCCCTGGGAAACTGTCCTATCCCAGCGCCGCCCCGGCTTCAACCGACCTGATGAACCCCATCAGGAGACATAATTGGCATGGCAAGGGGCCCGGTACCATTCTGGCGCCTATCGTCGCCCGGCCCCTGCCGGGCCAAGGGAGTCCGATGGCCGAGGATTCGAGGCCCTTACGCGTTCTGGTCGCCAAGGTCGGGCTGGACGGACACGATGTCGGGGCGCGGGTGATCGCGCGCGGCCTGCTCGAGGCCGGCATGGAAGTAATCTATACCGGCATCCGGCGGACGCCGGAGCAGGTGGTCCGTGCCGCCATCGAAGAGGATGTGGACGTGATCGGCATCAGCATCCTCTCCGGCGCCCATGACGTGTTCCTGCCGCGCATCCGGAAACTGCTCGACGAGCAGGGCGGCGAACAGATTCTGCTGATCGCCGGCGGCGTCATACCGCAGGAAGACCTGCCGGATCTGGAACGGCAGGGCGTGGCGCAGGTGTTTCTCTCCAGCACGCCCGTCTATGAGATCGTGCGCTATCTCGAGGAGCGGTTTCCGGCGACCGCCCGCGCGAACGGATGAGCGCCGTCGTCTATCTTCGTAATGCGACCCAGCGCTACGGCGAGCGGCCGGCGCTGATCCATGACGAGCGGCAATGGAGCTTTATCGAGCTCGACCGGGCCGTGGAGCGCCTTGCGCGCGGTCTCGCCGCGAAGCTTCCGCCCGGCGAGCGGGTCTGCCTCTTCATGGCGAACCGGGCCGAGTACGTCCTGCTGCAGCTCGCGCTCGAACGGGCCGGATTGGTCCGGGTTCCGCTCAATGCCCGCTACACCGGGTTCGAAGTCGCCAACGTCTTGGCGGATTGCGGGGCGCGCGCGCTCTTCTTCGACCGCAGCACCGCCGCCCAGGTCGAGACGCTCGATGCGCCAACGCTCTGGCGCGCGGCCGTCGATAGCGAGGACGCGGCAGGCGGACCCTCCTGGCGCGCGCTGCAGGCCTTGGGCGCAGAAGCGCCCGCCGCGACGGAGCCCGCATACGATGCGCTCGCCTCGATCAACTACACCTCCGGCACCTCGGGCGTGCCGAAGGGCGTAATGCTGAGCCATCGTTGCTGGCTCAGCCTCTACAAGAACATGCTGATCGACCGCGACATCCAGACCACGGACCGGCTCGCCCATATCGGCCCCCTCACCCATGCCAGCGGCGCTTATTGCACCCCCTTCCTGGTGCGCGGCGCCACCAACGTCATCGTCCAGGGCGGCAAGGTCGATGCGCTGCTGGAAGCGATCGGACGGCACAAGGTGACGTCTTTTTCCTGCGTCCCGACGGTGCTGACGCGGATCGTCAACCATCCCGAAGTCGATCGCTTCGATCTCTCGAGCCTGCGCTGGATCGGCTATGGCGCGGAATCGATCCAGATCAATACGCTAGAGAAGGCCCTGCAGCGCTTCGGCCCGATCCTGACGCAGAATTACGGCCTCACCGAAGCGATGATGACCTGCACCCGCCTCACGCCGGAGGAGCATTTCCGGCCCGGCTCGGGACCGATGTCGGAGCGGCTGCGTACGGGCAGCATCGGGCGGCCTTACAGCTTCGTGGAAGTCGCCGTTCGCGATGCCGACGGCAGGCCGGTGGCCCCGGGGGAGATCGGCGAGATCACCATTCGCGCCGAGCATCTGATGCTGGGCTACTGGCAGAAGCCGGAGGAGACGAAGAAGGTGTTGCGCGACGGTTGGCTCGCCTCGGGCGATCTGGCGCGTCGCGACGACGAAGGCTTCGTCTATCTGATGGGGCGCAACAAGGAGATGCTGATCTCCGGCGGGTTCAACATCTACCCGCAGGAGGTCGAAGCCTGCCTCTCCGCCTGCCCTGGCGTGCTGGAATCGGCAGTGATCGGCGCGCCCGACCCCAATTTCGGCGAGATCGCGGTTGCCTTCGTGGCGAGCGAGGCCGGCACGGCGCTGACCGCGGAACTCTGCACGGCCCATTGCAAGCCGCGGCTCGGCATCAAGACGCCCAAAGTCTGGCGCTTCATCGAGGGGCTGCCGCGCACGCCGAACGGCAAGATCGACAAGGCGCTGCTGCGCAGGCAGCATCTGGAGAGCTCCGGAGGCGTCCATGGCTGAGAACGATCGCGACGTCGTCGTGCTGGGCGTTGCGCGCACGCCATTCGGCCGGTTCGGCGGCAAGCTCGAGGCCGTGCCGACCGCGATCCTCGCCGCCCGCACCATCGACATGTTGCTCGCGCGCACCGCCGTCGACCCGGCGCGGATCGACAGCGTCTATGCCGGCGTCGGCATGATCGGTGCCGGCGTTCTCACGCCGGCGCGCCAGGCGGTACTGCGCTCGTCGCTACCGGCGGAAACGCCGTCGCTGACGGTCGATCGCGCCTGCTGCTCCGGCATGACCGCGATCGGGCTCGGCTGGAAGGACATCAAGCTCGGGCTCGCCGATCTCGTGATCTGCGGCGGGGCCGAGAATCTGAGCGGCACGCCCTTCCTCTGGCCGCGGCAGCGGGGCAGCCGCCCGGGCCCGGTCGACGTGCGCGATCCGCTGATGCTGCGCGCCGATTTCCTCGACAAGGCGATCGCTGCCTATACGGGCGAAGAGGCGCTGCGCTTCGGCGTCGACCGCGAACAGCAGGACGCCTGGGCGGTGCAGAGCCATCAACGCTATTTCGCCGCCGATGCCGCCGGCTATTTCGATGACGAGCGCTTCCCCTGGCCGGCCGAAAGCGGCAACGCGCCCGCGCTCGAAGCCGACGAATCGCCGCGACGCGACGCGACGCCCGAAAAGCTTGCCACCCTCAAGACCGTCTATGGCAGCCCGACCGTGACGCCCGGCAATGCGCCGGGGCTGAATGACGGTGCGGCCTTCCTGCTGCTCGGCTCGCGGGCCGTCGCCAAGGCGCTCGGCGCCGAGCCGCTCGCCACGATTGCGGACTATGTGCAGGTGGCGGATGGCCCGACCTCCGGTTCCTATACGCCGGCCCTCGCCATCGGGAAGCTGCTGCGCCGCGCCGACCGGAAGATCGAGACGATGTGCCTCATCGAGATCAACGAGGCGTTCGCCGCGACGCCTCTGGTCAGCACCCTCAAGCTTGCCGACGGCGATCGCAAGGCGGCCGATAAATTGCGCGAACGGACCAACCCGCATGGCGGCGCCGTGGCGCTCGGGCACCCGCTCGGCGCCAGTGGCGCGCGCCTCGCCATGACGCTGATCAACGGGCTGCGGCGACAGGGCGGCGGCGAAGGCGTGACCGCGATCTGCGGCGGCTACGGACAGGGCGACGGGCTTCTGCTCAAGGTTGCCTGAGCCGGCGCGGCAGGCAAAGGCCTGTCCCAAGGGCCGGAGACGAGACAGGTGCAATGGAGCCACTGAAGCGAGCCCAGCTGGCGAGGATCATCACAGCCGTCGAGGACGGGCGGCCGGCCGACCCCGCGCTGCTCAGGGCCGGCCAGGCGCGGCTCGCGGACCTGCGCATTCTCGGCATCACCGGCCCGCCCGGCAGCGGAAAATCCACCCTGACCGACGCGCTGGCGGCCGCCTGGGCGGAAGCCGGTGTCGAGGTCGCGGTCCTGGCGGTCGATCCCTCGAGCCCCTATTCCGGCGGCGCCATCCTCGGCGACCGCTTCCGAATGCGACGGAGCGAAGGGCTGGACCGCGTCTATATCCGCAGCCTCGCGGCGCGCGGCCATGCAGGCGGCCTCTCGGCCGCCACGCCGGATATCTGCACGGTGCTGGCGAGCTTCGGCATCGAGCGGATCCTGATCGAGACCGTGGGGGCCGGTCAGAGCGACGTGGAAATCAAGGACAATGCCGACTGTGTCGCAGTGGTTTCGGTGCCGGGCCTCGGGGACGGGTTGCAGGCGGCGAAGGCCGGCATCATGGAAATCGGCGATCTCTTCGTCGTCAACAAGGCGGACCTGCCGGGCGTGGATGCCGTCACCCGCGACCTGACCGCGATGCTGCACCTCGCCTATCGCGGGATGGACGGTCCGGCGCCGGCTGCGGGATCGAGCACGATCGGCGATCTCCGGCTGCGGGCAAGACACGGCGCCGGGGAGAGCGGCGGTGCGTGGATACCGCCGGTTCATGCCGTCACGGCGACAAGCGGCGAGGGCGTCAGCGGCCTCAAGGACGCGATCGAGCGTTTCTTCGTCTGGTCGGATGCGAACCGGCGCTTCACCGCGAGGCGGCATGCCATGCAACGCGTCCAGCTCATGGAGCGGACGCGCCGGCTCTTCGAGGCGAGACTGACCGAGCTTCGTCTCGAAGACGGCGACGCGCTCGACCGATGGGCAGAACGCGTGCTGGCCGGCGCTTGTCTGCCCGCCGAGGCGGCGCGAGGATTGATGGATGCCGCGACGGCGCCTGAAGAGACGGCTGCGGTCGCGATGCGAAGGAGCAAGGGATCATGAACGGGCAACCCGAAAAGCGCCGCCGGCAGACGGAGGCTCAGGTCGATCCTGCCGCAGACGAGGCGATGCGGATTGCTGCCGAGCAGCAGCGCTGGCGCGCCGAGGTCTACGATGCCGCGTTGCGCGACAAGGCCGAGCGCAAGCGCTTCCGTGCCGACAACGGCCTCGAGATCGCCCCGCTCTACACCCCGGCCGACCTCGCCGCCGGCGGCTTCGACTATCTGCGCGATCTGGGATTTCCCGGCGAGTATCCCTTCACCCGCGGCGACCGGCCGGGAATGAACCGCACCGAGCCCTTCGTCGTCTCGGCCTATACCGGATTTGGCGAGGCGGAGGCCTGCAATCGCCGCTTCAAGCATCTGATCGAGCTCGGCGTGCAGCAGCTTCTGGTCGCCTTCGACCTGCCGACCCAGTGCGGCTACGATTCCGATCACATCATGGCCTCAGGCGAGGTCGGCCGGGTGGGCGTGGCGGTGGACAGCCTCGCCGACCTCGAAGCGCTCTTCGACGGCATTCCGCTCGACAGCATCAAGCGGGTCGGCACGCTCGGCAACTCCATCGGCCCCATCGTACTCGCGATGTTCGCCGCGCTCGGCGAGAAGCAGGGCATCGACCGGTCGCGCTAC
>CAZMUZ010000067.1:0-20263 GCA_964569315.1 uncultured Rhodospirillaceae bacterium | reverse complement strand
CCCCGCCGAGGCTCACTTTCCCCGCCGTCGCTTTCTCCAGCCCGGTCAGCACCTTGGCGAGCGTGGACTTGCCGCAGCCGGATTCGCCCACGATGGCGAGCGTCGTGCCGCGCTGCGCCTCCAGATTAACGTCGCTCAGCGCCCGAACGTCGTATCCGCCTGCGCTGTCGAAGAGCCCGCCGGCCTGGCGATAGACCTTGTCGAGATGCTCGATCGAGAGCATCGGCTCGCTTGCCTCGACCGCCGCCTCGATCGGCCCGCTCGCCTGCGGCCGACGATAGTCGGGCAGCTCCGGCTCGCGGACGCATTGCACGAGATGCTCGGGATCGCCGCCCACCGCGCCAGTCGGGATGTCGCCCACCGAGCAACGTTCCGGCACCGCATGCGGGCAGCGCGGCGCGAAGACGCAACCCGGCGGCCGCGCCATGGCGGGCGGCACCTGGCCCGGAATCGGCACCAGCGGCGCCGAACGCTTGTCGCTGCCGAGGACCGGGATGCAATCCAGCAGCCCGCGCGTATAGGGATGGCGCGGGTCGCGAAACACCTTCCCGATCGGCCCCTCCTCCACCAGCTCGCCCGCATACATGACGCCGATGCGATCGCAGATCCGGACCACGGTGCCGAGATTGTGGCTAATGAAGATGATGGCGGAATTGCGGGTTTCGCGCAGTCGCGCGACCAGATCGAGCACGGCCGCCTCGACCGTGACGTCGAGGCCGGTGGTGGGCTCGTCCATCACCAGGAGCGAAGGCTCCGACATCAGCGCCATGGCGATCACGACGCGCTGCTGCTGGCCGCCGGAAAGTTGGTGCGGATAGCGTTCGAACACGCTTTCCGGATCCGGCAGGTTGACTTCCTTCAGGATCGCGATCGCGCGCTCGCGAGCCGCGGCCTCCGAGGCGCCTTCATGGATGATCGGCACCTCCATGAGCTGCCGGCCCACGGTCATCACCGGGTTCAGGCTGCTCATCGGATCCTGATAGACCATCGCCATCTTGTTGCCGCGGACGGCACGCAGCTCGGCCGAGGACATCTGCTGCATGTCGCGGCCCTCGAACAGGATGCGGCCGCCGGTGAGCCGGCCGGAGCCGCTCAGATAGTTCATCACCGCGAAGGCGACGGTCGATTTCCCGCAGCCGGATTCGCCCACCAGCCCCAGCGCCTCGCCTTCATGAAGGGTAAAGCTGATATCGGGCACGACGTTGATCTCGCCCGCGCGCGTGAAATAGGAGATGCGCGCATTGACCAGCTCGAGCACCGGGCGTCTCGCGGATCCGGTCATCAATCCCTCAGCCCGATTTCGCGGATGCCGTCGGCGAGCAGGTTGAAGCCGACGACGAGCGACGAGATGGCCATGCAGGGGATGATCGACATCAGCGGATATGTCGACATCAGGGCGTAGCTGTCCTTCACCATGCCGCCCCAATCGGGGTCCGGCGGCGGGAGGCCGAGACCGAGGAAGCCGAGCACGCCGATAGCGATGGTGGTGTAGCCCATGCGGAGGCACGCATCCACGATGAGCGGCCCCCGCGCATTGGGCAGGATCTCGACCAGCATGATGTACCAGGCGGACTCGCCGCGCATCTTGGCGGCCGCGACATAGTCGCGCTCGCGAAGCTCGAGGGTCAGGCCGCGGACGATGCGGGTGATCTGGGGCGCGGCGATGAAGGTGACCGCGAGGATGATGTTGAAGGCCGAGGGGCCGAAATTCGCGATGATGATCATGTAAAGGATGATCACCGGGAAGGAGAGGATGATGTCCGAGATCCGCATCACCACCAGATCGACCCAACCCCGGTAATAGCCGGCGAGAAGGCCCATCACGCAACCGACCAAATAGGCGCAGCCGACGGCGGTCGGCGCGACGATCAGCACGGTGCGCGAGCCCCAGATGATGCGCGAAAGCAGGTCGCGCGACTGGTTGTCGGTGCCGAGCCAGTGCCGCGCGGAGGGGTACCAGTCGCGCGCGATCTCGAAATCGTTGGCGTTCGGGTCGTAGGGCGAGATCAGGGGCGCCAGGATCGCGACGAGGATCCAGAACAGCACGAGAGCCGCCCCGACCATCCCGACCGGCGATTCCCGCAGCAGCGCGATGCGTCGCAGCAGGCGCGCGAGCCTTCCGTCGCCAGGCCGGGTCGCGCCGAAGTTCCGGACATCGGTGGTCATGGCGGCGTCCTCAACTGAACCGGATGCGAGGATTGAGCAGCATGTAGCCGAAATCCCCGACGATCTGCGTCACCACGGCGATCAGCACGGCGAAGAGCGCACCTGCCTCGATGATGGCAATATCCTGCGAGAGCGCCCCTTCCAGCATCATCCGGCCGAAGCCCGGATAGGCGAACACCGCCTCCACCACCACCACACCGGTCACCAGATAGTTGATCTGCAGCAGGATCACGGTGAAAGGCGCGATCATCGCGTTGCGCACGGCATGTTTGAGAATCACCTCGCGAAAGCGAAGCCCCTTCAACACGGCGGTGCGGATATAGGGCCGCATCATCACCTCGACCATCGACGCGCGCACCATGCGGATCACGTAGCCGAGGTCGTAGAGCACCATCACCGCGACCGGCAGCACGAGCTGGGAGGCGATGGACCAGCCGGCACCGGTATCGAGCGTCGAAGTTCCGGGCAGGATTCCGAGCCAGATGACGAAGATCCAGCTGAGGAAAACGCCGGAAGCGAACTCGGGCACCGAGGTGGTGACGATGCTCGCCACCGAGATCGTCCGATCGAGTTTCGACGCCTCCCGCATGCCGGCGATGATGCCGAAGAGGATCGACGCCGGAACGATGATCGCGAAGGCGATCGAGGCCAGGATCATCGTGTTGTAGAGCCGACCCCAGATGATGTTGTTGACCTCGGTCTTGTAGCGCGTCGAATAGCCGAGATCGCCGCTGAGGGTCTGCCCGACCCACTCGAAATAACGGATGAAGACCGGCCGGTTGAGGCCCATTTCCTCGGTCAGCAGCTCGACCTGGTTCTTGGTCGCGAAGGGGCCCAGGATCTTGCGGGCGACATCGCCGGGCGTGAACTCGCTGATAGTGTAGATGATGAACGACACCACCAGCATGGTGAAGACGAGATAGGCGAGTCGCTTGGCAAAGAAGCCGATCATGCCGGGCCGGGGATCTCCAGGAACGATCTCTGCGTTTCGACAATCAGGGCCGGATGCGGCTCCCTCGCTCGGGGAAGTCGCGACACGACGGCGGAAGCTTGCGGAAGATGCGAAGGCCGGACGCCACGCTTGCGACGCCCGGCCGGCGCATTCATCGTCCGATCAGGCCGTCAGCGACCATTCCTCGCAGAAGAGGTAGTAGGTCGGATGGATCTGGAAGCCCTGGATGCGCTTGTCCATGCCGGTGAAGACGGCGCGCCATAGCGGCTGCACGATCGGCCCGTCCTCCTGCATGATCTGCTCGAGCTCCACCATCACCTTGCGGCGCTCCTCGACGTCGAGGATGCCCTCGGCCCTGGTCAGCGTCTCGTCGAACTTCGGATTCGAATAGAAGCTCTCGTTCCACGGCACGCCCGTCCGATAGGCGAGGCCCAGCACCATCACGCCGAGCGGACGATGCGTCCAGGTCGTGAAGGCGAAGGGCGCCGTCTCGACGTTCCAGATCTCCCAATACTGGTCGGAGGGCAGGACGTTGATCTTCACGTTGACGCCGATCTGTTTCCACATCTCGGCCATGACCTGCACGGCCTGCGGCTCCCAGTCGGGGTCCTTCTTGCAGAAGATCTCGGTCTCGAAGCCGTTCGGCAGGCCCGCATCGGCGAGCAGCTTCTTCGCCCCCTCGATATCCTGCTTCATGAAGTCGAGCTTGGCGTATTCCGGATGGATCGGGCAGACGTGATGGTGCTCGCCCGGGCTGCCGAGACCGAGATGCGCGGCCTGCAGCACCTTTTCCGTGTCGATCGCGAGGCGCATCGCCTTGCGGACGCGCGGATCCTTCCAGGTGTCGTGGATCGGCTGCATGCGCGCGACCGCCGTCTGCCCGGTGCTGACCTGATAGATCGTGATGTGATCCATCTTCTGCAGCGCCGCGAACTGCGACACCGACGCCTCATAGAGCCCCTGGATCTGCTTCGAGGCGAGCGCGCTGACCGAAGCGGCCGGATCGTCGCCAAGATCGATGAACTCGATCGAATCCACGGCGGGCGCCTTGCCCCAGTAGCCGTCGCGCTTCTTCAGCACGGCCTTCTTGCCGACCTCGAGCTCGGTGAGCGTGAACGCTCCGGTGCCGATCGAGTTCACGCCGAACTTGCCGTTCTCGCTCGGATGCAGGATGAGCGCGGGATAGTGGAAGAGATGCTCCGGCACGGCGAGCTGCGCTTCCTTGCAATTCAGCCGGATGGTGTAATCGTCCACCTTCTCGATCGCGTTGTCGGCCCAGAGCTTGGTGCCCATCTTCGGATTGCCGGCATCGTCCTTCTGACCGGTATCGTACTCGGTCAGCATATAGCCCTTCATCAGGCCGACGACCGACGAACCGACCTTCTCGTCGAGCCAGCGCGTCAGGTTCCAGATCGCGTGATCCGCCACCAGCTCGTCGCCGTTCGACCATTTGATCCCCTTCTTCAGCGTGAGGGTCCAGGTCTTGAGGTCGGGCGAGGCTTCCCACTTCTCGAGCAGCCAGGGCCGCGTGACGTTGTCGACGCCGGTCCGGGTGAGATAGTCGCAAACCTGCCGGGTCACGTTCGAATCATAGACCCAGGAGAAGGTCGCCGGATCCTCCAGCGCGGGAACGCGCATGCCGATCCGGATGACGTTATCCGTCGGGGCTGCCGCCTGCTGTGTCTCCGTGGCCGTGGTCGTCGCGGCGGGCGCTTCCTCCGTCGTCGAGCTCTGCTGCTCCTCCTGCTTTTCGTCGCAACCGGCGAGGGTGTAGGCCGCCGTCGCGGACAACCCGAGCAGGGTGGAGGTGCGCAGGAACTCGCGGCGATCGACTTTCCCCGCGCGAAGCTGATTCACGAGCGTCGGGAGATAGGGATGAATCTTCTTGATGTCTTCAGACATGCCGGACGTCCTCCCAGTAAGTGCTGTGCCCCGATTTGGGGAGTGGCCCGTTACGGCGGCGAGCTGTCGTCGCCTGCCTCCCCGTCGCTGGTAAGGAAACCACCCTTCCCCATCAATGTCCAAAAGAATCGAGGCTCGCAAGTCCTTGTTCCCGGCTCGGAATCGGCCGAGCCCGTCCGCATCCCATCCGTCGCGCAAGCGGCCATGTTTCGCCACAACGCGTCATGCCGCCCGATCAGGACGCGCTTCGCCGGCCCTGCTACGCTCCCGCCGCGAACGAAATCCGAGGGCGTCGAGCATGGGCGAGAGCGATGTCGAGATCCTGGCCGTCGAACCCGGCTATCGCGGCTATGGGCGCATCGACATCTACAAGCTGCGACACCGCCTGCATGACGGCGGCTGGGGGCCGCCGATCGAGCGCGAGGTCTACGATCGCGGCCATGTGGGCGCCGTTCTGCCTTACGACCCGATGCGCGACGCTGTGGTGCTGATCGAACAGTTCCGCATCGGCGCGCATCTCGCGGGGCTGCCGTCCTGGCAGACCGAAGCCATCGCCGGGATGATCGGCCGCGACGAGACGCCGGAGACGGTCGCGCGACGCGAGGCGGTCGAGGAAGCCGGCATCGAGATCGGGGCGCTCGTGCCGATCTGCCGCTACATGGTGAGTCCGGGCGCCATCACCGAGCGCGTATCGCTCTTCTGCGGCAAGGTCGATAGCCGCGGCGCCGGCGGCATTCACGGGCTGTCGGAAGAAGGCGAGGACATCAAGGTCGAGGTGGTGCCGGTTGACCGAATTCCCGCGCGGCTCGCCGACGGGAGCATCGGCAATGCGCTGACCATCATCGCCCTGCAGTGGCTCTTGCTGCATCGCGACAGGCTGCGTCAGGAATGGGGATAGGACAGGACCATCGCGAACCTACGGGAGAAGCATCGGATTGCGGCTCGATGCCGCTTCAGGCAAAGTCTTCGAGACGATATGTGCTCTGGACTGGCCTTATCGAAACATCAGGGGAGGACGAGGATGGAACGGATTCGGCTCTTCGATCGCATCGCGCAAGGCAAGGCGTCGCGCCGCGACATCGCCAAGGCGATGGGACTCGCGGGCCTCGTCTCCCTGACCTCCCCGCTCCTGCCGCGCGCCGCACGCGCCGGCGAGGAACTCACCTATTTTACCTGGGCCGGCTACGACATCCCCGAGTTTCACCCCGCCTATGTCGAGAAATACGGCTCCTCGCCGCAAATGCCGGTCTTCGGGGAAGACGAAGAAGCTCTGACGAAGGCGCGTTCCGGATTCTCCTTCGACCTCGCGCATCCTTGCAAGGTCACGCTCGGTCGCTGGCGCGATGCGGGGTTGATCGAACCTTTCGACATCTCCCGCATCCCCGAATGGGAAAACATCTGGCCGCAGCTTCGCGATACGGATGGCGTGGTCACGCCGGAGGGCGTCTGGCAGATCCCGTGGGAATGGGGCAACGCCTCCGTCGTCTATCGCACCGACCTCGCGCCCGAATACAAGGACAACCACACCTGGAAGATTCTCTGGGACGAGAAATACAAGGGGCGGCTCTCGCAATATGACTCTGTCGATGGGGCAGTCCTCGTCGCAGCCCTGGTGGCCGGCGTCAAGGACCCGTTCCGCATGACCGACGAGGAGCTGGCAGGCGTAAAGGAGCTGCTGGTCAAGCAGCGCGACGTGCTGCGCTTCTGGTGGACCGAGCAGAGCAGCGTCGAGCAGAGCATCGCCAGCGGCGAGCTGATCGCCGCCTATGCCTGGAACGATGCTGTGGTCCGGTTGAAGAAAGCCGGCGTTCCGGTCGAGTACATGAACCCGAAGGAAGGCATCTTCACCTGGTTCTGCGGGCTGGTGAAGGCGAAGAACGGTCCCGGCGACGAGAACGCGGCCTATGACCTCGTCAATGCCATGCTGGAGACGCGCGTGGGCGTCTGGCTCATCGATAATTTCGGCTATGGCCACTCCAACAGGAAGACGTTCGACCAGGTATCGAAGGAACGGCTGCAGGAACTCGGCATCATGTCGCCCGAGGCGCTCTTCACCAGCGGCATCTTCTTCGCCGAGATGGATAACGCGATCCGCGAGCGCTACATCGCGATGTTCGAGCAGGTGAAGGCCGGCGGCTGAACCGATCGGCATATCCAGCGGGAGGACAGACCATGCGGTTGATCGCCAACCCGGTGCCCTGGCCGAACGGCGCACGCTGCGCGGTCTGCTTCTCCTTCGACATGGACGGCGAGAGCCTCATGCATGCCGCCATGCCCGAGAAGGCGGATGCGCGGGTCGCGGGCCTCAGCGAGCTGCGCTACGGGCCGACCGTGGGCGTGCCGCGGATCCTCGAGATCTTCCGCCATTTCGGGATCAAGCAGAGCTTCTTCATCCCCGGCTGGTGCGCGGAGCGCTACCCCACGGCGGTCGAGGCGATCCTGAAGGACGGCCACGAGATCGGCCATCACGGCTATCTGCATGAGGATCCGAATCAGCTCGGCCTCGAGGACGAGCGTTACTGGACAGAGCGCGGCACGGCGGCGCTGGTCAAGGCCACCGGCCGGCGTCCCCGCGGCTACCGCGCCCCCTCCTTCGCCTTCTCGAACCACAGCTTCGATATCCTGATCGAGCAGGGCATCGAATATGATTCCTCGCTGATGGCGGACGACGTTCCCTACCTTCTCGCCAAGGGGAACAACCGCCTGGTCGAGCTGCCCTGCTGCATGGCGCTCGACGACTGGCCGCACTACATGCACAGCTTCGATTTCGCGGGGACGGCGAACCAGATCTCCTCGCCGAAACGCGCCTTCGAGGTGTTCCGCTCGGAGTTCGACGCCGCCTGGGAACATGGCGGCCTGTGGATCGCCGTCTGGCATCCTTTCATCTCGGGCCGTCTGCCGCGCGCCATCGCGATGGCCGAATTGATCTCGGACATGCAGGAGCGCGGCGGCGTCTGGTTCGCGCCGCTCGAAGCGATCCACGACCATGTCCGCGCCTGCATCGCCGACGGGCGATGGAAGCCGCGGATCGAGGAACTTCCCTACGCGGTGAGCCCGATCCCGGAACTCCGTCGTGTCCGGCCGGCGGCAGCGCAGTAACGGGCCTGCCGTGCCTGCCGACCTGCGATGAAACGGCTCGCCGTCGCACGGCTCTGGCACGAAGGCAATTCCTTCTCGCCTGCGCTCACGCGGCTTTCGGAGTTCCGGCAACGCGAATGGGTCGAGGGCGAAGCGGCCCGCGCCTTCTATGACGGCACGGCGACCGAGATCGGCGCGACGGTCGAGTTCGCCTCGCGCACGAAAGACTGGCAGGTGACATGGCTGCGCTGCGCCGGCGCGCCGCCGGGCGGACCCCTGCCGCCCGAAGACTATGCCGAAATCCGCGACGATATTCTGCGCGGGCTCGCCGCCCGCCACTGGGATGCGGTCTATCTGTCGCTGCATGGGGCGCTGGTGACGACCGCCGATCCGGCGCCGGAGCTCGATCTCCTCGCCGCGATCCGCCGCACCATCGGTGCCACGCCGCTTGCCGTGAGCTTTGACCTTCACGCCAATCTCGGCACGGCGCATCTCGCCTTCATCGACCTGGCCGCCGGCTACAAGACCTATCCCCATACCGACATGCGCGAGACCGCCGCGTGTCTGCTGGATCTGCTGGTCGCGACCGTCGAGGGGCGCTGCAGGCCCCGGGGCGCCATCGCCAAGCTCGAGGCGATCCTGCCGAGCTTCAACATGCGGACCACGGACGGGCCGATGGCCGAGGTCGCCGCGCTGGCGCGCGAATGGCGAACGCGGCCGGGCGTGCTCGATGCCAGCCTCTTCGGCGGTTTCGCCTACGGCGACAGCCCGCATGCGGGTGCCAGCGCGCTCGTCCATACCGACAACGACGCCGCGCTGGCGCAACGCATCGCCGATGCGTTGATCGCCGCGCTCGCGGAGCGGCGCGACCGCTTCCATGTGACCCTGCCGAGCCCCGAAGAAGGCCTGGATCGAGCGCTGTCCGAGGGACCCGGAACGATCGCCCTGCTGGACCCCGCCGATAATCCGCTCTCCGGCGGCATCGCCGATACGCCCGGGCTCTTTCGCGCACTCGTGGATCGCCGCCCGACGGTCCCGACCGTCTTCGCCGCCTTCGCGGATCCCGACTGCGTCGCGGCCGCCCACACGGCAGGGGTGGGCGCGGTCCTCGATCGAACGCTGGGCGGACGCCTCACCGCCGATTTCGGGGCGCCGGTTCCCGTCGCCGCCAGGGTGCTCCGCCTCACCGACGGCCGGTTCCGGAACAGCGGCCCGATGGAGGCCGGCCTCCCGGTCGCGCTGGGCCGCACGGCGGTGCTCGAGATTGTCGGGATACAAACCATCGTGACGGAAAGCTGCCAGACGCCGAACGACCCCGCCTATTTCGCGCTGCACGGCATCGACCTCGCCGCGACGCGATTGCTCTGCGTGAAGGCCAAGAACCATTTCCGTGCCGCTTTCGCGCCGCTCTGCCGTCGCATCATCGACGTCTCGGCGCCGGGGCCCGCCGCCGTCGATCTCGCGCATCTCCCCTTCCGGTTCGCTCCGCGCCGACTGCATCCGTTGTCTGTCTGATCCGGGGTTGATCCGGCCGCGAGCGGACGGCTACTCTGCCGGCGGGCCGCAAGATCATCCTGCGGTCGAACCTCCTTCAGCAAGACACTGCTCCTAATGGATATTCGCCGCGACTTCATCGACGCCATCGGGCACACGCCACTCATCCGCCTGCGCAAGGCTTCCGAGATCACCGGTTGCGAAATCTACGGCAAGGCCGAGTTCCTCAATCCCGGCGGGTCGGTAAAGGACCGCGCCGCGCTCGCCATCGTCCAGGACGCCGTGCTGCGCGGCGAGCTGAAAGCCGGCGGCGTCATCGTCGAGGGCACCGCCGGCAACACCGGCATCGGCCTCGCGCTCGTCGGCAATGCGCTCGGCTATCGCACCGTGATCGTCATTCCCGAGACACAGTCGCAGGAAAAGAAGGACATGCTGCGGCTGGCCGGCGCCGACCTGCGCGAAGTGCCGGCGGTCCCCTACAAGGACCCCAACAATTACGTCCATGTGTCGGGGCGGCTCGCCAAGGAACTCGCGGCCAGCGACAAGAGAGGCGCGATCTGGGCCAATCAGTTCGACAATGTCGCGAACCGCATGGGCCACTTCCACACGACCGGCCCCGAGATCTGGCAACAGACCGACGGCAAGGTGGACGGCTTCGTCAGCGCCGTCGGCACGGGCGGCACGCTTGCCGGCGTCGCCATGGCCCTCAAGGAGCGCAATCCGAAGATCCGCATCGCGCTCGCAGACCCGATGGGTGCCGCGCTCTACCACTACTACAAGCATGGCGAGCTCAAGTCCGAGGGCAGCTCGATCACCGAAGGTATCGGCCAGGGGCGCATCACGGCGAACCTCAAGGACGCGCCGATCGACGTCGCCTACCAGATCCCGGACGAGGAGGCGCTGCCGATCGTATTCGACCTGCTGCGCGAGGAAGGCCTCTGTCTCGGCGGATCGACCGGCATCAACGTCGCCGGCGCGATCCGGCTCGCGCGCGATCTCGGACCGGGCCATACCATCGTGACGGTGCTTGCCGATTCCGGGCAGCGCTACCAGACCAAGCTGTTCAACCCCGCGTTCCTGCGAACGAAGAATCTACCGGTGCCGAGCTGGCTCGGCTGAGGAGGCGGCAATGACCGAGCTCGTCTTCCGCGCGGACGCCTATGCGAAGAGCTGCGAGGCCACGGTCGTCAGCGCCGACGAGGCGGGCATCCGGCTCGACCGCACCGTCTTCTATCCGACGGGCGGTGGCCAGCCCGGCGATATGGGCGTGCTGAAACTCGCCGACGGCGCCGAGATCGCAATCCTCGATACGGTCAAGGGCGCGGCGCCCGATGAGGTGTTGCACAAGACGGCGCCGGGCGTTCCCCTCCCCTCGGCGGGGACGCGCGTCACGGCCGAGCTCGACTGGGAGCGCCGGCATCGGCTGATGCGCATGCATAGCTGCCTGCATCTCCTCTGCGCCGTCGTCGCCGGCGACGTGACCGGCGGCCAGGTGAGCGACGGCAAGGGCCGGCTCGATTTCAACCTGCCCGACACCGCCCTCGACAAGGACAAGATCGCGGCCGAGCTCAACCGGCTGATCGCCGAGGACCACCCGGTCCGCCCGCGCTGGGTCACCGACGAGGAGCTCGCCACCCACCCGGAGCTGGTGCGCACCATGTCGGTGAAGCCGCCGATGGGTCAGGGCCGCGTCCGCCTGCTGGAGATCGAAGGCGTCGATCTGCAGCCCTGCGGCGGCACGCATATCGCGCACACGGGCGAGATCGGTCTGGTGCTGGTCACCAAGATCGAGAGCAAGGGCAAGCAGAACCGCCGGGTCAATCTCGGCTTCGCATGAGGAGTCGTTCGCGGATGGGCGCGCAATCATGAACCGGGGCTACGCGCATCCCGAAAGCCTGGTCTCGACCGAGTGGCTCGCGGAGCGGCTCGAGGCGCCGGATCTCCGCATCGTGGACGGCACCTACTACCTGCCGGTCCAGGGCCGCGACGCCCGGGCGGAATATGACGCCTGCCACATCCCCGGCGCCGTCTTCTTCCCGCTCGACGAGATCGCCGACACGGGCACCCCCCTGCCCCACATGCTGCCGGCGCCCGAGAAATTCTCGAGCCGCGTCCGCAAGCTCGGCCTCGGCGACGGCAACCGCATCGTGATCTACGACCAGCACGGGCTGATGAGCGCCGCGCGCGTCTGGTGGACCTTCAAGGTCTTCGGCCATCGCGACGTGGCGGTGCTCGATGGCGGGCTGCCGAAATGGCTCCGCGAGGGACGGCCGATCGAGGACCTCCCGCCCATGCCGCGCGAGCGTCATCTGACGGCGCGCTTCAACAACCTGATGGTGCGGGACAGGGCGCAGGTCCGCGCCAACATCGCGAGCCGCCGCGAACAGGTGATCGATGCGCGCAGCGCCGGCCGCTTCCGGGGCGAGGAGGCCGAGCCCTGGCCCGGACGCCGGTCCGGCCATATCCCGGGCAGCCTCAACCTTCCCTATACCGACCTGCTCGATCCGAAGGAAAAGACGCTGCTTCCCGCCGACGCGATCCGGGCGAAGTTCGAGGCAGCGGGGCTCGACCTGTCGCGGCCGACGGTGGCGTCCTGCGGGTCCGGCGTGACGGCGGCCGTGCTCGCCTTCGCGCTTCATCTCATCGGCCATGAGGATGTCGCGGTCTATGACGGCTCCTGGGCCGAATGGGGCCTGCCGGGCGATACGCCGGTCGAGACTTCGGGGGCTGCTGCCGCCAAGCCATGAAGATACGCGTCTATGCCGATCGCGACTTCGACGGGGTGACGGCGCTCTGGCGCGCCTCCGGCCTCGACCATGCCCCCAACGACCCGGCGCGCGACATTCCGATGATGCGCGACGCGCCCAATGCGGAGCTTTTCATCGCCGAGGAAGACGGCAAGCTCATCGGCACCGTCATGATCGGCCAGGACGGCCACCGCGCCTGGATGTATCGCCTGGCCGTGGCCCCGGAACGGCGACGCCAGGGGATCGGCCGCGCCCTCGTCCGCCATGTCGAGGGCTGGGCGGCGCTCCGCGGCATGCCGAAGCTGCAATTCATGATCCGCGCCGAGAACGCCGCCGTGGCGGGCTTCTATCGCAACCTCGGCTACGAGATCGAGCCGCGCACGGTGATGGCGCGCCGGACCCAGCCCGAGGACCGCGAAAAACTGCCGCGCATCGAGGTGGTCGTCACCCTGCTCGAGATGGCGCGGCGTCCTGCCCAGCATGTGACCGCGCCCGCCGGCGGAAAGCTGGCCATCCTCCGCGCCGAAAACATGCCGGTGCGATTCTTCCGCTATCTCTACATGGCCGTCGGCGATCCCTGGTTCTGGTACTATCGCCGCTATCTGAGCGATGCCGAGATCGCCGCGATCGTGCAGGACCCGCGCGTCGAGATTTACGTGCTCTATGTCGATGGCGCGCCTGCGGGCTATGTCGAGATAGACCGGCGCGAGCCGACCCATGCCACGATCAACCATCTGGGGCTCGTCGCCGACTATATCGGCCGCGGACTCGGTCCCTATCTGCTCGGTTTCGCGCTCGACACCGCCTGGATGGCGGAACCGCCCAAGGTCATGATCGAGACCTGCAGCCTGGATCATCCGACCGCTCTGCCGCTCTATCAGAAGGTGGGCTTCGTGGCGATCGGCCAGCGCACCGAATGGATCGAGGATCCGCGCATGACCGGCCATCTGCCCTCGCATCTGGAGCCGCGCTTGCCGTGAGCGACGGGGGCCGCCTGGTGCGGGTCGCCGAACGCGAGCGGGCACGCATCGCGATCCGCATCGACGGCCGGACGGTCGAGGCCCTCACCGGCGACACGCTACTGACCGCGATCCTCCTGCATCGGGGTCATCTGCGTCATTCCGAGTTCGGCGACGGTCCGCGCGCCGGCTTCTGCCTGATGGGCGCCTGCCAGGATTGTTGGGTCCGGCTCGAGGACGGGCGGCGCCTGCGCGCATGCACGACCTTGGCGGCGGACGGCCTCGCCGTCGAAACCGGGCCGGACTCCGCCTGGTGAGCGCGCCCCCGCCCGATGCAGGCCGGCAGCCGCCGCAAGGCCTGCGCGTCGTGATCGTGGGCGCCGGCCCGGCCGGCATCCGCGCCGCCGAGACGCTGGTGCGGCACGGCCTCCGCCCGACCGTCATCGACGAGGCGCCACGGAGCGGCGGCCAGATCCATCGGCGGCCGCCTGCCGAGGCCGGTTTCGGTCGCTCGGCGGCGTCGCTCTACGGGTTCGAGGCAGGCAAGGCGCAGGCGCTGCACCGGACGTTCGATGCGCTCCAGGATCGCCTCGATTTTTGCCCCGGCACCCTCGTCTGGGACATCGCCGACGGCCGCATCCATGGCCATCGCTACGAAACGGGCACGGGCTTCAGCCTCGCCTATGACGCTCTCATCCTCGCGACCGGTGCCATGGATCGGGTGATTCCGATCCCGGGCTGGACCCTGCCGGGGGTATTCACCCTCGGCGGTGCCCAGATCGCGCTCAAATATCAAGGCTGCGCCGTCGGCCGGCGCACGATCCTCCTCGGCAGCGGCCCGCTTCTCTATCCCGTCGCCTGCCAATATGCGAAAGCCGGCGCGACGGTGGCCGGGATTCTGGACAGCGCGCCCGCATCGGCAAAGCGCCGGGCCATGCCGAAGCTGCTCGCGAGCCCGGCACAACTCGCCAAGGGGCTCTGGTATCGGGCCGCGCTCGCGGCCCGTGGCGTCGCCATTCATGAGGGCGTCACGCCGCTCCGCATCGAGGAAAGGCGGCAGCACCTCGCCCTCCATTTCCGCGATGGCGCCGGCCGCGAGCGGCGCCTCGAAGGCGACGCCGTCGCCATGGGCTGGGGCCTTCGCTCGGAGACGCAGCTCGCCGATCTCGCCGGCTGCCGCTTCGGCTTCGACCGGCTCGATCGCCAATGGCTGCCGGAGACGGACAGCGACGGCCGCAGCTCGGTACCCGGCCTCTATCTGGCGGGCGACGGGGCCGGTATTGCCGGCGCCGACGCCGCCGAACGGCGGGGCGAGCTTGCGGCGCTCGCACTCCTCGCCGACCGCGGGTTCGGCAACGAGACCGTACGAATGGCGGTTCTCCGGCGTGAGCTCGCCAGAATATGGCGCTTCCGCAAGGGGTTGGAATCCGCCTTTCCTTTCCCGGATGAGCTTGCCGCGGCGGTCGCCGACGACACCCTCCTCTGCCGCTGCGAGGCCGTCACGGCTGGCACGCTGCGCGCCTCGATCGGCGGGCTCGCCGCCGGCGAGCTCAACCGCGCCAAGGCCTGGTCGCGGGTCGGCATGGGGCGTTGCCAGGGCCGCGTCTGCGGCGCGGCGGCGGCAGAGGTCCTCGCCGCCGCGCTCGGCCTGCCCGTCGAGGCCGTGGGCCGGCTGCGCAGCCAGCCGCCGGTGAAACCGATCCCCGTCTCGGCGCTCCGCGCCGGGGAAACCGCATGACGGCCCCAGCCGACCGCTACGACGCCATCGTGGTGGGCGGCGGCATCGCCGGCGGATCGGCTGCGCTCTTCCTTGCGCAGCGCGGCAAGCGCGTGCTGCTGCTCGAGCGCGACCGGGTGGGGGCAAGGGCGAGCGGCGTCAATTTCGGCGGGGTGCGCCAGCAGGGTCGCGATCTGCGCGAGATCCCGCTCTCCCATCTGGCCCGGCGCATCTGGGGCGATCTGCCGCGCCATGTCGGGATCGACGGCGAGCGGCTCTTCACCGGGCATCTCCGCCTCGCCCGCAGCGAGGCGGACCTTGCGGTGCTGGAGCGGTATCGCGCCGATGCCGGCGCACTCGGCCTCGAGCTGGAATTGATCGGCCGCAACGCGCTCCGCGAGCGCTATCCCTGGATCGGCCCCGCCGTTCTCGGCGGCTCCCTCTGCGCGACGGACGGCCAGGCCAACCCCCGGCTCGTCGGGCCCGCCTTCGCCCTCGCCGCCGCCCGCGCCGGCGCCGCATTACGCGAAGGCGCCGAGGTGGTGGCGGCCGAGCGCGAGCCGGACGGCTTCCGCGTCGCGCTCGCCGACGGCAGCGCCGCCCACGGCGACGCTCTGGTCAATGCCGCGGGCGCCTGGGCCGGCGGTCTCGCCGCCATGCTGGGCGACCCGATCGCGCTCGAGCCGCGCATCCCGCAGGTGCTGGTGACCGAGCCGGCGCGCCATCGCGTCGAGCCGGTGCTGGGCGTGGTCGGCGGCGATCTCTATCTGCGCCAGGTGCAGCGCGGCAACCTCATCTTCGGCACGGTCGACCGGCTCGCGAGCGGCGACTATCGGCTGACCCGCCCGACCCCGGACATGACGCGATTGAGCGCCGACGCCGCCCTTTCGATCGTCCCGGATCTCGGCAATCTCGCGGTGATCCGGAGCTGGACCGGCGTGGACGGCTATATGGCGGACGGCGTGCCGGTGGTGGGCGAAAGCGCCCCCGTCCCCGGCCTCTTCCACGGCTTCGGCTTCTGCGGCCACGGCTTCCAGCTCGGCCCAGCCGCCGGCTACGTGCTGGCGGAGCTCATCGCGACGGGAAGGACCGGGACGGAAATCGGCGGGCTCTCGCCGCGACGCATTGCCGGCAATCGTTGAGCGCACCTGCAGCAAGCGAGTGACTCGAACGTGCCCGAAAAAGAAGAACGGGTGCCCCGATGAGCACCCGTTCGTTGAATCATCTACACGAGAATCGGCAGCGCTCTCCCATCAAATCCCGACACCTCAGTAGTTGCTGAAATCCGCAGTGCTCAACGAATTGTCCGTTACGTTGTTGAGCTGGATCACAACATCGGTCGCGGTATCGAGATTGCCGTTTGCGTTCGCGTCGATATAGACCCTGGCCGTATTGTCGCTGTTCGAATATTCGACAACGACACCCCTCGCACCGCTACCGCTCCCGAAGAAATTGGTCGTGTTCGCGCTCGCGTAGGAACTCACCACATTTTCGATAATGCCGTCGTCGCGGTTACCGCTGAACCCGTACGAAGCGAGATCGATCTGGTCACTACCAGGGGTGAAGTCGGTGATGACGTCCATCAGGCTCAGGCTGGAGTCGCCGGCCGAGATCACGAACCTGTCGGCACCGCTGCCGCCCGTAAGCTCATCCGCGCCCGCTCCGCCGGCAAGCGTATCATTGCCGGCATCGCCCTGCAGGCGGTCGTTGCCATTGTCGCCGCTGAGCGAGTCGTCTCCATTTCCGCCAATAAGCCAGTCAAAACCCGTCCCGCCGAGCATGGTGTCATTGCCATTCATGCCCACAAGGACGTCATTGCCCTCGAAGCCGGAAATCAGTTCGCTCGACGTATCGCCGATGATGATGTTGTCGAGGCCGTCGCCGCTGATCGTGTCGCCGCCGCTGGTACCGCTCGTCTCCTCATAGAATGCGATTCCCGTATCGGTCAGCGCATTCGATTGACCCGTATAGGTGAAGGAACCACCCCCATCCGGATTGATCGTTACATCGCCGCCGATCTTGGTGATGGTGTCGCCGTCCTTGTCCGTATCGTTCCAGAGCAGCCACTGATCGTCGACGACGAAGCCGGCGCCGTAGCCGTCGATGAACATAAGATTGTCATCCCGCACGATCGGTGCGCTGTCGGCGTGAGTGACGGTGATCTGGAAGTTGCCCGAGGCCGTGTCGCCGTCATTGTCGCGGAGCGTGTAGCCGAAGGCTTCCGGCGCCACCGGGAAAGTAAGGCCGACATCCGTCGTGTAGGTATAGACGCCGGTCGCCATGTTGAGTGCCATCGAACCCGCCGCCGCGTCGATCGTCAGCAGGTTGCCGACCCCGGTGAAACTGACCGTCCCCGATGTCCGCGTGATCGTCGTGCCGTTATAGGTGAAGGTGCTGTCGCCATAGGTGAACTGCGACACTCGGCCGCCGTCCGCGCCCATGGTCCCCAGGCTGCCCGTCGTCTGGTTCTGGATGGTCGAAACCAGGGTCTGCTGCAGGTCGTTGAGGTCGCTCACCTGCGTGCCGTTCCGCTCCTGCTCCAGAACGCCGTTATAGGCGACCGGGTTGAGGTTCGCGACGGTGATGCCGGTGCCGATGCCGATCGCGAAGGCGTTGATGTCGTTGTCCCGAAGGAACTGCTCCCAAACGTTCTCCTCCGCCGGCTGGATGCCGTCGCCCAGATCGCTGCCGACCGCTGGCCAGGTCGAAGACGCCGTCGGATCGCCGTCGGAGACGAAATAGGCCACGCTCTGCACCGGTCGCGGCGACGGGTCGCTTTCCAGGATCTTCCCGGCGTTCGCATAGGCCGTCATCGCTGTCAGAAGCGCGGCATCGAAGTTCGTGCTGCCATTGGCGATCACCCCTTCGAGGAACTCCTTGGCGTCCGCAATCGAGAGCCAGAGTCCGCCGTCCCCGTTCTCGTTCTGGGTCGAGGCGCCGCTCGCGAAGGTCACGATCTGGACCTTCACGTCGCCGAGGCTCTCATATTGCTCGAAGAGCTCGTTGATCGCGCCGAGCGACGCTTCGAGCCGATCGAGGTTCGTGAGGCCGGAGTCGAACTCCATCGAGCCCGACACGTCGAGCACGATCAGCAGGTTGGTATCGACCGCCGCCGGATCGGTGAGCGAGGCGTTCTGCGCGGTCGCGAGCGGACCGTTGTCGTTCACCGTCACCTGCAGCGTGCCGTTGCCGGTGTCGTTGTCGGCGTCCGTCAGGGTGTAGCCGAAGTTGAGCCGCAGCGGATCGTTGGCGTCCACCTGCGTCCCGTTTACGCCCTGGTCGGGATGATCGATGGCGCCGCGCTGCTCGAAGGTGTAGGTGCCCGTCGTCGAATTGGTCACGGTGAGGACCGCCACCACCTCGCCATTGTGCGGGCCGCCATTGACCGTGCCGGTCAGCACCAGCCCGCCGCCGGAGACCGACCACACGATGGGCGAACCGCCGGAGGTCAGGGCCACGCCGCCGAAGGGCGCCTCGCCGTCCGTCGTGGTGACCGAGGTCGACCAGACGAAGGGCGTCGTCGGATGCGGCGGGTTTGCCGCATAGCTGTAGCCGAGCGAGCCGCCGGCATTCTCGTCGTTCGATGCCGGCAGCGTGCCGTCGGCGAATGTGCCGTTGGCCTCGATGCCGCGCTCGAACACCGTCGCCGTCGCCGCCCCGCCGATCGGCGAGGTGTCGTCATTGTCGATGATGGTGGTGTTCGCCGTGCCGTCGGTGATCGTGCCGTGATTCGCGCTGAGGCCGATCGTGACGTTGTAGGTTTCCGCATTCTCCACCGCGGTGTCGTCGGTCGTCTGGACATTGACAGTTCGCGCCGTCGTTCCGGCCGTAAAGGTCAGCACCGAGGTAATGTCGGTGAAATCCACGTTCTCGACCGCGCCGTTCGGCGCCGAGCCGCTGTTGGCGTTGACCGTGACGAGAACGGTCACGTTGTCGTCGATCGTGCCGCCCGTATAGGACACGGTGTAGCTGGCGATATTGCCTTCCGTCACCGTGCCGTCCGGATCGATCTTCCACTGCAGCGTTGTCTGATCCTGGTCGATGATCGTGGTGTTGGCTGTGCCATCGACGATGGTGCCCTGGTTCGCGCTGACATTGATCGAGACGTTGTAGGTCTCGCTGTTCTCCAGAACCGTGTCGTTCGTCGTCTGGACGTTCACCGTCCGCGAGGTCACGGCCGAGGTGAAGGTCAGCACCGTCGTCACGTCGGTGAAGTCGAGGCCCTCGGTCGCGCCGTTCGGCTCGTTGCCGCTGTTGGCGTTGACCGTCACCAGCACCGTCACGCCGTCGTCGATCGTGCCGCCCGTGTAGGACACGGTGTAGCTGGCGATATTGCCTTCGGTGACCGTTCCGTCCGGATCGATCTTCCACTGCAGCGTGGTCTGATCCTGATCGATGATCGTGGTGTTGGCCGTGCCGTCCGCGATCGTGCCCTGATTCGCGCTGACCGCGATGGTCACGTTGTAGGTCTCGGCGTTCTCCAGGACCGTGTCGTCCGTCGTCTGGACGTTCACCGTCCGCGCGGTCGTCCCGGCCGTGAAGGTCAGGACCGTCGTCACGTCGGTGAAGTCAACGCCCTCGGTCGCGCCGTTCGGCTCCGCGCCGTTGTTCGCGTTGACCGTGACCAACACCGTCACGCCGTCGTCGATCGTGCCGCCGGTGTAGGAAACGGTGTAGCTGGCGATGTTGCCTTCGGTAACCGTTCCGTCCGGGTTGATCCGCCACTGCAGCGTCGTCTGATCCTGATCGACGATGGTGGTGTTGGCCGTGCCATCGAGGATGTTGGCCGGGGCCGTGTTGAGGTTGATCGAGACGCTATAGGTCTCGGCGTTCTCCAGAACCGTGTCGTCGGTGGTCTGGACGGAAACCGTTTGTGCCGTCGTCCCCGCCGTGAAAGTCAGCACCGACGTAATGTCGGTGAAATCCACATTCTCGGTCGCGCCATTAGGCTCGGCGCCGTTGTTGGCGTTGACCGTCACCAGCACCGTGACGTTGTTGTCAATCGTGCCGCCGGTATAGGAGACCGTGTAAGTCGCCGCGGCACCTTCCGTAACGGAGCTGTCGGGGTCGATACGCCACTTCAGCGTGTTGGCATCGTTATCGATGATGGTCGTGTTCGCCGTCCCATCGAGGATGTTGGCCGGCGCGGTGTTGAGACCGATCGCGACGTTGTAGGTCTCGGCGTTCTCCAGAACCGTGTCGTCGGTCGTCTGGACCGAGACCGTCTGCGCCGTGGTACCGGCCGTGA
>CAZMUZ010000066.1:0-20299 GCA_964569315.1 uncultured Rhodospirillaceae bacterium | reverse complement strand
TTCGGCTCGGCCTTCGCCACCCCGACCATCGCCGCCCGCAGCAGCCGGTCGTTCAGCACATAGCCCGGCTGCAGCACCTGGACCACCGTGCCGGTGGGCTGGCCGCTTCCCGGCACCTCGAACATCGCCTGATGCAGGTTGCTGTCGAACTTCTGGCCCATCGGATCGATGCGGCGGATGCCCTGGCGCTCGAATGCGGCCTCGAGCTGGCGCGCGGTGGCGGCAACGCCTTCCTGCAGCGCCTTCAGGGCCGGATCGAGGTCGGCGGCGCCCGCCGGAATGGCGTCGAGCGCGCGGCCGAGATTGTCGGCCACCGGCAACATCTCCCTGGCGAATTCGGTCGCGGCGAACTTGAGCGCGTCCTCGCGGTCGCGCTGGTTGCGGCGGCGGAGATTCTCCGTCTCGGCGAGCGCCCGCAGAAGCTGGTCCTTGAGCCGCGCAGCCTCGGCCAGCGCCTCGGTCAGCGGATCCGGCGTCGTTCTGTCGTTGGCGGCAGCCATATCCGATGGCTCTTCGATCGGCGCCTCGGCGCCGTTGTCGCGCTTTTCGTCCGTCATGACGTTTCCTTGCAGGCCTGAATGCGCTAGCCGAGCCGGGTGCCGGCGGAGCCGATCACGCGGCCGATCATCTGGGCCGTGTAATCGACCATCGGGATGATCCGCGCATAGTTGATTCGGGTGGGGCCGATCACGCCGATCGCCCCGACGATACGCTCCTCGGAATCGCGATAGGGTGCGATCACGACCGAGCAACCGGTCATGGCGAAGAGGTCGTTCTGGGCGCCGATGAAGATCTGCACGCCCTCCGCCCGGTCGGCCGCCTCGAGCAGCCGCGCGAGCGATTCCTTGGTCTCGAGCGCCTGGAACAGCATCCGCACCCGCTCCAGGTCGGCGAGCTCGGTCACGTCGTCGAGCAGGTTCGCGCGGCCGCGGATGATGAGCGCCCCGCCCTTGCTGTCGCCGGACCAGCTCGCGAGCCCTGCCGCCACCACCTGCTGCGCCAGCCGGTCGAGCTCGGCGCGCTGGCTTTCGATCTCGGCGATCACCTCGGACCGCGCCTCCTGCAGGCTGCGCCCGACCAGCTTCGCCGCGAGATAGTTGCTGGCCTCGATCAGCGAGGAGGCCGGCAGGCCCATCGGCACGTCGAGGATGCGGTTCTCGACGAGACCGTCCTGGGTCACCAGCACGGCGAGCGCGCGGCCGGGCCCGAGATGCACGAATTCGATGTGTTTCAACGGCCGTTCGGTCTTCGGCGCCACCACGAGGCCGGCGCAGTGCGAGAGGCCGGAGAGCATCGCGGTCGCCTGCTCCAGCAGGTCCGGCAGGCTGCGTCCGTCGGCCGCGGTCTGGCCGTCGATGGTGCGCCGCTCGTCCTCGGTGAGCCGGCCCACTTCGAGGAGCCCGTTCACGAACATGCTGAGGCCCGCGTCCGTCGGCATGCGGCCGGCCGAGGGGTGCGGCGCATAGAGCAGCCCCGCCGCCTCGAGGTCGGCCATGATGTTGCGGATCGTCGCCGGCGAGAGCCGCATGCCGAGCCGGCGCGAGATGGTGCGCGAGCCGACCGGCTCGCCGCTCTCGACATAGGCGTCGACGATATGCCGGAAGATCTCGCGCGAACGCTGGCTGAGCTCGCCCACCCCGAGATCGGGACGGGCGGCCGGGCCGAGCGCGCGGATGGGCTGGATGCGACTGGTCATCGACGATCTTCCTGAACCGAGCCTGAATCTAGTAACGACCCCCCGGAGCGTCAACGCCGGGGCGGCGCCCCTGTTCCGCGCCGAAAGGCCCCATGAAGCTGGACCCCGGCGGCGGGGCCGGCGTAATGTCGCCCACCCATCGGCAATTCATCGGCGAGCCTTCTGCATGCGACCTTCCGGCCGTGCCCCCGACGCCTTGCGCGCGATCACCCTCGAGACCGGGGTGAACAAATACGCGGAAGGCTCCTGCCTCGTCCGGTTCGGCGACACGGCGGTGCTGTGCCTCGCCTCGCTCGACGAGCGCGTGCCGCCCTTCCTGCGCAACACCGGGCGCGGCTGGGTGACCGCCGAATACGGCATGCTGCCGCGCGCCACCAACGAGCGCGGCGAGCGCGAGGCCGCCAGGGGCAAGCAGAGTGGCCGCACCCAGGAGATCCAGCGCCTCATCGGCCGCTCGCTCCGCGCGGTGACCGACCTCGGCGGCTTCGGCGAACGGCAGATCAAGATCGATTGCGACGTGTTGCAGGCCGATGGCGGAACCCGCACCGCCGCCGTCACGGGCGGATTCGTTGCACTCCATCTCGCCTTCCAGCACATGAAGAAGCTGGGCGCTATCCCGGCCGTGCCGCTCAAGGACCATGTCGCGGCGATCTCCTGCGGGCTCTATCGCGGCAAGCCGGTGCTCGATCTCGACTATGCCGAGGATTCGAACGCGGAGGCCGACGCGAATTTCGTGCTGACCGGCAAGGGCGAGATCGTCGAGATCCAGGGCACGGCGGAGCAGAAGCCGTTCTCGGCGGAGGATTTCGCGCAGCTTTTCGGGCTCGCGCGCAGCGGCATCGCGACCCTCGTCGAGCTGCAGCGCGGCGCCCTCGCCCGGACGGGATGAGCGCGCGGGAGAACCGCGATGCGGGAGCCGCCGGCGCGCCCCGCGCCGGTTTCACGATCTCGATCGAGCCGGAGGCGGAACGCCGCGCCGCGATCTGCGACGCGATCCTTCACGAGCTGCCGGACTGGTTCGGCCTCCCCGATGCGCTCGCGCACTATGTCGAGATGGCGCGGCGCGAGACGATGCTGGTCGCCAGCCACGGCGCCGAGGCGATCGGCTTCGTCCTGCTGCGGCGGATGAGCCCGGCCGCAGCCGAGATCCATGTGATGGCGATCCGCCGCGCACATCATCGCGGCGGCGTCGGCGCGGCGCTCGTCGTCGCCGCCGAGCGTCGGCTGCTCGGCGAAGGCATCGAGTTCCTCACCGTGAAGACGCTGGCGCCGGAGGTCGAGTTCGCGCCCTATGCGGCCACCCGCGCCTTCTATCGCACCATGGGGTTCCGCCCGCTCGAGGTCTTCCCGACCCTGTGGTCGCCCGAGGATCCCTGCCTCTTCCTGGCGAAGACGCTGCGGGAGGCGCGCCGCTTCGCAGGGCAGCGCCTCGTGGTGGCGAGCCATAACAAGGGGAAGCTCCACGAGATCGAGGCGCTGCTGGCGCCCTATGGGCTCCAGATCCTCGCGGCCGGCGCGCTCGGCCTGCCGGAGCCCGAGGAGACCGGATCGAGCTTTCGCGAGAATGCGGCGTTGAAGGCGCGGGCGGCGGCGCTGGGGGCGAAGGTCCCTGCCCTCGCCGACGATTCCGGTCTCGCGGTCGCGGCACTCGGCGGCGCGCCCGGGATCTATTCCGCGCGCTGGGCGGGCCCCGGGAAGGATTTCGCGCTTGCCATGCGCAAGGTCGAGGCGGCGCTCCGCGAGGCCGGCGCGCTGGGGCCCGAGCCGCCGCGCGCCCGCTTCGTCTCGGCCCTGTCGCTTGCCTGGCCCGACGGCCATGTCGAGACCTTCGAGGGCCGCGTCGACGGCACCCTCGCCTTCCCGCCGCGCGGGCGCAACGGCTTCGGCTACGACCCGATCTTCATCGCCGACGGCGAGCGCCTCAGCTTCGGCGAGATGGTACCGGCCGAGAAGCACGCCATCAGCCACCGCGCCGACGCCTTCCGCCAGCTCGTGCGCGCCTGCTTCGCGCCATGATCCGCGCCGCGGCAGAACCGGTGTCCGCGGTGGATGGCGGCGAAACGCCCGGCGGGTTCGGGCTCTATATCCATTGGCCCTTCTGCCGCTCGAAATGCCCCTATTGCGATTTCAACAGCCATGTCCGCGCCGCGATCGACGGCGCGCGCTGGCGCCGCGCGCTCCTCGCCGAGCTCGATCACTATGCGGCCGAAACCCGCGGCCGCCGGCTCGACAGCATCTTTTTCGGCGGCGGCACGCCGTCGCTCATGGACCCCGGGACGACCGCCGCGCTGATCGAGCGCGCGCGCGGCCATTGGCGGTTCGCGCCCGGGATCGAGATCACCCTCGAGGCCAATCCGACCTCGGTCGAGGCGGATCGCTTCGCCGCCTTCGCGGCCGCCGGCGTCAATCGCGTCTCCGTCGGGCTGCAGGCGCTCGACGACGACGCCTTGCGCTTTCTCGGCCGCCAGCATTCGGCCGCCGAGGCGCGCGCAGCCCTCGGCGTCGCGCGGCGGCAATTCGCGCGCGTCTCGTTCGACCTCATCTATGCGCGGCCGGGCCAGAGCGTGATCGATTGGCGCGACGAGCTCGAGGCGGCGCTCGGTCTCGCCGGCGACCATATTTCGATCTATCAGCTCACCATCGAGCCCGGCACCGCCTTCGAAGGCGCCGTCGCGCGCGGCGATTTCGCGATGCCCGCGGAGCGCACCCAGGCCGCGCTCTTCGAGGCGACGCAGGCGCGTCTCGAGGCGGCCGGCATGCCGGCCTACGAGATCTCGAACCATGCGCGGCCCGGCGCCGAGTGCCGTCACAATCTCGTCTATTGGCGCTATGGCGATTATGTCGGCGTCGGACCCGGCGCCCATGGCAGGCTCACCGCCGCCGACGGCACGAAGCTGGCGACGCGCCAGCATCGCGCGCCGGAAGCCTTGCTTGCCGGCGTCGAGGCGGCGGGCCACGCCACGCGGCAGCGCGACGCGATCGCGCCGGCGGATCGTCTCGCCGAGATGCTGATGATGGGGTTGCGGCTGGAAGAGGGCGTCTCGATCGCGCGGATCGAGGCGGAGAGCCGGCGGGGTTTTTCGGAAGCGGTGCCGGCGGTGCGGCTAGCGCGGCTGGAGACGGGGGGCTTCGTCGCGCGCCGCGATGCAAGGCTGGTCGCCACGAAGAAGGGCCGCCAGCGGCTCGATGCGGTGCTGGCGGCCCTTATTGCCTAGCCTCGGTAGGCTGTACCCCGGCGCGGGGTCGAGGCGTCATCCGCAGCCGAGCGCGCGCGGCTGGGCGTCGTTCGCCGGGGTGCGGCGGAAGCGGGCGGCGAGATCGCCGATCTTCTCGATCAGCTTGTAGGTCGTCACCGCCACATCGAGGGCCAGCGGATCGTCATTGGCGGCACTCGGGGCGATCGGCCGGTCATTGGCGTAGATCGCCCGCCCGTCGACCAGGCTCCTGAAAAAGCTCTCGAACATAGGGTTCTCCATCGGTTGGGCCGGCGGTTATTAAGAAAAACTTAATAGGGACTGCCGGCCTGATGGGAGGAATATCGCCCTGAATCCGGCCATTGACAAACGATCCTTCCTCATGTCACAGATTAGAAAATCTAATCTGACGGCAATCGATGCAGCCCTTGCCCTTGAACGCGCTCAAGGTTTTCGAGGCGGCCGCGCGGCATCTGAGCTTCGCCAAGGCCGCGGCCGAGCTGAACGTCACGCCGGCCGCCGTGAGCCACCAGATCAAGGGGCTCGAGGAGCGGCTGGGCGTGCCGCTCTTCCGCCGGATGAACCGCCGGCTGCTGCTGACCGATGCGGCGCAGCTCTGCCTGCCGGGGCTCCGCGACGGCTTCGAGCGGATCGGCCAGGCCATGGCGAAGGTGAGCAGCGCCGAGCGCAGCAATCTGCTGCGCGTCACCTCGGCGCCGACCTTCGCCGCGCGATGGCTGGTGCCGCGGCTCGAAGGGTTTCGCGCGCGTTATCCGGAGATCGAGATCCGCATCGACGCGACCGAGCGCACCGTCGATTTCGCGACCGAGGGGATCGACATCGGCATCCGTTACGGCAACGGCAACTATCCGGGCCTCGCCTCGCTGCGGCTGATGGATGCCGACGAGTTCCCCGTCTGCAGCCCGCGGCTCCTCAAGGGCCGCCACCCGCTGCGCCGGCCGGAGGATCTCCGCTTCCAGACCCTGATCCACAGCGAGTCGCCCGGCGAGAGCAACGTGCTGCCGAACTGGCGCATGTGGCTGCTGGCGGCAGGCGTGCGCGACGTCGATCCGACGCGCGGCCTGCATCTTCAGCCGGAGAACATCGCCATCGAGGCGGCGATCAACGGGCAGGGGGTGGTGCTCTCGGCCCAGGTGCTGGTGGCGGAGGAGCTGCGCACCGGCCGGCTGGTGAAACCGTTCGAAGTCGAGCTCGAGCTCGATTTCGCCTATTACCTCGTCTGGCCCAAGGCGCGCGACGCCCATCCGGCCATCGCGGCCTTCCGCGGCTGGATCATGGACGAGACGGCGCCGAACCGCGCCGCCTGACGCGAGACGGACGCTTCCCGTCAGATGCCGGGCTGCAGGAAGCTCGTCGGGGCGGGATCGATGGTCTCGATCCGGCCGTTCTGGATCTCCATCACCGCGAGCCCGCGCTCGACGCCGCCATCCGGCAGGAAGCGGAAGATGCCGTCCACGCCGTTATAGCCGTCGGGGGTGGTGATGAATTCCGTCCCGGTCTCGAGCCCGCCCGGCCCTTGCGCGAGCGCGATGGCGAGCGCTGTCGCGTCATAGGCGATGCTCGCGATGCGCGGCGGCGGGGCGCCGTAACTCGCGCGGTAGCGCAAGGCGAAATCGGCCCAGGCGAGCTCGGGCGGCGCGGCGAACCAGGAGCCCACCAGCACCGGCTCCTGCGCGAGGCTCGGGTCGTTCCAGAGGCTCGATCCGAGGAAGCGCGAGGTGGTCTGGTCGAAGCCGTAATAGCTCATGTACTGCGCGAAGAGCTTGAGCCGCTCGCCGCCCTCGGGAATCAGCAGCGCGTCGTACTCCATGCGCGCCTTGGCGATGCGCTCGATATTGACGTGGAGGTCCGGCGAGTTCGGATTGTAGAAATCGACGACCGACAGCGCCGCCTGGTTCTCCAGCATGCTCGCTTGCAGCGCGCCGGCGACGCTGCGGCCGAAGGGATTGTCCGGCAGCAGCGCGGCGAAGCGCTTGAGGCCGCGCCCGACGGCATAGCTCACCACGCGATCGACCTGGATCTGCGGCAGCACGCCCATGACATAGGCGTTCGGCGCCGCGACGGAGCGGTCGTTCGAGAAGGAGACCAGCGGTAGATTGGCCGTGCGCGCGGCGGCGGCGGCGAGCGGCACCTGCTGGCCGAAGAGCGGGCCCAGGATGAGCTTCACCCGCTCGCCGATGAGCTGTTGCGCGGCGGCGCCGGCGCCACCCGGAAGCTCGGTGTCGCGCACCACGAGCTCGAACTCCGCCGGCGCGCGCTCGAAGAGCGCCATTTCGGCCGCCTGGAGCAGGGCCTGGCCGATCGCGGCATTGCTGCCGCTCAGCGGCAGCAGCAGTCCGACCTTGACCGGACCGACCTCCGGGGTTTCGCTGGGCATGGTCGCTTGCGGCGGCACGGCCGGGGCCGGAGCGGGCGCTTCGGCCGGCGACGTCTTCGGCGGCGGCGCTTCGAAGCGCGGCCCGCCGCAGGCGGAGAGCATCAGGGCGAGCGCCACCGCAAGGGGCGCCCCCAATGGGCGGAGTCCCGGGCGGCGGAACCATGGCGAGACGGACGGCGAAGAGCGGAACCAGCACAGCGCCACGAGGCCGATACTCCGGTACGGCGGATGAGGATGCGTCCGAGCCTAACGAGGCGTCCGAGGGAAGTAAATCGCCGCCCGGCCTCTATCTCGTGGCGACGCCGATCGGCAATCTCGGCGACGTCACGCTGCGCGCGCTCGATCTCCTCGCGCATGTCGATGCGGTGGCCTGCGAGGATACGCGCATCACCGGCAAGCTGCTGCGGCGCCACGGCATCGAAGCGCGGCTCACGCCCTATCACGAGCACAATGCCGAGCGCGCGCGACCGACGCTGCTGCGCCGCCTTGCCGCCGGCGAAAGCATCGCCCTCGTGAGCGACGCCGGCACGCCGCTCGTCTCCGATCCCGGCTACAAGCTGGTCCAGGCGGCGATCGCGGCGGGCCTGCGGGTGACGGCGCTGCCGGGCGCGTCTGCGATGCTGACCGCGCTGCAGCTCTCCGGCCTGCCGACCGACCGCTTTCTCTTCGCCGGGTTCCTGCCGCGGCGCGAGGGCGAGCGGCAGGCGGCGCTGGCAGCGCTCGCCGCCGTGCCGGCGACGCTCATCTTCTACGAGACGGCGCCGCGGCTCGCCGCCGCGCTCGCCTCGCTCGAGGCGGTGCTCGGCGACCGCCCCGCCGCCGTCGCGCGCGAGCTCACCAAGCTCTTCGAGGAGGTGCGGCGCGACCGGCTCTCGGCGCTCGCGCGCCACTATGCGGCGGCGGGGCCGCCGAAAGGCGAGATCGCGATCGTGGTGGCGCCGCCGGCAGCCCCCGTCGCCATCGCGATCGAGGAGATCGAGCGCCGTCTCCAGGACGCGCTCGCCGAAACCAGCCTCAAGGATGCGGTCGCGCGCGTCGCCGCCGAGACCGGTCGGCCGCGGCGCGAGATCTACGGCATGGCGCTGGCGCTCGCCAGGGGCGGGGCAGGGCGGTGACCGGGCTTCCGGATCGCGCGCCGCCCGATGCCGAACGCCGCCGCGCCTGGCGACGGGGACGCGCGGCCGAGGCGCTGGCGGTCTGGCTGCTGCGCCTCAAGGGCTATCGCATCCTCGCGCGCGGGCTCCGGCTCGAGGTCGGCGAGATCGACATCGTCGCCAGGCGCGGGCGCACGCTGGTGGCGGTCGAGGTCAAGCGCCGCGGTAAGCTTGCGGAGGCGGCGGAGGCGGTCAGGCCGCAGCAGCGCCGCCGCATTGTCCGGGCGTTCGCCGCCTATGCCGCGCGCGACCGGCGGCTTGCCGGGCTCGCGCTCCGCTTCGACGTGGTGCTGCTCGCGGCCGCCGGCTGGCCGCGCCACCTGCCCGACGCCTGGCGCGAGAAGGACTGACCCGGCCACCCGAATCGCGCGAGACGACTCGGAGCCTATCTTGTTAGAATCCTTACCGATTCCTATGGGGAACGCGGGAATTCGGGTGGGTTCTGCGATCGGCCTCGCGGCGAAGGGCGTCGGCGTGGGGCTATTGACGTTGCTCGGCGCCTGCAGCCCGGTCGGCATGGCGATCGGCGCCGCCGCGACGGTGGGCGTCAAGGCCTCCGAAGAACGCGGCATCGTCACCTCGGTCAGCGACGATTTCCTCTGGACCGAGATCAACGCCGCCTGGCTCGACGCCGACCCGGCGATGTTCCAGAAGCTGATGCTGCAGGTCCATGAGGGCCGCGCGCTGATCACCGGCATGGTGCAGGCGCCGGAGATGCGCGTGGAGGCCGTGCGCATCGCCTGGCAGACCGCCGGTGTCAAAGAGGTGATCAACGAGATCGGCGTGGCCGAGACCGACGATCTGGGCGGTAATCTCCAGGACCTGATGATCATTCAGGCGCTGAAGGGGAAGCTGCTGATCGACAGCGGCGTGCGCTCGATCAACTACAGTATCGAGTCCGTCCGCGGCACGATCTATCTCATGGGCATCGCACAGGACGAAATCGAACTGAAGCGCGTGATCGATCATGCGCGCGACATCTCCTATGTAAAACGCGTGGTAAGCTATGTGCGCATCAAGGACGCCGCCTGATTTGCCGAGCCTGCCGTTTCTCGCCTCGCGCATCGACACCGTGGCGCGGCTCGCCGCACTCGGCCGGACGGGGGACGACGCCATCGATCTTGCGGAGGCGGCGCTTTCCCTCGCCTGGCTCGATCGTCCCGACGCCGACATCGACCGGTATCGCATGCTGCTGCACGGCATGGGCCGGGCGGTCGCCGCGGATATCGCCGGGGGCGGCGCCGACACGCTCGATGCGCGCTGCCGCGCGCTCCGGGCGGTGCTGTTCGAGCAGGAAGGGTTTCGCGGCGATCGCGACACCTACGACGATCTCGCCAACGCCAACCTGATGACGGTGATCGACCGGCGCCGCGGCCTGCCGGTGGCGCTCGGCATCCTTTATATCGACGCCGGCCGTCGCCAGGGCTGGCAGATCGGCGGCATCAACTTCCCCGGCCATTTCCTGGTGCGGATCGACCATGAAGGCGAGCGCGCCCTGATCGACCCGTTCGGCGACGGCGAGCGGATCGACATCGCCGATCTGCGCACGCTGGTCCGGCTCGGCGGCGGCGGCGAGCTGCAGCCGCAGCATTACGCGCCGATCGGGAGCCGCGGCATCCTCCTCAGGCTCGAGAACAACATCAAGCAGCGGCTGATCGGCGCGCGCGAGCTCGAGCGCGCGGTCGAGATCGTCGAGCGCATGCTGCTGATCTCGCCCGGCGACCTGCAGCTCCTGCGCGAGGCGGCGCTGCTTCACCGCGAGCTCGGGAACCTCAAGACGGCGCTCGCGCATCTCGAGAAGCTGCTGGCGCTCGGCGCCGGCGAGCGGATCGAGCGCGAGGCGACCCGCCTCGTCGCCGAGCTCAAGAGCCGGATGCACTGACCCGGATGCGCTGACAAGCGAGGGCCGCATGGCCGGCCACCGCGGGCCCACCACCGCGAAGGGCGGCCGGGCGGGGCGCCCGCGGAATCCGCGCCGACGCCGTGACGACGCGCCCGCTTCTCCGCCTCGCCCTTGCGATCCTCTCCGTCCTATAGTCCCGACGGTCACGAAGCGCCCGCCCGAAGGAAGCTCCCCATGAGCCTTGCCGTCGCGATCCAGATGGATCCAGTCGAAACCATCAACATCGATGCGGACAGCAGCTTCGTGCTGGGGCTCGAGGCCCTGAAGCGCGGTCATGCGCTTTTCCACTATCTGCCGCGGCAGCTCGTGTTCCGCGACGGCCGCGTCCATGCCCGGATGCGGCCGCTCACGCTGAAGCGCGAGCGCGGCAATCATTTCGGCTTCGGCGCGGCGCAGACGATCGATCTCGCCACGCTCGACATCGTCCTGATGCGCCAGGACCCGCCCTTCGACATGGCCTACATCACGGCCACGCATCTGCTCGAGCATGTGCATCCGGCGACGCTCGTGGTGAACGACCCGGTCCATGTGCGCAACGCGCCGGAGAAGCTCTTCGTCACCCATTTCGAGGGGTTGATGCCGCCGACCCTGATCACCTCGGACCCGCTGGAGATCGCGGATTTCCGAAAGGCCCAGGGCGACATCATCGTGAAGCCGCTCTACGGCAATGGCGGGGCAGGGGTGTTCCATCTGCGGCCCGAGGACGAGAACCTGAATGCGCTGCTGGAGCTCTTCACCCAGCTCTTCCGGGAGCCGGTGATCGTGCAGCGCTACGTGCCGGAGGTGCGGCAGGGCGACAAGCGGATCATCCTGGTGGACGGCGTCGCCATGGGCGCCATCAACCGGGTGCCGGCGGCGGGCGAGGCGCGCTCCAACATGCATGTGGGCGGGCGGGCGGAGAAGACGACGCTGACGCCGCGCGAGCGCGAGATCTGCGAGGCGATCGGCCCGGCGCTCAAGGAGCGCGGCCTCATCTTCGTCGGCATCGACGTGATCGGCGGCTATCTGACCGAGATCAACGTCACCTCGCCGACCGGCCTGCAGGAGATCAACCGGTTCGACGGGGTGACGCTCGAGGCGAATATCTGGGACGCGATCGAGGCCCGCCGCGCCGCGACCGCACGCGCGCGCCCCGCCTGATCCTTCGGGACCGGCGCGCGGTGCCGGCTGGGGGCGCCGGCCGCTTAAGGGTGCGGCTGCGGATCGATCGGCCGCGCGCGGGCGAGCGCCGTCTCGCGATGCAGGATATAGAGGCCGCTCGCGACGACGACCGCCGCGCCGACGATCAGGAACGCGTCCGGCACATCGCCCCAGATGAAGTAACCGAACAGCATGGCGAAGACGAGCGCCAGATAGTCGAAGGGCGCGATGAGCCCGATGGGTGCGCGCCTGAAAGCCCCGGTCATGGCGAACTGCGCGGTGCCGCCGATGAGGCCGATGCCGACCAGCAGCAGGAGCTCCTCGATATCGGGGAGCTTGAAGGCGAAGGGGAGCGAGAGGGCGCCGCCGACGGTAAGGATGAGCGTGAAATGGAACACGATCGCCACGCTGCTCTCGGTGCGGCTCAGATGGCGGATCGAGATCATCGCGATCGCATAGCAGGTGGCGCCGCCGAGCGCATAGAGGGCGCCCGGATCGAATACGCCCATGCCGGGCCGCGTCATCACCAGCACGCCCGTGAAGCCGACGAAGACCGCCGTCCAGCGGCGCGGCCCGACCTTCTCGCCGAGCAGCGGCACGGAGAGCGCCGTCATGAAGATCGTGCCCGCGCTTCCGAGCGCCACCGCCTCGCCGAGCGGCAAAGCGCGGTAGCTGAGGAAGAAGCAGACCATCGCGCCCATCCCGACCAGGCTGCGGAAGAGGTGCCCGCGATAGTTGCGCGTGCGCACCGCTGCGAACCCGCCGGCCCGGCGCACCATCCAGAGCACCGGGATGAAGGCGAAGAAATTGCGGGCGAACATGATCTGCCCGATTGGGATCCCCTCGTCCGCGGCGAGCTTCACCAGCATGTCCATGGTGGCGAAGAGCAGCACCGCCGTGATCATGAGGGCGATGCCCTGCGCGGCGGGGTTGCGGGTCGCTGACGGTAGGGCGCCTTCGCTCACGGGAGGAAAGGGTCCTTGTCGGGGCGGGACGAGGGGCATTCCCGCCCGCGCGGTGAGGGGCGAGGATTTGCCATAGTTCCGGGGCCGGCGCACGCCCGCAATGCGCGTATTCGCCGTTTCCCCCGGAAATTCGACGGAAACCCCGGGAAGACGACGGACCGGCGCCGGCGAACGGCTTCGGGAAAGCCAGAATCCGCTTGGCGCGCCCGGTGGTTCTCCCATAATTTTCGAGCGGGGCAAGCCGGCGGGACAGTCGGCGGCATCAGGGCGAGGCTCACCGGGGGAACCGGCTTGGAAAAGCAGATCGCCGTCGAGGCGCGCGGCGCGACGAAGATTTTCGGCACGGGCGAGGAAACGGTGCGGGCGCTGGACGACGTCTCCGTCGCCATCCGCGAGAACCAGTTCTTCACCCTCCTGGGCCCCTCGGGCTGCGGGAAGACCACGCTCCTCCGGCTGATCGCGGGATTCGAGCTGCCGAGCGCCGGCGACATCCTGCTCGAAGGGCAATCGGTCACCCATCTCCCGCCCTATAAGCGGCTGGTCAACACCGTCTTCCAGTCCTATGCGCTCTTCCCGCATATGACGGTCGCGGAGAACATCGCCTTCGGCCTCGAGATGCGCGGACTAGGCAAGGCCGAAACCGCGAAGCGCGTCGAGGAGATGCTGGCGCTGGTGCGGCTCGGCAAGCTCGGCGGCCGCCGGCCGGCGCAGCTCTCGGGCGGGCAGCAGCAGCGCGTGGCGCTCGCCCGCGCGCTCGCCAACCGCCCCAAGGTGCTGCTGCTCGACGAGCCGCTCTCGGCGCTCGATCTCAAGCTCCGCAAGGAGATGCAGATCGAGCTGAAGCGCATCCAGCTCGAGACCGGCATCACCTTCGTGTTCGTGACGCACGACCAGGAAGAAGCGCTCACCATGTCGGACCGCATCGCGGTCATGAATTTCGGCAAGATCCTGCAGATCGGCTCGCCGACCGCAATTTACGAGCATCCGACGAGCCGCTTCGTCGCCGACTTCATCGGCGAGACGAACCTCGTCGAGGTGGGGGCGGCGGCGCCAGCGAACGGCCAGGTCCGGCTCCGCTTCGCCACCGGGAACGAGGTCGAGGTGGCGCTGCCCGAGGGAGCGTCGCCGGGCGGTCGGGCGACGGTGGCGCTGCGGCCGGAGCGCATCTCGCTCACGCGCGACGCGGCGCGGATGCTCTCCGGCCGCATCGACAACATCGTCTATTTCGGCACCGATACGAGCTTCTACCTCACGCTCGAGGACGGCAAGCCGCTGCTCGTCCGGGTGCAGAACCGCGAGGGCGCGCGCCAGAGCTACGAAGTGGGCGAAAAGGTCGGCATCGCCTTCCGGCCCGACGCCGTCCAGCTCCTCAGGGACTGAGCATGGCCGTCGCCGCCGCCGCGCCCGCCACGGACCTCGCCAGGGTCAAGGCCGTCGTCGGGCGGCAGACCGCGTGCCGCCGCCTCGCGCTGCTGGCGCCGGCGCTCTTCATCGTCTTCCTGTTCGGCGTCTGCCCGCTCTTCATCATCCTGATCTATTCCTTCCTGGAATCGGGCGCCTATGGCGGCGTCGATTGGGTCTTCTCCACCGACGCCTATGTGAACTTCCTCTTCACGCGCGACATGTTCGACCCGAGCGTGATGAGCTTCAACTCCTCCAACATCGAGATCTTCTGGCGCTCCTTCCTGCTCGCGCTGTTCGCGACCGCAGCGAGCCTGCTGATCGGGTTTCCGACCGCCTATTTCATGGCGACGCGGCCGCGCAGCACCCGGACGCTCTGGCTCTTCCTCATCACGCTGCCCTTCTGGACGAACCTCCTCGTCCGCACCTTCGCGATGATGCTGCTCATCCGCGACGAGGGCTTCATCAATGACGGGCTGATCTGGCTCGGCGCGATCGATCGCCCCATCGTGATGCTCTATACCGACTTCGCGGTGGCGCTGGGCCTGCTCTACAGCTTCCTGCCCTTCATGATCCTGCCGCTCTATGCGAGCCTCGAGAAGATCGACTTCCGGCTGGTCGAGGCGGGCTTCGACCTCTACGCCAACCGCGCGAAGGTGCTGCGGCGGATCATCATCCCGCTGGCGAAGCCCGGCATCATCGCGGGCTCGATCCTGGTCTTCATCCCGGCGCTCGGCGCCTACATCACCCCGACGCTGCTCGGCGGCGGGCGCGACCTGATGATCGGCAACCTGATCGCGCTGCAGTTCGGCGGCTCGCGCAACTGGCCCTTCGGCTCGGCGCTCGCCCTCATCCTGATGTCGGTCGTGCTCGTCTTCCTGATGATCTATGCCCGCGTCTCGAGCGAGCGGAACCTGCAGCATGGCTGACGTCGCGATGAAACCGGCCGATCCTGTCCGTGCGCTCTCGCGGCGCGAGATGCGCCGGCTCGACCTCGCCTATCAGCCGGGCTTCAAGCCGGTCGCCTGGTTCTGCATCCTGCTGCTCTACGCGCCGATCCTGGTGCTGGCGGCGTTCTCCTTCAACGAGAACCGGTCGGTGACGCGCTGGACGCAGTTCAGCCTCAAATGGTTCCGCGAGGTCATCGCGAACGAGAACATCCACGCCGCGGCGCTGCTTTCGCTGCAGGTCGCGACGGCGGCCACCATCGGCGCCACGATCTGCGCGACCCTGGCGGCGCTCGCCACGACGCGCACCCTGCCCTATCGCGGCATGGGCCTCGCCTATCTCGTCATCAACCTGCCGCTGATGGTGCCGGAGATCGTGACCGCCGTCGCGACGCTCGCCTTCTTCGCCCTCGGCCGCGTGGTGCTGGGGCTCGATCTCGGGGTCTTCAACATCAATCTGATCCTCGCGCACATGGTGTTCTGCATCCCGTTCGCCTACCTGCCGATCCGCGCCCGGCTTTCGGGCATGGATCGCACGCTCGAGCAGGCGGCGGCCGATCTCTACGCGACGCCCTGGCAGAGCTTCCGCTACGTCACCCTGCCGCTGCTGACGCCCGGCATCATCGCCGGCGCGATGCTCGCCTTCATCGTCTCGATCGACGATTTCACCATCTCCCAGCTCGTCGCCGGCCCCGGCCAGACGACGCTGCCGATCTACATCTGGGGCCAGATCCGGCGCGGCATCACGCCGGCCACCAACGCGGTTTCCACGATCATGTTGGTGGTTTCGATCGTCTTCGTTAGCTTGGTATTTTTCCTGGGCCAGCGACGCAGGCGCTAATATTCGTTACGGCATACACCCGTTCGGAGGAGAAAGGGACAAGCATGGATAAGCGATGGTTCGGCAGGTTCGCCTGCGTGCTGACCGCGGTGGCGGCCCTCACGCTCGCGGCTTGCGACGAGAAGTCGGAGGA
Source organism: uncultured Rhodospirillaceae bacterium (assembly GCA_964569315.1). Taxonomy (GTDB): domain Bacteria; phylum Pseudomonadota; class Alphaproteobacteria; order Dongiales; family Dongiaceae; genus CADEFF01. The sequence goes on along the minus strand of CAZMUZ010000066.1, from coordinate 4,527 downwards.
GCAGAGCGGCACCTCGACGACGACGGAATCCACCACGTCCGAGACCGCGTCGACCACGGAGTCGACGACGACCGAATCGACGACCGGCGGCACGACCGAGACCACGACCGCCGAATCGACCGAGGCGGCGGCGCCGGCGCAGACCTACGAGGGCGGCGAGCTCCATATCTACAACTGGGGCAACTACACCAATCCGGACCTGATCAAGAAGTTCGAGGAAACCTACAAGATCAAGGTCACGCTCGACGACTACGACACCAACGAGACCATGCTGGCCAAGGTGAAGGCCGGCGCCACCGGCTACGACATCGTCGTGCCGGGCGACTACATGGTCGCCATCATGCTGAAGGAAGGCATGCTGGCCGAGACCAAACCCAACCAGATGCCGAACTTCAAGAACATGGAGAAGCAGTGGGTCGACGTCTACTGGGATCCGGGCCGCAACTACACCGTGCCGTGGCAGTGGGGCACCACCGCCTTCACCGTCAATACCGACGTCTATAAGGGCGACATCAACACGCTCGCCCTCATGTTCGATCCGCCGGCCGAGCTGCAGGGCCGCATCAACATGCTGCCGGACATGAACGACGTCATCAATGCGGGGCTCCGCTATCTGGGGCTGCCCCGCTGCAACAAGAACCCGGAAGATCTGAAGAAACTGAACGAGCTGCTCACCAACTCGAAGAAATACTGGCGCACCTTCGCCTACGAGACGATCGAGAAGCTGACTTCCGGCGACGTCGATCTATCGCAGCAGTGGAACGGCGCCTCGATGCGGGTGCGGCTGCAGATCCCGTCCATGAAATACGCCTATCCGAAGGAAGGCTTCACCGGCTGGATGGACAACGTGGCGGTGCTGAAGGACGCGCCGAACATGGAGAACGCGAAGAAGTTCCAGGACTTCATCATGGACCCGCAGAACGCGGCCATGATCTCGAACTTCGCGCGTTACGCCAACGGCATTGCCGGCAGCGCGCAGTACATGGACAAGGAGATGGCGGAAGCGCCGGAGATCGTGATGCCGGCCGACGCGCCGGCGCCGGACTTCGTGCCGCCTTGCGACGAGGACACGGTGAAGCTCTACAACAACATCTGGACCGAGCTGATGAAGTAAGGTTCGGGGCGCCCGGCCGGTTCTGCGACGGACCGGCCCGGACGCAACGCTTCCTCGAGGGCCGGCTGCGGCGATCCCGCGGCCGGCCTTCTTCTTTTCCGCAGGCGGCGGCTCTGGCTAGAGCATTTTCCCGCGAAGTGGGCGCCGGTTCGCGTCAGAAAATGCGACCAGACCAAGGAATCTGGAGCGCGTTCCGATTCAACTTCGAGGAAACGCGCTCTAGTATCCCCGGCATGTCGCAAGGACCAGGAACGAGAACCGATCATGAAGACCGTCTATAGCGAGGATCACCGGCTGCAGCATGGGCGCGCGGAGCTCAATGACGGCCAGCTCGTGCCCTGCTTCGAGATGCCGCGCCGCGCCGAGATCGTGCTGGCGCGGGTGCAATCGGAGCGGCTGGGGCCGGTGCTGGCACCGGAGCGCTTCGGCCGGGCGCCGCTCGAGGCGGTGCATCGCAAGGCGTTCGTCGATTTCCTCGAAGGCGCCTGGGCGCAATGGATCGTCGTCCATGGCGATTGCGACGCCCTGCCGCTCAACTGGCTCGCGCGCGGCATGCGCAACATCGAGCCGGAGACGATCGACGGCCGCCTCAGCTTCTATTCCTTCGACGCGGCCACGCCGATCACCGCCGGGACCTGGGCCGCGGCGACGGCCGCCGCCGATTGCGCCCTCACCGGCGCGAAGCTGGTGGCCGGCGGCGAGCGCGCGGCCTTCGCGCTCGTCCGGCCGCCCGGCCATCACGCCGGCAGCGACTATTACGGCGGCTACTGCTTTCTCAACAATGCGGCGATCGCGGCCGAAGCGCTGCGAAAGCAAGGCGCGAAGCGCGTCGCGATCCTCGATGTCGATTACCACCACGGCAACGGCACCCAGGAAATCTTCTATCGGCGCGATGACATGCTCACGATCTCGATCCATGCCGACCCGAAGCAGGAGTTCCCGTTCTTCCTCGGCCATGCGGACGAGACGGGCGAGGGCAAGGGCGAGGGGTTCCATCTCAACCTGCCGCTGCGCTGGGACGCGGACTGGTCGCACTATGGTATGGCGGTCGAGGCGATGATGCGCCGGACGCGGGACTATGCGCCGGACGCCATCGTGGTGTCGCTCGGCTGCGATACCTTCAAGGACGACCCGATCTCGAAATTCAAGCTGACCCATGAGGACTTCACCCGCATTGGTGCTGCCATCGCCGGCGCCGGCAAGCCGACGCTCTTCGTCATGGAAGGCGGCTATGCGGTGGAGGCGCTGGGCGTGAACATGGTCAATGTTCTGACCGGCTTCGAGGCGGCGCGGCGGCGCTGAGGCGAGCCGGCGGTTTTGCCGGCTCCGGATGCCCATGCCATAGTTGCGGCGGCCGATCGGCCGGCCGGGGCGTCCGGCAGGGGTGCCCGGCAGGGCGCGACAGCGGGGGCGTTCGCGAGTGAAGACGATCTATACCGCCGACCATCATCTCCATGCGCCGAAGGCCGAGCTTTCCTTCGGCAAGTTCGTGCCGCCGCAGGAAAACCCGCGGCGGGCGGACACCATCCTCGCCGAGCTCGAGCAGCGGAAGCTCGGGGCCATCCTGCCGCCCGAGACCTTCGACATGGCGCCGATCCGCCGCGTCCACGAGGCGGGGCTCGTCGATTTCCTCGCCGGCGCCCATCAGGAATGGTCGGCGCGTTTCGCGAAATCGGGCGGCGAGGTGCCGGACGCGCTGCCGCTTTCCTGGCCGGTGCCCGGCATGCGGCGGATCGAGCCGCGCAGCATCTTCGGCAAGCTCGCCTTGCACGCGATCGACAGCGCGACCGCCATCACCGCGACCTCCTGGTCGGCGGCGCGCGCGGCGGCCGATGTGGCGATGACCGCGCAGCGGCTCGTGGCAGAGGGCGAGCGCGCGGCCTTCGCGCTCTGCCGTCCGCCGGGCCACCATGCGAGCGCCGCCAACTATGGCGGCTATTGCTTCCTCAACAATGCCGGCATCGCCGCCGAGGCCTTTCGCGCGGCCGGGGCCGCCCGCGTTGCGATCCTCGATGTCGACTATCACCACGGCAACGGCACCCAGGCGCTGTTCTATGCACGGCCGGACATCTTTTTCGTCTCGCTCCATGCCGAGCCGGAAACCGACTATCCCTATTTCTCCGGCTATGCGGACGAGGCGGGCGAGGGGCCGGGCGAGGGCTTCAACGCCAACTATCCGATGAAGCGCGGCACGGACTGGCGCAGCTACGGGCCGGCGCTCGCCCATGCGCTCGGCCGCATCCGCATCTTCGCGCCCGAGGCGGTCGTGGTCTCGCTCGGCGTCGATACCTTCGAGCGCGACCCGATGGGCCGCTTCAAGCTCGCGAGCGAGGATTACCGCCGCATGGGCGAGACCATCGCTGGGCTCGGCCTGCCGGTGCTCTTCGTGATGGAAGGCGGCTATGCGGTCGAGGAGCTCGGCGTCAACGTCGCCAATGTCCTCGAGGGGTTCGAGCAGGCGGCGCGCTGAGCCGCCTTGCGGGAGCGCCGGACATGGGACTGCCGGACATGGGGCTGCCGGACATGGGACTGCCGGGCATGGACCTGAAAGTCACCCTCTTCTGGTCGTTCCGCAGCCCCTATTCCTACATCCTGCTGCCGCGCATCGCGGCACTTCGCGGCGATCATGCGGTCGCGATCGATCTGCGCATCGTCCATCCGGCCGCGATCCGGAACCCGGCCTATTTCGCCCGCATGGACCCGCTCGCGCGGCCCTATTTCATGAAGGACAGCGCCCGGGCCGCCGCCTTCCACGGCATGGGTTTCCGCCGCCCGGTGCCGGACCCCATCGCCCAGGATCCGGTGACGCTCGCGATCGCGCCCGAGCAGCCGCTCGCGCGCCGCCTGGGGCGGCTCGGCATCGCCGCCACCGAGCGCGGGCGCGGCTTCGAATTTTGCCGCGAGGTGGCGACGCTGCTCTGGGACGGCCAGGTGACCGGCTGGGACGGGGGGTCGCATCTCGCCGCGGCCGCGGCGCACGCCGGGCTCGATCTCGCGGAACTCGAGGCGGTTGTGGCGCGCGATCCCGAACGACACGAAACGCAGCTCGCCGCCAACGACGCCGCGCTTCGCGCCGCCGGCCATTGGGGCGTGCCGACGATGGTCTTCGAGGGCGAGCCCTTCTTCGGCCAGGACCGGTTCGACATGCTGGTCTGGCGGCTGAAGCAGCGCGGGCTCGCACCGCGCTAACCGACCCGCGCACGAACCCTCGCGCGCCCGCGCAATCTCTTTGGTTTCCCTGGAAATGCCAGGACCGGCAGGCCTCTCCGCGTCCGGCGACGATACAATCTATACGGGTGATATTGTAATATTTATCTACCTATCTATAATGACCGCCATCGACATCGACCCGGGAGCGCGCCATGCCCGACGGCACCTTGCAGAACAGCCCGGCCCGCACCGCGATGCGCGCC
>CAZMUZ010000065.1:15223-20379 GCA_964569315.1 uncultured Rhodospirillaceae bacterium | reverse complement strand
GGCCGGCGGCGCCGGCGGTGTGCCGGGCGGCGGCGGCGGCGCCGGCGGCGGGGGGCTGAATACCGGCGGCGCCGGCGGCGCCGGTGGACGCGGAGAAATCAGGGTGCGCCAATATGGCTGATCCTCGACGCTACGTGCTGGCCCGCGCCGGCGTCGTCATCAACGCCGGCTGTCTGTGGGACGGTGACCAGGCGAAATGGCAGCCGCCGGCCGATGCGGTAGCGATCGCGACCGACGCGATCTGCGGCGACGGCTGGACCTACGACGACAAGACGGGGGCGTTTACGCCACCGGCGGCGCCGCCCGTCGAGAAATCCGCCGCCGAAAAGCTGGCCGATCTGCTGGTGGAAAAGGAAATCATCACGCCAGAAGAGGCCGGTCAGGTGAAGATCGCTCGGACGGTCAAGGGCTGATCTCCCATGGCCGAGATGTTCCTGCCGGGCCGCTATCTCACGCAGCCGGGGCAGATGATCTCGCGCTATGAGCAGGCCTCGGATTATGCCTTCGCCGGCGCGGGTTCGAGCATCGCGCTCAACACGGACGCGCAGTTCATCCGCCAGGGCAGCGGGTCGCTGAAGGTGACCTGCAATCGCGGCAGCGCCGCGCCGACCAATGTCCGCAGCACGCATGCGATCTCGATCCTTAATCCGCTCGGCCGCTTCGGCTGGTGGGTCTATGTGACGGATTACACGCTGCTCTCGACGATCACGCTCGCGGTCTATTCGACCTACAACACGGATTTCTACTTCCAGAGCTACTCGTTCGGGGATGCCGACAAGCAGTTCAACGGCTGGCATTGGGTCAGCCTCGCGCGCGACCAGTTCGGCGGCACCACCGGCGCGCCCGATTGGGACGCGAAGCCCTTCACCACCGTCGAGCTGCGCTTCAACCAGGCGGGCGCGACGCAGGTGGTCTGCTACATCGATGCCTGTTTCGCGGCCTTCAAGGCGCGGCCGAAGCTGATCCTCTGGGCGGATGACGGTTACGAGAGCTGGCACGATCTCGGCCTGCCGGAGGTCGAGAGCCGCGGCCTGCGCGCGACGCACGGGATCATCGCGTCGCTGATCGACGAAGCCACCTACATGACGAGCGCAGAGCTCGACGCGATCTATCAGCGCGGCCACGATCTGGTGGTGCATGGCGCGACGGCGCTCGATGCAGTGGGAGACATCGGCGCCGATCTCGATGAGAACCAGGAGTTCCTGATCTCGAACGGCTGGACGCGCGGCGCCTTCCACTACGTCTATCCGAACGGGGTCTATCAGCTCTCGGCCGGCGACACGACGATCGCGGACGCGCTTCGCGCCCGCGGCTTCCTGACGGCGCGCGGCACGGCGAGCCCGCGTAACTACAACACGGCCTACGGGCTCGGCGATGCCGGCTATCTGCTGCCGATCATCGGCGGCCAGGCGGCGGACGCGCCGGCGACGCTGCTCACCCGCGTCGGCCAGGCGATCACGCGCGGCGACAATTGCGGCGTCATGTTCCACCGCATCGTGGCGAGCGGGGCGAGCGGGATCGAATACAACACGCCAGATCTCGCGACCTTCCTCGATGGCGTGGTCGAGCTGGTCGAGGCCGGATCGATCGATGTCGTCACCGCCTCGCAATGGTGGGCCGGCTTCGCCTCGCCCGGCTACGGCCTCGGACTAATCGGCGGCGCGTCGCGATCGCCGCTCCACGGCACCGTGTTCGGCGGCATCTGCGGTTAAGGGGGAAAGATGAGCGCCGGTGAACTGATCCGCCGTTACGAGGGCCTCAAGAGCGGCCGCGCCAATTGGGAAAGCCATTGGCAGGAGATCGCCGAGCTCGTCTCGCCGATGCGCGCCGATTTCAACATTCAGCGTTCGCCCGGCGAGAAGCGGATGTCGAAGATCTTCGATGGCACGCCGGGGCTCGCCGCCGAGAACCTCGCCTCCGGCCTCTGGGGCCTCGTCACCAACAGCGCGAACGAATGGTTCCAGATCCAGTCGGAGCATGACGAGATCAACGAGGATCACGCCAGCAAGGTATGGCTCGGCAATGCGACCAACCGGATGCGGGCGGCCTTTGCCGCAAACGGCATGCGGTTCTACGCGCGCGCCGTCGATCTCTATTTCGATCTGGTGACGCTCGGCACCGGCGTTTTCTTCTGCGAGGAGGAGGGCGCCAGCGGCCGGATGTTCTATTCCTGCCGGGCGCTGTCCGAGTGCTTCATCGCCGAGAGCGACCGCGAGGAGGTCGATACGCTCTTCCGCCGCTTCCGGTGGAGCGCGCGCCAGGCGCAACAGCGCTGGGGCGACAAGGTCGGCGCCGAGGTAAAGCGGGCGATCGAGAAAAACGAGCCCGATCGGCAGTTCGAGTTCCTGCATGCGGTCTATCCGCGCGAGGATTACGACCATCGCGCCGGGCCGGTATCGGAGCGCGGCAAGGCGTTCAAGAGCTGCTACGTCGATGTGGAGGGAAAAGCGCTCCTCGCCGAGGGCGGCTATTACGAGTTTCCTTACCAGGTGCCGCGCTGGTCGATGAAGAGCGGCGGCACCTATGGCGACAGCCCGGCGATGCTGGCGCTGCCCGATACCAAGATGCTCAACACGATGGCGAAAACGAGCATCGTGGCGGCGCAGAAGATCGCCGATCCGCCGATCCTGGCGCCGGACGAGGTTTCGGTGCGCGGGCTGCGCATGGTGCCGGGCGGCACGATCTATGGCGGCACGGACGAGCAGGGCCGCGCGCGCTATCAGCCATTCCAGAGCGGCGGCGATGTGGGTCTGACGCTCGAGATGATGCAGCAGCGCCGGGAGGCGATCCGGGAGGCGTTCTACTACTCGCTGCTGATCATGATCCAGCAGCCGAACGCGACGGCGACCGAGTTCCTGATGCGGAACGAGGAAAAGATGCGGCTCATGGGGCCGCATCTCGGGCGGCTGCAGATGGAGTTCCTCGACCCGCTGATCGACCGCGTGTTCAACGTCATGGCGCGCGCCGGCGCCTTCCCGCCGCCGCCGCCGGCGCTGGCGCAGTATCCGGGCCTCAAGATCGAGTATGTCTCGCCGCTCGCCCGGGCGCAGAAGGCGACGGACGGCGCTGCGATCGTGCGCACGATCAATTCGGTGGCGCCGCTCGCCGCCGTGAAGCCCGAGGTCTGGGACATTTACGACGAGGACGAGATCGGGCGCGGCCTTTCCGATGCCTATGGCATGCCGGCGAAGATGATGCGCGACCCGCGCCAGGTGGCGGCGATCCGCGAGCGCCGGCAGCGGCAGATGGCGGCGCAGGCACTGGTGGCCGGCGCCGCGCCGGTCGCGGGCGCGATGAAGGACGCCGCCGACGCGGTGACGACGCTGCGCGGCCCGCAAGGCGGGCAATGAAGCCGGGCATCGAATGGCTGATCCGCGTCTGGACGCTCGGGCGCGCACGCCCGGTCGCGGGCGCCTATGCCGAACTTTTCAAGGCCGGCGGCGATCCGCGCGGCCGGACCGTGCTCGCCGATCTCGCGAGCTACTGCAACGTGGGGAGCTCGAGCTTCGTGCCCGGCGACCCGCAACAGACCGCGTTCAACGAGGGTGCGCGCGATGTCTATCTCCACATCCTCGAGATGAGCGGGCTCAACCCGTCCGACTTTCCCAGCTTCCCGACAAAGGAGGAATAGATGTTCGATTTCCTGAAGAAGGCCAAGGCCAACGAGCCGGTCGATCCCAACGCAACGACGTCGCAGGCCGACATCGCCGCGCTCCGCGAGGAGGTCGCGCGCGCCTTCGGCGACGCCGATGACGCGCTCGGCGATCTCATCCAGCGCAACAAGGTGCTGGATCTGGAGAATGCCGCGATCCTTGCGCTGCTCGCCAGCTTCGACGCGCGCGTGATCGACAGCCTCAATGCCAGCCAGCACGCGAAGCTGGTTGCGCTCGCCGGCGAGCGCGGCATCCGCACCAAGGCTGCCGCCGAAGAGGCCGAAGCCAAGGCGTCGCGCAAGCGCTTCGCGAATATCGAGAAGAAGCTCGAGGAAGAGGGCAAGGCCGCCGCCGACGCCCGCTGATCAACCCCAACAAAAACCCATAGACAGGAGCGAACGATGTTCAAGCGGTATCCCTTTATCACGAGCGGTTTCATGGCGGCTGCGCGCGCGGCCGATGACGGCGCCGGGGGCGGCGCCGCCGGCGCGGCGGCCGCGGGCGGTGGCGATCCTGCCGCTGCCACCGCGGCTGCGGCGAGCGGGGCAGCGGCGGCCGACTGGACCACCGGCGTCTCTCCGGAAGTCAAATCGCTGATCGAGACCAAGGGCTACAAGAGCGTGAACGATCTGGCCTCGGCCTATATCAACGCCGAGCGGGCGATCGGCGCCGACAAGCTGGTGCTGCCGGGCAAGGACGCGAAGCCGGAGGATTGGGATCCGGTGCATGAGCGGCTCGGCTGGCCGAAGGCGAAGGGCGCCGAGGGCTATGCGTTCCAGAAGCCGGCGGGCGCGCCGGAGGGGTTCGCCTATTCCGACGAGAGCGCGGCCTGGTTCAAGAAGGCGGCCCATGATGCGCGGCTGACCCCGACGCAGGCGGGGAAACTGCATGACGCTTTCGTGGGGCAGCAGATCGAGGCCTTCAAGGGCGTGGTCGCGCAGCGCACCGCCGAAGGCAGCGCCTCAGAGGCCGCGCTCAAAACGGAATGGGGTACGGCCTACGACACGAAGGTCGATCTCGCGAAGCGCGCGATGCGGCATTCGGGCGGCGACGAGCTCTGGGCGCATCTCGAGAAAACCGGTCTCGGCAACAACGCGCTGCTGATCAAGGCCTTTGCCGCGATCGGCGAGCAGATGGGGGAGAAGATGGCGGATGGCATGGGCGCCAAGCCGCTCGGCTTCGCCAAGACGCCGGAGGAGGCGAAGAGAGAGATCGCGAAGATCGAAGCGGAAGCCAACAAGGATCCGAAACATCCGCTCTTCGACAAGCTCAACCCCGAACACCAGATCTGGGTCGACAAGCTCTTGGCCCTGCATACGCAGGCGGCGCCGGAGCCTGCCGCAACCTGATACGAGTTTTGCCGGGCACCCGGTTGTCCGAAGCCCCGCGTCACGAGCCGCCACACCAGCCCTCGTGACGCGGGGCCCCGAAGACGACCGGTCCGGCTGACCTGCGAGAAAGATCGCCGCCCACGGCGGGCGTATCGCCGAGGACGGGTCCGGC
>CAZMUZ010000065.1:0-15123 GCA_964569315.1 uncultured Rhodospirillaceae bacterium | reverse complement strand
GTCCGGGCACCCCTTCCGTTCAAACCCCTTGGATCAACTCTTGAACGGAGGGCTCTTCAATGAGCTTCCAGATCACGACCGCCTTTGTGAACCAGTTCAAAGGCGGCATTCAGATGCTCGCCCAGCAGAAGGGCTCGCGCCTGCGCAATGCGGTGCGGCTCGAAATCCTGAACGGCGAGTACGGCTATTTCGACCAGGTCGGCGCGGCGACGGCGCAGAAGCGCACTTCGCGCCATGCCGATACGCCCTTCACCGAGACGCCGCATGGTCGCCGGCGAGTCACGATGGAGGATTACGAATATTCGGATCTGATCGACAAGCAGGACAAGATCCGGACCCTCAACGATCCGACCAACAGCTACGTCCAGGCCGGCGGCGCCGCGCTCGGCCGCAGCATGGATGACGTGATCATCGCCGCGGCGACGGCCGCCGCAGCCACCGGCAAGAGCGGCGGGACGCCGGTCAGCCTCGGCTCCGGCCACAAGGTGGCGGTGAACGCGAGCGGCCTCACCCTCGCCAAGCTGCTCGAGGCGAAGGAGAAGCTCGACGGGTTCGAGAACGATCCGGACGAGATGCGCTACATCGCGCTGCGGGCGAAGGATGTCACCACGCTCCTCAACACGACCGAGGTGAAATCCGCCGACTACAACACGGTAAAGGCGCTGGTAGCCGGCCAGATCGACACTTTCGTCGGCTTCAAGTTCATCCGCACGCAGCGGCTGATCACGTCGACGGACGGCAGCTCGATCGCCTGTCTCGCCTGGGTGCAGAGCGGACTGCTGCTCGCGGTCGGCTCCGACATCACGGCGCGCATCAGCGAGCGTGGCGACAAGAGCTACTCGACGCAGGTCTATGCCTCCATGAGCGTCGGCGCGACGCGCATGCAGGAAGAGAGCGTGATCGAGATCTCCGTCTCGGCCTAACCCCGCAATCCAGATCGAAGCGCCCGCCGGCGAGCGTTGCCGGCGGGCGCCATTCGGATCGTCACTAGAGAGGAACAAGGAAATGACCGTCTTTTACGGCGCGCAGATGGCGAAGCTGCGCAACACGGTGCCGCAGGATCTGCCGGCGGTCGCCGATGTCCATGGCCGCGTGCGGTGCTTCAACGAGAAAGTCACGCTCGCGGCGCAGACCACCTCCGACACGATCGAGGTGGCGAAGCTGCCGAAGGGCGCGCGCGTGCTCTACGGCATCATCAACACCGACACCTCGCTCGGCAGCACCACCGTCGCGATCGGCATCACCGGCACCACCGGCAAGTATCGCGCGGCGGCCACCTTCACCGCGACCAACACGCCGACCCTCTTCGGGGTGGTCGCCGGCGTCGGCGAAGCGCTGACGGCGGAGGAGATCGTGTTCCTGACCCTCGCGGCGGCGACGCTGCCCGGCTCCGGCATTCTCCGCGTCCAGATCTTCTACACGCTCGATTGACATCTCCCGGATCGCGGGCCGGTGCCGGCTTCGCCGGCCATCGGACGATAGGCGGGCATTCGCCCGCCGGGCCATCCCCCGCGATCCGGGACCCTGAAGTCAGACGACCCGAGCCCGGGCGGAACTCCCGGGCAATTCAGCGCCTCCCTGTCTAACTCGGGGCCGTCGCACCTCACGCGACGGCCCCGCTCTTTTCGGGTCCACGAGATGCCAGTCACGGAAACCGACATCTGCAACCGGGCGATCGACCGCCTTGGCGCCGCGCATCTCACCTCGCTGGACGATCAGACCGAGAATGCGGGGCGGTTCAAACGCAGCTATCCGATCACGCGCGACGCGGTGATCCGTGCTTATCCCTGGAATTGCTGCACCCGGCGCGTCGCCCTGGCGGCCGTCGGCGCGGCGCCCGTTTCGGGTTACGCGAGACAATTCAACCTGCCGGCCGATCCCTATTGCCTGCGCGTGATCTCGATCGACGGCGAGGCAAGGTTCGGCCTCCGCTACAGGGTCGAGGGCCGCGCCATCCTCACCGACGAGCCGGCGCCGCTCGATCTCGTGTTTCTCGGCCGCGTCGATCCCCCCGAGTTCGATGCGTTGCTGATCGACGTGATCGCGGGACGCCTCGCGGCCGACCTCGCCTATGCGATCACCGGCAGCGCCCGCCTCGCCGAAGAGGCGCGCGCCGCCTATCGGAGCATCCTCATCGAAGGGCGCCTTACCGACGCGCAGGAAGGGACCGCCGAGGATCTGATCGGCAGCACCTGGCTCGAGAGCCGGTTCTGATCATGGCCGGCTCCGCGCCGCTCCTCACCACCTTCGCCGCCGGCGAATGGACGCCGCTGCTGCATGGTCTCGCGAACCATCCCAACTATCCGAACGCCTGCCGGCGCTGCCGCAACTTCATCGCGATGGCCACCGGCCCGGCGACGCGCCGGCCGGGGACGCGTTACGTGGCCGAGCCGAAGGCCGTCGCCACGCCCGGGCCGCTCCGGCCGCTGCTGATCAATTTCGAGTTCTCGACCGTCCAGGCCTATGTGCTCGAGGCGACCGATAGCTGGTTCCGGTTCTACAAGGATCGCGGACGGATCGAGAGCCCGCCGGGCACGCCGGTCGAGCTTGCGAGCCCCTATGCCGAGAGCGATCTCGCCGCCCTCAAGTGGGCGCAGTCGGCGGACGTGCTCTACCTGACGCTGCCGAGCAAGCAACAGCGGAAGCTCACGCGCAGCTCGCACACGAGCTGGAGCATCGGGCTCTACGACTTCCTCGACGGCCCCTATCTCGCCGAAAACACCACCGCGACCACCCTCACGCCGGGCGCCGCCACCGGCAACGGCGTCACCCTCACGGCCTCGAGCGCCACGGGCATCAATGGCGGCTCGGGCTTCCTCAGCACGGATGTCGGGCGCCTGATCCGCATCAAGGAAGGTTCGGCGTGGGGCTATGCGAAGATCGTCACCCGCTCCTCGAGTACGGTGGTGACCGTCGATATCAAGAAGACCCTGACCAACACGAATGCGAAAACCGCCTGGCGGCTCGGCGCCTGGTCGGACACCACCGGGTGGCCGTCCTGCGTGGCCTTCTACCAGCAGCGTCTCTGGTTCGCCAACACGGCGACGCAGCCCAGCACCTTCTGGGGTTCGGTCTCGGGGGAGTTCGAGAATTTTGCCCCTTCCGACACGGACGGCACGGTGACCGACGCGAGCGGCGTCACCTTCACCGTCTCGGACAGCAAGGTCAACGCGATCCGCTGGATGGTCGCGACGACGGCGCTGCTGATCGGGACCACCGGCAGCGAATACAGCGTCGCGGGCTCCTCGACCGACGGCACGATCACCGCCACGAATGTCCAGATCAAGCCGCAATCGACGGTCGGCTCCGCCGACATCATGCCGGTCAAGGCCGAAGGCGCCGCGCTCTTCGTGCAGCGCGCGCGGCGCGCTCTCTATGACGCCGCCTATACCTACGCCTCCGACAGCTACGATCCGCGGGAACGGTCGATCTGGGGCGGGCATCTGTTCCGGCCGCAGCTTGCGCAGATCGTCTCGCAGCCGCAGCCCTGGCATCTGATCTGGGGGTGCTGCGACGACGGCAGCCTCCTCGCCGGCACCTATCTGCCGGCGCTCGATGTCGTCGGCTGGCATTCCCATCCGCTGGGCGGGACCGATGCCAAGGTGCGCTCGCTCGCGGTGATCCCGGGCACCACGCAGGACGAGCTCTGGCTCGCGGTCGATCGCACGGTGAACGGCGTCACGGTGCATTCGATCGAATATATGGCCTATGAGTTCTGGCCCGAGGATCCGTGGGCCAAAGACTATGCGATCTTCACCGATTGCAGCCTCGCCTATGACGGCTGGAACGCGGATCCGGCAAAAACCCTGATGCTCTCGGGCGGCGCGCCCTGGACGGTCGGGGCGGCCAAGACGCTCGTCGCCGCCGGGCACGCGCCCTTCTCGGCCGCCGATGTCGGCAAGCGCTACCGGTTCCGCAAGGCCGGGCTGGTCGATCCCGCGATCACGGTCGAGATCACGGCCTATGCCGGTTCCTCGACCGAGATCACCGTCGAGCCGCTCAACGACGTGCCGGCTGCGCTGCAGGAGACGGCGGTCGATTGGTGGGGTGCCGCAGCCGCGACGATCGCCGGCCTCGATCATCTCGAGGGCGAGCGGGTCCAGGTGCTCACCGATGGCGCGGTTCATCCCGACCAGACGGTGACGGGCGGCGAGATCTCGCTCGGCAGCCCGGCGACGGTCGCGCAGGTCGGGCTCGGCTATAGCAGCCGCCTCGAGACGCTCGATATCGAGTTCGGCGCCACGGACGGGACCGCGCTCGGCAAGCGGCAGCGGACGCACGAGGTGACGGCGAAGCTGTTCGGCACGCTGGGCGGCCGGATCGGCTATGACGAGAGCCACCTCGAGGAGCTGCCCTTTCGCATCGGCAGCGATCTCATGGGGCAGAGCCCGCCGCTCTTCACCGGCGACAAGACCATCACCTTCCCGAGCGACTGGAACCGGCGCGGCCGTGTGCTCGCCGCGCAGGATCAGCCGCTGCCTTTCACCATCCTCGCCATTGCGCCGCGGCGCACCGTCAACGATTAGGGTAGGGAGGCGAACAATGTGCGGTCCCGCTGTCGCTGTCGGCCTGATGGTCGCCAGCGCCGTCGTTTCCACCATCGGCGCGGTCCAGCAGGCGAGCGCGCAGGCCAAATCGGCGCGCTATGCCGCCGACGCGACGCAGGATCAGGCGCGCGCGGAAGAGGCGCTGCAGCGTAACCAGGCGCGCCGGCTGCTCGGCCAGCAGCAGGCGGCCTTCGCGGCGTCGGGCGTCCGGGCCGATAGCGGCAGCCCGCTCGACGTGGCGGCCGACAGCGCGGCGCAGGCGGAGCTCGACGCCCTCACCATCCGGCAGCGCGGCCGCGTCGCGTCGGACTTCTACAAGTTCCAGGCGCGGCAGGCGCGCTCGACCATTCCCCTCACCATCCTCGGCGGGACGCTGAACGCCGCGAGCGCCTTCTCGAGCGGCCCGCCGAAGGCGCCCGCCGGCGGCCCCAGCGGCAATGCGGCGATCGGCAGCAGCTTCACCACCACGGCAAGCCGCAACGCGGCCTATGGCGGCTACTGGTCATGAGGATCCCGACCTACCTCGCGCGCGAGACGCCGGCGGCCGCTCCGCCGGCGCCGATCCAGACGAGCGGCCTCCAAGATGTCGGCCAGAGCCTCGACCGGCTGGGGGCGACGCTCGAGCGGCGGCATCTGCAAGAGGAGCAGTTGCTCGAGGCGCAGCAGAAGCGGCAGGGCGATCTCTGGCTCACGCGAAGCCTCGCCGAGCTGCGCTCCGGCACGGCGACCGGCTTCCTCGAGGCGCAGAACAAAGCGCCGGCGGACGGCGCCGGGTTCATGCAATCGCGGCTCGAGGATTACGAGACGCGCTATCGGGACACTCTCGATGCGGCGCCGACGCCGGAAGCGGCGGAGGAATTCCAGATCCGTGCGCTCGGCGTGCGGGACGATCTGGTGGCGAACGCCACGGCCTTCGAGGCGAAGCTGCATGGCGAAGCGGTCCGCTCCACCTTCACGGCCTCGCTCGGCCAGTACGCCGCCACGGTGCGGGCCGACCCCATGCAGTTCGGCGGCTCGCTCGAGGAGGCGAGCGCCGCGATCGAGCGGCTCGATCTGCCGGCGGATCAGCGCGCGGCGCTTATGAGCGACACGCGCGAGACGCTGGGACTCTCCTATTTCAACGGGCTGATCGATGCCGATCCGGGCGCCGCGCGCTCGGCGCTTCTCGCTGGCGGCGCGGACGCGCTCACGCTTTCGCCGGAGACGCGCGAGCGCATGTTGGGCGCGGCCGATGTCGAGATCCGGCGTCGGGATGCTGAGGCGAGGGCCGCCGCGGCCGAGACGCGGCAGCTCTTCGCGTTCCAGGCGCGGAACCGGATCGAGGATGAGATGGCCGCCGCGCAGGATGGCGGCACCACCGGGCTCGTGACGGATGCCGACTGGCAAATCGCCTATGGGGCGCAGGGCTGGCAGGGTGCCAAGGCGAACGTCGAGGCCACGCGCAACGTCGCCGTCGCCGCGACCGAGCTTGCGCTCACGCCGCCCTCGCGATGGGGCACCGCGATCGATGAAGCGGCGCCCTCGCCGGCGGGCGCCGGCTACAAGGAAGAGGGCGATCGCCGGCAGGCGATGACGGGGGCGGCGCAGAAGCTCCTGACCGAGCTCGAGGCCGATCCGGCCGCCTATGTGTTTCGGCACAGCCCCGAGCTGCAGACCGCATTCCGCGACGCCGGGTCGGATCCCGCGAAGCTGCCGGCGGCCATGCGGCTTTCGCTCTCGCTGCAGGAGACCATGGAGGTGCCGCCGGAGCGGCGCCAGCCGCTGCCGAAGGATCAGGCGGTCGCGATCGTCGATCGCTGGAAGGCGGCCGGCACGATCGACCAGAAGCTTTCGGAGCTGGCCCCGCTTACGATCGGTCTCGGAGACGATCAGGTGGCGGGGGCGGTGCTGCGCCAGCTCGAGGCGCAAGGCCTGCCGGCCGGCACCGATCGCGCGCTCGAGCGGTTGCGAGACGGCGACATTGCCGGCGCGCGCAGCATCATCGGCGCCGTCACCACCGATCCCAAGGATCTGCCGCAGCTCTCGACCGAAACGGCCCAGACGGTGACGGCGGCGATCGACGACGTGTTCGATCGCAACTCGCCCGCCGGCGTGGATGCAAGGGTCTATGCGCTCACCGGACAGCCGAGCGTCGGGGCCTCGCTGGTGCGCGACCGCGATCTCATCGGGAGGATCACCCGGACTTATGTGGCCGCCGGCACCTCGCCGGCGGACGCGGCCGAGCGCGCCGAGGCCGATGTCTATGGCGCCGGCGCCGGGG
Source organism: uncultured Rhodospirillaceae bacterium (assembly GCA_964569315.1). Lineage (GTDB taxonomy): Bacteria > Pseudomonadota > Alphaproteobacteria > Dongiales > Dongiaceae > CADEFF01. The sequence goes on along the minus strand of CAZMUZ010000065.1, from coordinate 8,316 downwards.
TGCTCCGGGAGGAAGGGCTCGCCGAGCTGCGGCTTCCGCCGGGCGCCGATGGCGAGCGCCTCGTGTCCGGCCTGGAGACGCTGCGCAGCCGGCTCGATCTGGCGGCGCTGGCGCCGGCGCGCGCGAGCTTCGCCACCGGTCCTGAAGGCGACGCCGAATATCGGAGTGCGACGGCCGATTTCGAGCTCTATGCGGCCGATCTGCGCGAGGGCGCGATCTGGGTCAATCTCGGCGATCGGTTCGGGCTGATCGATCCGGCAACCGGGCTCGCGATCGCCGGCGATGACGGCAAGCCGCGGCGCTGGACGCTCGAGGAGATCCTCGGCGTCGCCGCGCCGACCGGGGTCTATCGCGGGGGCACGAGCCGATGAGCGGCCTCGGGCTCGTCGCCGATTTCGACGTGTTGACGCCGGCGCGCGCCGCCGTCGCCTCGTGGATCCGTCCGACGCCCGGCGGGCAGTATCTCGGCGCCATGATGGCGGAGGGCTTCTGGTCGAGCCTCCCCGGCCAGGGCATCGCCGCCTTCCGCGTGCCGGACGATGACGTGGCGGTGGTGGCGACGCGCGGGGGACCGGTGCGGGTGCGCGAGCAAGCCGCGCCGGTGATGTCGAAATTCGAGTGGACGCGCTCGCCCTGGTATCGCGAGGGGCTTCCGTTCGACGACAGGATGTCGGAGGGGCGTGCGGCGGCGCTCGCGCGGATCTATGACGAAAACCTGTATCGCCGCCAGCTCATCGCGCGCGGGCCGGAGGGCTTCGGCTGGCGCGCGCTCGGCTTCGGCGCGGCGCTCGTGGGGTCGCTGCCGGATCCCGTCAACTATGTGCCGATCTTCGGGCCGGCCTTCCGCGCGGCGGCGGTCGCGCGCGCCGGCCGCGTGATGGGCAATGTGCTCACCTCGGCCGGCGAGGCCGCCATCGGCACTGCCGCGACCGAGCCCTTCATCCTCGGCGGCCGCCGCAATTTCGGCGACGACGTGGGCTGGGCCGATGCGGTGATGGACATCGCCATGGCGGCGACGATCGGCGCCGGCCTCGGCGGGCTGCACAGCGCCTTCTCCTGGCGGGCGTCGCGCCGCGCCGCGATCGGCGACCAGGCGGCGGCGCTCGACAGGCTCGATCTCGCGGCCCGCGATCTCGCGGCGCAGCGCCCGCTCGATATGCAGGCGACGGTGCGGCGGGAGCAGGCACAGCTCATCGCAGGCCGGCACCGGGTGCAAAACGAGCTCGCGGCCCTGCGCGCCGATCCCTCGCGTGTTCCGCTCCCCGCCGTCGAGGTAATCGCGACCATGACGCCCGAGACGATCGGCGAAGTCCTGATGCGTCGCGGTCAGGTGTTCCATAGTCGCGGTGGGCTGGTCATCGCCAAACGCGGAACCGAGGGATTTATCAAGCTGGAATTTCGCCATCCAGACGTGACCGATGCCGAGCTCGCCAACATGCCCGTCGTGCTGCGCGACCGGTTGCCGGCGCGCGCGCAAGAATTTTCCGGGACCACGGTCATCGACTACCGCGCCACGATGGACGGGGTGCAGGTGACCTATCGACTGAAGGTGCCGACGAAGGGCAAGGATGCGGGCAAGCGTCTCGTCGCGACGATCTTCCGGGAGACCGATCCCAACAACTTCAAGCCCGAAAGTCCGGAGAGGGTTGCCGGCGGCGGCGGGATCCCTGGTAAAGAGGGTTCTCTCTCGAGCCAGGATACTGCGCGGGCCTTTTCGAGTTCAGTAACCCGCGAGCCCACCAACCTGCCGGCAGCCCGTAATATAGGGCCTGGAGGGGTTAACGAAAAGGCGCCCTTGGGGGCCGAGGTCGCGGGCCGCACCGATACCACGGTCCGGCCCGACACGCCGGCCCCGGACGGGCTCGAGGCCGCGGCCGCGCGGATCTCGACGCCGGCGGATCCCCGGCTCGAGGCGATGGCGGCCGAGCATGGCGTCAACCCCGAGACGGGCGATTTCGACGAGGCCGGCGCGCTTCGTGCGATCGAGGCCGAAGGCCGGCTCACGCCGGAGGAAACGGCCGCGCTCCGGCAAGCTGACGAGACGCTCGCGCGGGCGAAAGACTATGCCGCCGGCTACGAGGCCGCGGCCGTTTGCCTCTCGAGGAAGAGTTGATGACCCCGCTCGCGCGGCCGCCCCACCAACCCCACGCTCGCGGGATGACGCCATGACGACGCCGGAAAGCGGTGCGGGCGCCTGCGAAGCCGCGATCCGGGCGGCCGCCGGCGATCGGCTCTCGGATGACGAGGTGCTCGAGATCGCCGAGCGCATCCAGGCGCAGCGGCGGAAGCTCGCGGCCGAGGGCAAGCTCGACAATATCGATCGCCGGCTCGCCGAGCTCGCGCGGGAGGAGGGCGACAAGGCGAAGCTCGCCGCCGCGCTGCAGCGGAAGCATGCCGCCCTCAATGCGATCGTGCGCGACCGGCTCGAGAACCGCGTCGCCGCGCATCTGGCGGAAGGTCTCGATGCGCGCAAGGCGATCCTTGCCATCCTCGAGGGCAGCACGCGCGGGATCGAGGAAGGGCGCAACTCCGTCGCGGCGACCAAGCTCGCCTTCGAAAGCCGCTATATGGGGTCGATGCTGTCGGCGATCGAGCGCGACCGGCCGCAGATCCTCGGGATGCTGCGCGATCCCGCCTTCAACGAGGATGTGGTGCGAGAGATGTTCGAGCTCCGCGCCGGCGGCGAGCCCGGCCGCACCGGCAATGCGGACGCTGCCTATGCGGCGAAACAGTTCGCAGCCTTTGCCGAGCTGGCGCGGACCGATCTCAATCGTCTCGGCGCGAACATCGGCAAGCTCGACGGCTGGGCCGGGCCGCAGGTGCATGATCCCTACAGGCTGCTGCCGGCGGGCGAGGAAGCCTGGCTTGCGAAGATCCTGCCGCGGCTCGATCTCGAGCGGAGCTTCCCCGACGCGGCGCCGGCGGAGGTGCCTGACATTCTCCGCGAGATCTACACCACGATCGTCACCGGCCGGGACAATGTGCCGAGCGCGCGCGAGAAGGGCGAGCATGTCGGCCCGGCCAATCTCGCCAGGTCGCTGGCGCGCCAGCGCGTGCTGCATTTCAAGAGCGCCGACGACTGGCTCGCCTATCAGGGCGAGTTCGGCCAGGGCAACATCGTCACCGCCATGGTGGCGCATCTCAACCGCTCCGCCCGGATCGCGGCGCAGATGCAGCTCCTCGGCCCCAACCCGGAGGTGATGGTCGGATCGCTGATCGACAGCCTCAAGCGGCGCATCCGCAACGACAAGGCGATGACGCATGAGGCGCGGCGCGCCGCGATCGCCTCGCTCGGCGATGCCGGCGTGCCGAAATCGATCCGCGATGCGCTCGCCGAAGCGCAGGGGATGACACTCGCGCCGGAGAACGTCACCGGGGCGGCGATCGGCAACGGGATCCGGCAGACGCTCTCCATGGCGAAGCTCGGGGGCGCCACGATCTCCTCGATCTCGGACGTGATCACCGCGGCCGCCAACTTCAAATACAAGGGCGGCAGCTTCCTCGGCGCCATGGCGGAACAGCTCCGGCTCCGGCTGCAGGGCCGGCCGAAGGGCGAACAGGCCGAGCTCTCCTACCTGATCGGCGAGGGCTTCGACGGGATCGTCGATCACATCGTGTCGCGCTTCCATGCCGAGGATGCGGTGCCGGGCCGGATGTCGGCGCTGAGCACCCGCTTCTTCCGCTGGACGGGGCTCACCTGGTGGACGGATGTCGGCCGCTCGGTCGCCGGCCGGATGGAGGCCGCCTTCATGGGGCGGCATGCCGAAACCGGCTATGGCGCGCTCGATGTGCGCTTCCGCAACGTACTCGGCCAGCATGGGATCGACGAGGCGCGCTGGGACATCATCCGCGGCACCGCCTGGACCGCGGAAAACGGCAGCCGCTACGTCACGCCGGACCGCATCGCCGATCTGCCGGACGAAGCCTTCGCGGATCTGATCGCCGGGGATATCGAGACGACCCGGATCGCGCTCAAGGTCGATGAGGCCAAGACGCCGGAGACGCTGGCCAAACGGGAAGCGCAGCTCGAACAGCGGGCGGCCAGGCTCGCTGCCCGCGCCCGGCTCGATCTCGAGCTCGCGCTGCGCCGTTACCTCGCCGATGAAACCGGCTTCGGCATCATCGAGACGGATGCGGCGAGCCGGCGGCTGCTGCAGGGCACGCGGCCCGGCACGATCGCGGGCGAGGCGGCGCGCTTCGTGCTGCAGTTCAAGGGCTTCCCGATCGCCTTCACGCAGCGGGTGATCGGGCGCGCGGCGCTCGGCCAGGGCGCCGCGACGGCCGCGCAACGCGCGGGGCATATCGGCTCGCTGATCGCGGGGCTCTGGATCGCTGGCTATATGGCCTCGACGGCGAAGGACGCGATCCGCGGATGGACGCCGCAGGATCCGCGCAACCTCAAGGTGATCCTGCGCGCGCTCGTGCAGTCGGGCGGCGCCGGCATCTATGGCGATTTCCTTTTCGGCGAAGCGAGCCGCTTCGGCAACAGCGCGCTCGAGACGGCGGCGGGACCGGCGGCCACCACGGCGGCCGACATCATCAGCGTCTTCCAGCGGGCGATGCGCGGCGACGCCAAGGCCGGCGAGTGGGTCAACACGGTCCTGCAGAATACGCCCTTCCTCAACATCTGGTATCTGCGGCCGGCGCTCGATTACCTCGTGCTCAACGAGCTCAGGGAAGGGATGTCGCCGGGCTTCATGCGCCGCCAGGAGCGACAGCGTTTCAAGGATTACGGTCAGCGCCGGATCTGGCCCGGAAGTGTTGACTAGTTCCCCCATGACGGCAGCCGCCACGCCAACCCTGCCGTCATGGGGCCCCGGCCGGTAACAGGAGAAACCGATGATCTCGATCCAGACGACCCGTGTCGCCTATACGGGCGACGGGGTGACCGTCGATTTTCCGGTCACCTTCCCCTTCTTCGCCGCGAGCGATCTGGTGGTGACCGAGCGCACGATCGCGACCGGCGCCGAGACGGCGAAGGCGGAGGGCACCGATTACAGCGTCGCCGGCGGGAACGGTCTCACCGGGACCGTCACGGCGTCGTCGGCGCCGGATGCCACGGTGCAGTGGATCATCCGGCGGACGACGCCGGCGACGCAGACGAAGGATTTCGTCTCGAACGAGGCGCTGCCGGCCGAAGAGCTGGAAGCGGCGCTCGATCGCGCGGTGATGCGCGATCTCGAGATGGGCGAACGCCTCGCCCGCTCCCTCCGGTTCCCCGAAACCGACGATCCGTCGCTCGTGGCGATGCTGCCGAACTCGGTCGATCGCGCGGAGAAGTTTCTCTATTTCGACGCCAGCGGCAATCCGACCGTCTCGTCCGGCGTGACGAGCACCGCCATCGTCCTGCCGGTATCGCTCGCGAACGGCGGCACCGGCGCCACCTCGGCGGCCGCGGCCCGCACGGCGCTCGCGGCCGCGGGCCTCGGCGACAACAACGTCTTTACCGGCACGGCCGAGTTTCAGGGCGCCTTCTCGCTCTCGAGCGTCGATCCGGACGCCGGGATTGCGCCCCGGATCAATCTCGACCGCAACTCGCCCTCGCCCGCCGTCAACGACGTGCTCGGGATGCTGGCCTACCGCGGCAAGGATAGCGGGGGCAACACCGAAACCTATGCGACGATCCACGCGCTGATCGTCGATCCGGTCGATGGCAGCGAGGATGCGCGGCTGCGCATCCAGACGATGGTGGCCGGCGCGCTCTCGACGCGCGGCTATATCGGTGCGGGCCTCGTCATGGGCGCGCCGTCCGGCGACGACAAGGGAACGGGCACCGGCAATTTCGAGGCCCTCTACGAGCAGGGCGTTTCGTTGCAGTGGAAGATCAGGCACGCCCGGCTCGAGCACACGGCCCCCGCGAACACCGATGGCGGCACGTCGGTTGCCGACACCTGGACCAAGCGGACCCTGACCGAGGCGTTCGACCCGGACGGGATCGTTTCGGTGGCGTCCAGCGTCTTCACCCTCGGCCTCGGCACCTATCGCATCCGCTTCGCCGGCACCTTCAGCGGCGGATCCGGCGACAGCGACGGGCAGCTCAGGATCCGCAACACGACCGACGGCACCACCGTCGGGCGCTCGACCAACACCGGCACGATGAACGCCGTCGCCGAGAACAATCTCGTGCACGGGAGCTGCCAGGTCACCATCGCCGGCAACAAGAATTTCGAGCTGCAGTACTACCACACGGTGGCGGTCGCCAATGTCGGGCTCGGCTCGCCGATCAACAGCGGCGAGAGCGAGCTTTATGCCTGGGTCGAGATCGAGAAGGTGGCGTGATGGGGCGCGCGTTCCTGACGCGGGATTGCGCGCTGCACGGGCTTGGCGCGGCCGCGCTCACCCTCCTCTTCAGTCTCGCCGGCTGGGTCGGGCCGGCGGGCACCGTCATGGCGGCGATCGCCGCCTCGCTGCTCTTCTTCGTGCGCGAGATGGAGCAGGCGGCCGAAGCCGGGGAGCGCTGGAAGCCCGGTGCCTGGTCGATGCACCGGCATGCGGAATGGATCGCCGCCGTTCCGCCGGCCTTCCTCGTCGCGGCCGGCGAGATCCTCTACTGGCATTTCAATGGGTGAGGTCATGGCGGAGGATCTGCAGCGGCAGCTCGATACGCGGGCGATCGAGATCGCGGCGGAGGGCCGCGGATCGATCGAGGCGATGCGCAATCTCTTCACCGCCATGATGGCCCGCATCGACAGCAACGAGCTGTGGCAGCGCAATCACCAGGTCGAATGCCATGCCGAGCGCAAGGAAGCGCGCGAGGCGCGGGAGAAGCTCCGGGAGGACACGCAGCGCAGCCTCTCGAAGATCCATGGCCGGCTCAATGCGGGGCTCGTGCTTCTGGTGCTGACCCTGATCGGGATCGTCGGCGCGCTGATCCGGCCGAAGCTCGGGCTGTAACAGCTCCCGCGCTCGCGGCCGCAGCCGATCGTTTCCCTCACGCCCGCCGCCGCCGGCCATCCCGGCGGGCGCGGGCACCCGAAGAAAGAGGAACCAACCATGCTCTTCCGCAAGCCGGCGCGGCCGGTCGATCGCGTCTTTATCCATTGCTCGGCCTCCGACGCGCCCGAGCTCGCCGGCGAGCGGCTCGTGGTCGAGATCGCGAAATGGCATCGCGCGCGCGGCTTCCAGGAGATCGGCTACCACTTCCTCATCGACAAGGAAGGGTCGCTCTTCGCCGGCCGCAGCCTCGAGAAGATCCCGGCGGCGCAGCAGGGCCACAACACGCGCACCATCGCGATCTGCGTCCACGGCCTCGAGAGCTTCACCCCCATCTCGCTCGCGAGCCTGAAGTCGCTCGCGCGCGCGATCGACGCTGCCTATGGCGGCGCCGTCACCTTCCACGGCCATCGGGAGGTCAACCGACACAAGACCTGCCCGGTGTTCGATTACCGATCGCTCCTCGGCCTCGACGACCAGGGGCGCATGAACCAAGGGAAAGGATGAAATCATGTTCACCTCGATCGACAAGGCGATCGTCGGCCTGATCATGGCGGCGGTGTTCCTCATCAACAACTTCACGGGCTGGCATTTCGCGCTCAGCGAGGATGTCGTGAACGGCATCGCCGGCGTGCTGACGCCCTTCCTGATCTGGCTGACGCCGAACCGGACGGCCTGAGCGATGGGCTGGCTGGGCCTGCTCCTGGCCGTCCTCAAGCTGGTGAATATCGGGACCGAGTATCTCGCCCGGCGCCAGCTCCTCGAGGCCGGTCAGGCGCTCGCCATCATGGAGGGAACCGATGCGACCCTGGCAGCGGTGGCCGACGCGAAGCGGATCGATCAGGGCCTTGCCGATCCTGGCAATGGCGCTGCCGATCGCCTTCGCGAGCGGCTGCGCGAACGATCCAAAGCCCGCAACCCGTGACTACTGCCTGATCGACGGGCCGATGCTTTACGACCCGGCCGACACGGCCGACACGGTTCGGCGGATCCTCGATCACAATGTGCGCTACTACTGCACCTGCGAGGCGCCGAACGATCCCGACTGCATCGAGCTTCGGCGGGGCGTCCCCGCCTGAGCCTTTCCCCGGCCTCGTCCCGCTCAGAGCGGGGCGAGGCGGGGCCTTCCCGATGCACCCCCGCTACTCCCCTAGCGGGCGAAATCCACCCGCATCAGCGACTCTCTTTCGGGCTCGTGAGGGCCTTCGCGATCGCTCTCGCGCGCGTCGAGATCGGCGGAAGATTTCGTCCAACTTTCGAAAGAAAACGGCTATAAAACGGCCGATTTCAGTTGGACGGACCCTTGATTTTATTGGGTGGCCGGCGCTCTCTTAATCAGCGGGTCGACGGTTCGAGTCCGTCGCGGCCCACCATTTTTTCAAT
>CAZMUZ010000064.1:0-20763 GCA_964569315.1 uncultured Rhodospirillaceae bacterium | reverse complement strand
CAAGTCCCTCGCGGATGCTCAACAAGTTGGCTAACGAGTTCGGCAAAGTCGAGGTTCGGGAGGGCGCCAAGGTCGCCTTCTTCTCGCTCGAAATGTCGGCCGAGCAGCTCGCCACGCGTATCCTTGCCGAGCAGAGCGGCATTTCTTCGGACCGCATCCGGCGGGGCGACGTGAAGCAGGAGGATTTCCCGACTTTCGTGGCGGTCTCCCGGGAACTGGCGACCCTGCCCCTCTTCATCGACGACACCCCCGCCATGACCGTCTCGGGCTTGCGCACCCGCGCACGCCGCCTCAAGCGTCAGCACGGCCTCGGGCTTATCGTCATCGACTACCTTCAGCTCATGCGCGGCTCGCCCACGGCGCGGAACGAGAACCGGGTCCAGGAGATCTCCGAGATCACGCGCGGCCTCAAGGCGATCGCCAAGGAGCTCGACGTGCCGATCCTGGCGCTGTCGCAGCTCAGTCGCGCCGTCGAGCAGCGCGAGGACAAGCGCCCGCAACTCGCCGACCTCCGCGAATCCGGCTCGATCGAGCAGGATGCCGACGTGGTCATGTTCATTTTCCGCGAGCAGTACTATCACGAGCGCAGCGAGCCGAAGCAGCGCGAGGACGAGACCGACGCCAAGTACCAGGAACGGATGGGGCGCTGGCAGGACCGCGGCGAACGGATCCACAACGTGGCCGAGGTCAACATCGCCAAGCAGCGTCACGGCCCGATCGGGACGGTCGAGCTCTTCTTCGACGGCATGCTGACCAAGTTCGGCGATCTCATGCGTGACGACCGCCTGCCCGATGTCCGATCTTGAGGAGCCGGCGCTCCTTACCATCGATCTCGCTGCGATCGTCGCGAACTACCGGCTTCTGGCCGCGCGGGCGCCGGCGGCCGAGCTGGCGCCGGCGGTCAAGGCCGACGCCTACGGCCTCGGCATGGCCAAGGTCGCGCCTGCGCTCGCGGGTGCCGGCGCGCGACGCTTCTTCGTCGCCTGGCTCGCCGAGGGCATCCAGCTCCGCGCCCTGCTGCCCGATGCCGTCATTCATGTCCTGAACGGGCTCGAGCCCGGCCGCGCCCGCCTCTATCGCGCGCACCGGCTCATCCCCTGCCTCGACAGCCTCGAGGCGATCCGGGAATGGGTCGGCAGCGGCGGCGGCCCGGCCGTGCTGCATCTCGATACCGGGATTTCCCGCCTCGGCATGCCGCCCGAGGAATGGGCGGCGCTCGCCCGGGATGGCGGGTTGCGGGGCCGGCTCGAGCTCGTCCTCGCCATGACGCATCTCGCCTGCGGCGACGACGCGACCAGCCCGATGAACCCCGCGCAGCGGACCGCCTTCCTCGCGGCGATCGACAGTCTCGGGCTCGGCGGCGGGCGTGTGCCGCTCAGCATCGCCGCCTCGAGCGGCATCTTCCTCGGGCCCGACTATCATCTCGATCTGACCCGCCCGGGCGCTGCGCTCTACGGCCTCGCGCCGCTCAACGGCCATGCCAACCCGATGCGGCAAGTCGTTCGACTGCAAGCGAAAATCCTGCAAGTCCGTCGCGTTGACAGCCATATGACCGTTGGATATGGTGCGACGCATCGCACGACCCGGCCGTCGCGCCTTGCGACCGTTTCCGCCGGCTATGCCGACGGTCTGTTCCGCGCCCTCGGCAATCGGGGACATGCCTGTCTCGGGCCGGTCCGGGTTCCAGTGGTGGGGCGCGTCTCGATGGATCTGCTGACGCTCGATGTCACCGACGCGCCGCCGGAACTGGCGCGCCGCGGCGCCGCGGTCGACCTCATCGGCCCGGGTCACAGCGTCGACGATCTCGCGAACGAAGCCGGCACCATCGGCTACGAGATGCTGACGGCGCTCGGACGCCGCTATCCGCGGCGCTATCTCGGCGCCGACGCAGCCGGCTGAATCCGACCGCGATGGCCTTCCTCCAGGCGATCGGCCACACCTTCCTCAACGGGGTCGAGACGCTCGGCCGGCTGATCCTGTTCGCGCTGGACGGGCTTCTTGCCATCGTCCGGCCGCCCTACTATCCGCGCCTGATCCTCAAGCAGATGATCGAGATCGGCTATTACTCCCTGCCGGTCGTCGGCCTCACCGCCGTCTTCACCGGCATGGTGCTGGCGCTGCAAAGCTTCACCGGCTTCGCGCGCTTCAGCGCCGAATCCGCGATCCCGCAGGTCGTCGTCGTCTCGCTCACCCGCGAGCTCGGGCCCGTGCTGGCCGGCCTCATGGTCGCGGGGCGCATCGGCGCCGCCATGGCGGCCGAGATCGGCACCATGCGGGTCACCGACCAGATCGACGCGCTCACCACCCTCTCGACCAACCCGATGCGCTATCTGGTGGCGCCGCGGCTGCTCGCCGCCACCGCGATGCTCCCCTTCCTCGTGCTGATCGCCGACATCATCGGCATCTTCGGCGGCTATATCGTCAGCATCTACAAGCTCGGCTTCAACCCCGGCATCTACATCCACAACACCCTCTCCTTCCTCGAGCCGCTCGACGTGATATCGGGCCTCGTGAAGGCGGCGGTGTTCGGCTTCATGATCGCGCTGATGGGCTGCTATCACGGCTTCCATTCGCGCGGCGGCGCTCAGGGCGTCGGCGGCGCCACCACCAACGCGGTGGTTTCCGCCTCGATCCTGATCCTGATCAGCAACTACATCGTGACCGAACTGTTCTTCGCCCGATGAACGACCGGCAGCCCAAGATCGCGATCCGCGGCCTCACCAAATCCTTCGGGCCGAAGGCGGTGCTGAAGGGAATCGACCTCGATATCGGCGTCGGCGAATCCCTGGTCGTGATCGGCGGCTCCGGCACCGGCAAGTCGGTGCTCATCAAATGCGTCCTCGGGCTGATGACGCCGGATTCCGGCAGCATCAAGATCGACGGCGAGGAGACGGTCGGACTCGATGGCGGCGAGCGCGAACGGATCATGGCGAAGTTCGGCATGCTGTTTCAGGGTTCCGCGCTCTTCGACAGCCTGCCGGTATGGGAGAATGTCGGCTTCGGCCTCATCGCCGGCGACGGCAAGCCGCGCCGCGAGGCGAAGGAAGTGGCGCTCCGCAAGCTCGCCGCCGTGGGGCTCGGCCCCGACGTGGCCGAGCTCCATCCGGCCGAGCTTTCGGGCGGCATGCAGAAGCGCGTGGCGCTCGCCCGCGCCATCGCCCGCGAGCCCGAGATCATCTTCTTCGACGAGCCGACCACCGGCCTCGATCCGATCATGTCGGATGTGATCAACGACCTGATCCGCAAATGCGTCGGCGAGCTGGGCGCGACCGCGCTTTCGATCACCCACGACATGGCGAGCGCGCGGCGCATCGCGCACCGCATCGCGATGATCTATGGTGGTCGGATCATCTGGCAGGGGCCGGTCGAGGCGATCGACCGCTCCGGCAACGATCATGTGGACCAGTTCATCCACGGCCGCGCCGAGGGGCCGATCACGATGCCGGTGCGGCCATTGTGAGCCGCCGGCGCACTGCCACCGCCCGGAAAGGGCAGGCCTGATCATGGCGAAAGCCGCCGCCCGCTATGTCTGCCAGAGCTGCGGCGCGAGCGCGCCGCGCTGGAGCGGCCGCTGCGAAGCCTGCGGCGCCTGGAACAGCATCATCGAGGAAGCCACGCGCGAGGCGGCGCCAAAGGGGCTCGGCACCCGGGGCGGCCGCAAGATCGATTTCGTCGGGCTTTCGGGCGAGAACCTCGCCGAAGAGCCGCGGCTCGCGACCGGCAATGCCGAGCTCGACCGGGTGACCGGCGGCGGCATCGTGCCGGGCTCGGCGCTGCTCATCGGCGGCGACCCCGGGATCGGCAAATCGACCCTGTTGCTGCAGGTTGCGGCGGCGCTCGCCGCCGGCGGCCGCGGCGCCCGCGTGGTCTATATCTCCGGCGAGGAATCGACCGATCAGGTGCGGCTCCGGGCCCGCCGCCTCGCCCTCGGCAAGGAGGGCGTCGAGCTCGCCGCCGCGACCAATGTGCGCGACATCGTCACCAGCCTCGAGACCGGCGCGCTGCCGGCGGCGGTGATCATCGATTCCATCCAGACCATGTATGTCGACACGCTGGACTCCGCGCCGGGAACGGTGGCCCAGGTCCGCTCCAGCGCGGCCGAGCTGATTCGCCTGGCGAAGCGGCGCGGCTTCGCGCTCTTCCTCGTCGGCCATGTCACCAAGGAAGGGCTGATCGCGGGCCCCCGCGTGCTCGAGCATATGGTCGATACCGTGCTCTATTTCGAGGGCGAGCGCGGCCATCACTACCGGATCCTGCGCGCGGTGAAGAACCGCTACGGCCCGGCGAACGAGATCGGCGTGTTCGAGATGACCGACGGCGGCCTCGTCGAGGTGCCGAACCCCTCCCGCCTCTTCCTCGCCGAACGCCGCGGCAATGTGAGCGGCAGCGCGGTCTTCGCCGGGCTCGAAGGCACGCGGCCGGTGCTGGTCGAGGTGCAGGCGCTGGTCGCCCCGTCGGCCCTCGCGACCCCGCGCCGCGCGGTGGTCGGCTGGGACAATGCCCGTCTCGCCATGACGCTGGCGGTGCTCGAAGCCCGCTGCGGCCTTGCCGTCGGGGGGCGGGATGTCTATCTGAACATCGCCGGCGGGTTGCGGATCGAGGAACCGGCGGCGGACATGGCCGTGGCCGCAGCCCTCGTATCCGCCCTGGAAGACCATCCCGTGCCGGACAATATCGTGATCTTCGGCGAGATCGGGCTCGGCGGCGAGATTCGGGCCGTGAGCCAGCCCGAGACGCGGTTGCGCGAAGCGTCGAAGCTCGGATTCACCGCTGCCTGGCTGCCGCCCCGCGCCAAGGGCAAGGCGAAGCTCGGCAGCGAGCTCGCCTTGACCGAGATCGCCCATCTCGACGACCTGGTGGGGCAGATCGGCCGCGGCGGTCGCGGCGCGCGGCGCCAGAGCGGGCTCGGCGCCGAATGACGGATGGCTGGGTAGGAATGCGGTTGGCATGAACATCACCGACATCATCGTCATCCTCGTGCTGCTGATCTCGGCCGCGATCGCCTTCGCCCGCGGCTTCGTGCGCGAGGTGCTGTCGATCGGCGCCTGGGTCGGCGCCGCGATCGCGGCGATTTATGGGTTTCCCTTGGCGCAGCCGATCGCGCGCAGCTACATCGGCTCGCCCCTGGTCGCCGATATCGTGACCGGCGTCACGATCTTCGTCGTCGTACTCATCCTCCTGACCGTGCTCAGCCACATGGTCGCCAAGACGGTCCATCTGACCGGTCTCGGCGCCGTCGATCGCTCGCTCGGCCTCGTCTTCGGGCTGGTGCGCGGCGCGGTGGTGGTCTGCCTCGCCTATCTCGTGGCGGTCTGGGTGCTTCCGCGATCCGAGGAGCAACCGGCCTGGATCGAGGAGGCCCGCACCCTGCCCCTCATCCAGACCGGCGCGGAATTCCTGCAATCGCTCCTGCCCGAGTCGGCGCTGGAGCGGGGCAATGCCGCCGCGGACCAGGCCCGCGACGCCGTCAACCAGGCCATCGGCACGGGAGAAACCTTGCAGGATCTGCGGGATCTCTCGGGCACCGGCACCCCGGCCCCGGCAGGAACGCAGGGCAGCGATGCCGGACCGGATTCCGCTGGCAGCCAGAAGCCATCGGGCTATAACGATGCCGAACGAGGCGATCTCGAGCGGCTGATCCAAGGCACGCAATGACCGAACCCAGCGCCGCCCAGCCCGGAGAGCCCATGGCACTGGCCATCACCAATCCCTACGACGACGACCATCTCCGCGAGGAGTGCGGGGTGTTCGGCATCTACGGCTATGAGGAGGCCGCAACCCTCACGGTGCTCGGCCTCCATGCGCTGCAGCATCGCGGCCAGGAGGCGGCCGGCATCGTCTCCTTCGACGGGCGCTTCAACGCGCATCGCGAGCTTGGCCATGTGGCCGACCATTTCTCCTCCGAAGCGGTGGTCGGTCGGCTCAAGGGCCATGCGGCAATCGGCCATGTGCGCTACTCCACGACCGGCGAGACGGTGCTCCGCAATGTCCAGCCGCTCTTCGCCGATCTCGAGGTCGGCGGCTTCGCGATCGCCCACAACGGCAACCTCACCAACGCCTACGCGCTGCGCCGCGACCTGGTGCGGCGCGGCTCGCTCTTCCAGTCCACCACCGACACCGAGGTCATCACTCACCTGATGGCCGCCGCCGGACGCGGCACGGTCGTCGACCGCTTCGTCCAGGCGCTGCAGCAGGTCGAGGGCGCCTACTCGCTGGTGGCGATGGCCGAGGACAAGGTGATCGGCGTACGCGATCCGCTCGGCGTGCGGCCCCTGCTGATGGGCCGGCTCGGCGATGCCACCATCCTCGCCTCGGAAACCTGCGCGCTCGACATCATCGGCGCCACCTATGTCCGCGATCTCGAGCCGGGCGAAGTCGTGGTGATCGACAAACAGGGCGTGCGCAGCCTCAAGCCCTTCGTGAAGCAGCCGCATCGCTTCTGCATCTTCGAATACATCTACTTCGCGCGCCCCGACAGCTTCATCGAGCAGCAGAGCGTCTACGAGGCGCGGAAGCGCATCGGCGCCGAGCTTGCCCGCGAGGCGGGCATCGCCGCCGACGTCGTCGTGCCGGTTCCCGATTCCGGCGTGCCGGCGGCGCTCGGCTATGCCGAGGAGGCCGGGATTCCGTTCGAACTCGGCATCATCCGCAATCACTATGTCGGCCGCACCTTCATCGAGCCGTCCGACCATATCCGCAATCTCGGCGTTCGCCTCAAGCACAACGCGAACCGCGCCAAGCTCGACGGGCGCCGCGTCATCCTGGTCGATGACAGCATCGTCCGCGGCACGACCTCGAAGAAGATCGTCGAGATGGTCCGCCATGCCGGTGCGCGCGAGGTGCATATGCGCATCTCGAGCCCGCCCACGACCCATTCCTGCTTCTACGGCATCGACACGCCGGAACGGGACAAGCTGCTCGCCGCGCGGCACGACATTCCGGAGATGGCGCGCATCATCGGCGTCGACAGCCTCGCCTTCGTCTCGATCGACGGGCTCTATCGCGCCATGGGCGCGCCCGGCCGCGATCCGCGGGCGCCGCGCTATTGCGATGCCTGCTTCACCGGCGACTACCCGACGACGCTCACCGACATCGCCGAGGGCGAGCGCCCGGCGCAGCTTTCGCTCCTGACCGAGCCGGTCTGAGCGTCATGACCGGGCAGACGCGGCGGCTCGAAGGCCGCATCGCCGTGGTGACCGGCGCGTCGCGCGGGATCGGCGCCGCCGTGGCGCAGCGTTTCGCGGCCGAGGGCGCGCATGTGGTCGCGGTCGGCCGCACCATCGGCGCGCTGGAGGAGCTGGACGACGCGATCAAGCGCGCCGGCGGCAGCGCCACCCTCGCCCCGTTCGATCTCACCGATTACGCCGCCATCGACCGGCTCGGGGCGACGCTCTTCGAGCGCTACAAGCGGCTCGACATCCTGGTCGGCAACGCCGCCACGCTCGGCAGCCTGACGCCGATGGCGCAGATGCGCCCGGCCGAGTTCGAGCAGGTGATGGGGATCAACCTCACCGCCAATTTCCGGCTGATCCGCAGCCTCGACCCGCTGCTGCGCGGCTCGCCTTCCGGTCGCGCGATCTTCGTGACCTCGGGCGCGGCACGGGCGCCGCGCGCCTATTGGAGCGCCTATGCGGTGAGCAAGGCGGCGCTCGAGATGATGGTCGGCATCTATGCCGCGGAAACCGTCAAGACCAACCTCCGCGTCAATCTGGTCGATCCCGGCCGTACCCGCACGGCGATGCGCGCAAAGGCCTATCCCGGCGAGGATCCGGCGACGCTGCCGACGCCGGAGGCGGTGACCGGGCTCTTCGTTGAGCTCGCGGAATCCGCCTGCACGCGGCATGGCGAGCGGATCAGCGCTCAGTCCCTGGTCGCGTAGGGGTTCTTGCCGCCGCGGAGCGTGAAGCGGATCGGCACGCCCGGCAAATCGAACTGCTCGCGGATCCCGTTCACGAGATAGCGTTGATAGGCCTCCGGCAACGCCTCCGGCCGGTTCATGAAGAGCGCGAAGGTCGGCGGGCGCGTCTTGATCTGCGTGATGTAGCGCGGGCGGAGGCGGCGGCCCGACACGATGGGGGCCGGGTGGTTCTGCGTTGCCGCCGCGAGCCAGCGATTGAGGTCGCCCGTCGGGATGCGGCGGTTCCAGGCCGCATGGGCGCCGATGGCGGCCTCGATGAGGCGGTCGAGGTTCTGTCCGCTTTGCGCCGACACCGGCAGCACCGGCAGCCCCTTCACCTGCGGCAGCGAGATCTCGAGCCGATCCGTCAGCTTGCGGAGCGCCGCCGGCTTGTCCTCCACCAGGTCCCATTTGTTGGCCGCGATCACCATCGCCCGGCCTTCCTCGGCCACGAGGCTCGCGACGGCGAGATCCTGCTTCTCCAGCATCACGGTCGCATCGAGCACGAGGATGGCGACCTCGGCGAAGCGGATCGTTTCCAGCGTGTCGCCGACCGACAAGCGCTCGACCTTGTCGGCGATGCGGGCGCGCCGCCGCAGCCCTGCCGTGTCGACGAGGCGAAGCTTGCGGCCCTTGTAACGCCAGTCGATCGCGATGGAATCGCGCGTGATCCCCGCCTCCGGCCCGACCAGCAGCCGCTCCTCGCCGAGAAGGCGGTTGACCAGCGTCGACTTGCCGACATTCGGTCTGCCCACGATGGCGAGCTGCAGGGGCCGGTCGGGATCGTCCTCCGGCAGCTCGGCGTCGCCCGCCTCGCGGTCGGCCTCGCCCTCTGCCTCGGCCGCCGCCTGCTCCTTCGCCTGCTGGCGCCGGCGCGCCTCCGAGCGGCGCGAGCCGCGGCGCGGCGCGTTCTCGTCCCTCGCCTCGGGGCTCGCGAGCCCCAGCCGCTCGATCACCCGGTCGGCGAGATCGGCCATGCCTTCCGCATGTTCGGCCGAGACCGCGATGGGTTCGCCGAAGCCGAGCCGATGGCCCTCGGCGATGCCGGGCACGGATGCTTGCGATTCTGCCTTGTTCGCGACGAGCAGCACCGGCTTCGGCTGGCGCCGGAGCCAGTTCGCGAAATGCCGGTCGAGCGGCGTCGCACCCTCGCGCGCATCGATGAGCAGGAGCACGATATCGGCATCCGCCACGGCGAGCTCCGTCTGGCGGCGCATCCGCGCCTCGAGCGTGTCGCCGGTCGCTTCCTCGAAGCCGGCGGTGTCGATCGCCTCGATCTCGATCGGGCCCAGATGGCCCTTGCCGTAGCGGCGGTCGCGGGTGACGCCGGGCCGATCGTCCACCAGCGCGCGCCGACGGCCGGTCAGGCGGTTGAACAGGGTCGATTTGCCGACATTGGGACGGCCAACGATGGCGAGCCTGACCGGCATGACGTCTCCTGCGGGCGATCGCGCCTAGCGCAGCGCGATCAGCTCCGCCGCATCGGTGACGATCAGCACCGTGCCCTGCACCACGATCGCCGGCAGATGCGAGCGTCCCGGCAGAACGGTGCTACCGATCGCTTCGCCGGTATAGGGCGAAATCATATGCACGTCGCCGTTCGAGCCGACCACCAGCAGCCGATCGCCGGCGAGCACGGGGCCCGACCACAGGATCGGATCGGTCTTGTCCTCCTCGTCCTCCCAGGTCGGCAGCGTCTGCACCCAGCGGATGCGGCCGTCGCTGCGGGTCACGCACACGACGTCGCCATCGCGGGTGACGACGAAGATGTAGTCGCCGGCGACCCAGGGACTCTGGCCGCCGCCGAAATTCGCCGTCCAGATGCGGCTGCCGCTCGCGAGATCGATCGCCGAGGTGATGCCGCTGTTGCTGATCGCGAAGACACGGTCGCGATCGATCGCGGGCCGGCCGCGGATGTCGGCGAGCTGCGACTGCGCCTCGCTGCGCGTTCCGCCGGCGAGGCTTTCGGTCCAGAGCACGCGCCCCGTATCGGCCCGCAGCGCGACGAGTTCGCCCGAGCTGAAGGGCGCGATCACGTCCGGCCCCTGCACCGCCGGAGACGCGCCGCCGAGCAGCCCGGCGACCTCCGCCATCCCCTGATAGCTCCAGAGCACCGTGCCGTCCTCGGCCGATAGCGCGAAGATCTGGTTGTCCACCGACACCACGAAGACGCGGCCGTCGCTATAGGCGGGCGCGGCGCGGATCGGCGCCTTGATCGCGGTCACCCAGATCTGCGCGCCGGTCGCCGCATCGAGCGCGATCACCTGCTGGAAGGCGGTGCTCACATAGACCGCCTTCCCGTCGGTCGCGAGCCCGCCGCCGAACAGGTCGTCGTCCTCGTCTTCCGGCGTGAGGTCGACCTGCCAGGCGCGGCCGCCATTGCCGAGGTCGAAGGCGCTCACGGTCATGCCCGCATCCATGGTGAAGACGCGGCCGCCGCTCGAGATCGGCTCCGCCAGCAGGAAACGGCTGTCGTCGGCGGCCTCGCCGATATCGGCGCGCCAGGCGACATTCAGCGTGCTCGACGCCTGCAGATGCTGCATCGCATGGGTCGAGCTGCCGCCGGCCTGCGACCAGTCGGAATTGGCCGTCGCGGGCGGCAAGGTGACGGGCGTCGCCGCGGCCTCGGGGTCGATGACGAGGCCGGTGTTCATCTTCAGCACCGACACCCGTTCGCCCGGCAGCGGTGGCGCTTCGGGGCTACCGAAGAAGGTCTCGCAGCCGGAAAGCGCCATGGCGGCGACCAGCAGGGCGGCGAAGGCCGGGGCCGCGGCGGAGCGCCGGTCGGAAGCCGAGTTCGTCATGACCAGGTCCTAACCCTTGAGAGCGGCGAGCAGTTCGGCGGCACGGGCGCGGAGCGAGGGCGGTGCCGCCACATCGTCGGAGAGCTGGGTCAACAGCTCCGTCGCCTTGGTCTTGTCGCCGGCCTTGAGGGCAAGCACAGCCTGAAGCTCGCGCGCGGTGAAACGCCAGGGGCTCGTATCGGCGACGAGCGGCTGCAGCTCGGCCGAAAGTGCGGCAGCGTCGCCGGTCTCGACGAGCTGCATGACCTTCAGGAGCCGCGCGAGGTCGCGAAGCTCGTTGGGCGCGCCGGTATCCGCGGCGAGCCTGTCATAGAGCGCCGCGGCGGCGGCCGGATCGGTCTTGGATTCGAGGCCCGCCACCTGGAGCTGGGCGAGCGTGCCATAGCCCCGGCCGGCGTCCTGGAGGGCCGCGAAGGCGGCTTCGGCCGCGACAGGGTCGCCCGCCGCCGGATCGGTCAGGGTCAGGGCCGCGGCATAGCGGTCGCTGAGCGAGGCGAGCTCGTTGGCGCGGTATTTCTGCCAGCCGACATAGGCGGCGGTGCCGATGATCGCGGCCGCGGCGATCGCGATGAGGAGCTTGCCGTGGCGCTGCCAGAGCTTCTCATATTGCTCGCGACGCAGTTCCTCTTCGACTTCCTTGAAGATGTCGGCCAAATCGGGCTCCGGACCTTGGGGTGATCGGGCGGCAACCATAGCCCGGGACCCCTCCGATGGCAAACCGCCAAGGGCCTGGAATCCGGCCGGAATCCGCCGTTCCTTGGGGATGCTAACCGGTTCTTCACCGCCCGGCGGCTAGCCTCGGCGCAAGGCAAATCCCAGGTAGGGGAAAAAAATGCGACCCAATGCCGCGCCGATCCTCCTCGCGCTCTGCGGCCCGCTCGTCCTTTCGGCCTGCGACGGCACCGTGTTCCTCGCGACCACCGCGGTCACAGCGGCGAGCTTCGCCACCACCGAAAAGCTGCCGACCGACCACATCGCCTCCTGGGTGACGGGCGAAGACTGTTCCTCCCTCGAGATGGAGCGCACGGGGAAGTTCTGCCGCACGGAAGAGGAGATCGCGGCCGACGAGCTCGCCAACCGGCCCGAGGTCGCGATGCCGATCTTCTGCTACCGCACGCTCGGCGAGGCGGATTGCTATGCCGATCCGGAGCCGGGGCAGGATGATCGGCTCGTCCACTGAGGCGCCCGGCCGCGGCCGGAAATCGGGCTGGACCCACCGTCGGATTTGCGAAACACTCAAACGCCGCAAGCGTTTCGAACCGTC
Source organism: uncultured Rhodospirillaceae bacterium (assembly GCA_964569315.1). GTDB lineage: Bacteria > Pseudomonadota > Alphaproteobacteria > Dongiales > Dongiaceae > CADEFF01. Next base: position 8,798 of record CAZMUZ010000064.1, on the reverse strand, counting down.
TCATTCACGAATGTCGAATATCGTCCGTCTCGCGGAAATCCGCCGAAACCAGCGGATCGTGTTCTTCGACCGGCGCGAGCTCAATCACCTTCTGTCGATTTACAGCCGGCGGGTCGCGCGCGGCCAGTGGCGCGACTATGCGCTCGACCACCGGCCGGGCCTCGCCGTCTTCTCGGTCTTCCGCAGCAGCCGGGAAAAGCCGCTTTTCACGATCACCAAGCGCCATCTGCCGGGCGACAAGGCGCCGGAATATGCGCTGATGGACGGGCGCCATCCCATTCGCCGCTCGCCCGACATCGCCGATCTCGTCGAGGCTCTCGATCGGGGATTGCGCGTCGTCGGCTGACCCCCCTCGACGTTCGCTGCCTCGCGTTCCATATATGTTCCATGGATTCCCACAGGGAGACGCTAGGGCGCCTGCCGATTCGTCTTGCAACACCGCATCTGGTAGGCTGAAATCCAGCACCCACAAGATGTCGTGGTTTGCACGAATCGGAGGCTAGCCATGGAATGGACGGAAGATCGCATCGAGACCTTGAGGTCGCTGTGGATGCAGGGTCTGACGGCAAGCCAGATTGCCGAACGTCTGGGCAGCGTCAGCCGCAACGCGGTGATCGGAAAGGCGCATCGTCTCGGGCTCTCGGCCCGGCCCTCGCCGATCAAGCGCGAAACCGCGCGCACCATCCCGCTGCACCGTGCCCCGGCGGCGGCACCGGCCGCGGCCGCGCCTGTCGTTCATGCCCCCGCCCCGCCGGCCCCGCAGCCGCCGGTGCATCGTTCCGCCGCCCCGCAGGCCGGCGGCGGCAGCAAGACCTGCATGTGGCCGGTCGGCGATCCCAAGCAGTCCGACTTCCATTTCTGCGGCGCCCAGGCGGAAGCGGGCCGTCCCTATTGCGCGCAGCATTGCGCGGCGGCCTATCACAAGCGTTCGGTCGACGCCGCCTGACCCGACGCCCCATGCCCGTCCGGTCGCGGCGGCCTCGCCCGTCGCGACCGGCGCGGCCGGCCCATTCCCCGCCTCATTCCGCGAAGCGGAAATCGTCCATCATCAGGCTGTGGGTGACCTCGGTGCCGTCCTCGCTGAAAGGCAGCATCGCCCATTCGTAGATCTGCCGCCGGCCGTCATGCCAGACGACGTCGCCGAGGCCGAAGAGCGGCGTCCGGCGCTCGATCAGGTCGGCGGTCCGGGCGAGGATGGTCGCGACCAGCGCCGCTTCCCAGCCGAGCTCCTCGAGCCAGCGCCAGGTGAACTCTCCGTCGCGTAGCTGCACGATCTCGGTGCCGACCAGCCGGAAGCGCAGCCGCAGCGGATCGCGGTGGATTTCGGCCAAGGTCAGGTATGGCAGGCAGGGCATGATCGCCGCCGGGTCGATGGCGCGCTTGGGCGGCAGGGAATCGCCACGGCGAAGCGCGCTCCAATGGGAATGGAGCAGCCGGACGCTGGCCGAACGAACCTCTTCGGGCCTGAGATAGGTCGTGATGGGCCGATTCACGAGAACGCAGATCTTTTGGCGGGCGAAGTTGGAGCGACCGTGAAGCAGCCGCCCTCGACAGTCAAACGCTATTCGAGCGGTCCCCGGTTGTGAAAAATGCCGGTAGTTCTCGCGTCTTAACGCTAATGAACGAGGCGCCGCCTGGCGTTTCGCCTAGATCAGCCGCCGCCCCATATCCTCGATGATCAGGCAATGGTTGATGGTATGGCCGTCATCCGCGAGCGGAAAGAAGGCCCATTCGTAGTTCCAGAGCTGGCCGTCCTGCCATTCGAGCGCATCCGTGCCGAAGAGCGGCGACCGGATTTCGGCGAGCTTGCGGAAATCCGCCAGGAGGCGACGGATCGCATCCTGGGGCCAGGGCAGCTCGTCGAGCCAGCGGCCGGTGAACTCGCCGCCATGCAGCCGGACCACGGCGGTGCCGACCAGCCGATAGCGCACGCGGAAGGGATTGCGATGGATCTCGGCGATGCTGAGGAAGGGCAGCAGCGGCACCAGATCGTGCGGATCGATCTCGCGCTTCGCCGGAAAATCGCGCCGCCCCCGCTTTTCGAGCCAATAGCCGTGCAGCCGCCTCAGTCGCGAGGAGCGGACTTCTGCGAGGCTCAGCAGCTCGACCATCAGGTGCGCGAATCGCCCATCAATTCGTTAACAAGGTGTACAATACTTCGAGGATGCCGATCCCAAAAAAAACACATGGGACCGCCGGCGCCATAAACTTTCTTTGGTGCGATGCGGCGCGACGCGTGAGAGGAAATGGCACGACTCGGCGGTGCGCCTCGCTTTCCGGCCGTGCCGGCGGGCTCGCCTCGCGGGGCCGGTTTTTTCGGAACGATATCGAACGAATATCTCGCCGCCTTCCACCGCTTCGTCAAAGGTGAAACCGGATGATTCTCATCGGCCAATATGATTCACCCTTCGTGCGTCGCGTCGGCATCGCCCTGACGCTCTACGGAATCGCCTTCGAGCATCGCCCCTGGTCCTCCTTCGGCGATGCCGAGAAGATCCGCCGCTACAACCCGCTCACGCGGGTCCCGACCCTGGTGCTGGACGATGGTACGGCGCTGATCGAGAGCCACGCCGTGCTGGATTATCTCGACGGGCTCGTGCCGGCCGAACGCGCCATGTTCCCGAAAACCGAGCCGCAGCGCCATCGCGCGCTCAAGGTCGCGGCGCTGGCGACCGGCACCGCCGACAAGGCCGTCAGCCTCTTCTACGAGAAGCTGCTGCATCGGGAGCAGTCCGACCTCTGGGTCGAGCGCTGCCGCACGCAGATCTTGGAAGCGCTCGAGATCCTCGAGGCCGATCGCGTCGCGCGCGTCGGCGACTACTGGTTCGGCCCCGCCATCGGCCATGCCGATATCGCCGTCGCTGCCATGCTGCGCTTCGTCGCCGAGGCCCATCCGGGGCTGGTGCCGATGACGGACCATCCCGCGCTCGCGAGCCACGCGGCGCGCTGCGAGGCGCTGCCGGCCTTCGCCGCGATCCGGCAGCCCTTCATCCCGCCGGCGGGATGAGCCCAGCCCGGCCCTTGACGCGGGTCCTCTTCGTCTGCAGCCAGAACCGGCTCCGGAGCCCGACGGCGGAGCAGCATTTCTCGAGGCGCGCCGATCTCGAGGTGGCCTCGGCCGGCACCAACAACGATGCCGAAACCCCGCTGACCGCAGAGCTGGTCGAATGGGCCGAGCTGATCTTCGTGATGGAAAAGCGGCACCGGACCCGGCTGCGCCAGCGCTTCCGCGCCGCCCTGGGGGGCAAGCGCGTGATCTGCCTCGATATTCCGGACCGATACCGTTTCATGGACCCTGCCCTCCTCCGGCTGCTCGAAGCGCGGGTCTTGCGCTATATTCCCGCCCCGCAACGTCAATCGAGATAGCGTCAGCGCACTCCGCATCCATCCTCAGTCAGGTATCGCCCATGCCCGCCTATCGCTCCCGCACCTCCACCCATGGCCGCAACCAGGCCGGCGCCCGCGGCCTGTGGCGCGCCACCGGCATGAAGGACGCGGATTTCGGCAAGCCGATCATCGCCGTGGTCAATTCCTTCACCCAGTTCGTGCCGGGCCATGTGCATCTGAAGGATCTGGGGCAGCTCGTCGCGCGCGAGATCGAGCGGGCCGGCGGCGTCGCCAAGGAGTTCAACACCATCGCGGTCGATGACGGCATCGCCATGGGCCATGACGGCATGCTCTACAGCCTGCCCTCGCGCGAGCTGATCGCCGACAGCGTCGAATATATGGCGAACGCCCATTGCGTGGACGGCATGGTCTGCATCTCCAACTGCGACAAGATCACGCCCGGCATGCTGATGGCGTCGCTCCGGCTCAACATCCCGAGCGTCTTCGTCTCGGGCGGGCCGATGGAAGCGGGCAAGATCGTCCTCAAGGGCAAGGAGGTGGCACTCGACCTGGTGGACGCGATGGTCGCCGCCGCCGACACGAACTACAGCGACGCCGAAGTCGAGACGATCGAGCGCTCGGCCTGCCCGACCTGCGGCTCCTGCTCCGGCATGTTCACGGCGAACTCGATGAACTGCCTGACCGAGGCGCTCGGCCTCTCGCTCCCGGGCAACGGTTCGGTGCTCGCGACCCATGCCGACCGCGAGCGGCTCTTCCGCGAGGCGGGCCACCTCATCGTCGACATCACCCGGCGCCACTACGAGCAGGAGGATGCGAGCGTGTTGCCGCGCGGCGTGGCGAGCTTCGCCGCCTTCGAGAACGCCATGAGCCTCGACATCGCCATGGGCGGCTCGACCAACACCGTGCTGCATCTCCTCGCCGCCGCGCACGAGGCGGAGGTGGATTTCACCATGGCAGACATCGACCGGCTTTCGCGCCGCGTGCCCTGCCTCTCCAAGGTGGCGCCGGCGAAGTCGGACGTGCATATGGAAGACGTGCATCGCGCGGGCGGGGTGATGGCGATCCTGGGCGAGCTCGACCGCGGCGGCCTCCTCACCACGAGCCTGCCCACGGTCCATAGCGTGACCCTCGCCGAGGCGCTCGACCGCTGGGATATCCGCCGCACCGGAAGCGAGACGGTCCACAAATTCTTCAAGGCGGCGCCGGGCGGCGTGCCGACCCAGACCGCCTTCAGCCAGAGCCGCCGCTGGGAGAAGCTCGACCTCGACCGCGAGACGGGCGTCATTCGCGACGTCGAGCATGCCTTCTCGAAGGATGGCGGGCTCGCCGTGCTCACCGGCAACCTCGCGCTCGAGGGCTGCATCGTGAAGACCGCGGGCGTGGACGAGAGCATCCTGAAGTTCTCGGGGCCGGCGCGCGTCTTCGAGAGCCAGGATGCGGCGGTGACCGGCATCCTGATGGGCGAGGTCAAGGCCGGCGACGTGGTGGTGATCCGCTATGAGGGACCGCGCGGCGGGCCGGGCATGCAGGAGATGCTCTACCCGACGAGCTACCTGAAATCGAAGGGCCTCGGCAAGGCCTGCGCCCTCATCACCGACGGCCGCTTCTCCGGCGGCACCTCGGGCCTTTCGATCGGCCATGTCTCGCCCGAAGCGGCGGAAGGCGGGCTCATCGGCCTCGTCGAAGAGGGCGACATCATCGCGATCGACATCCCGAACCGCACCGTGAACCTGACCCTCGGCGAGGCCGAGATCGCGCGCCGCCGCGCGGCCATGGAAGCCAGAGGCGACGCCGCCTGGAAGCCGGGCAAGCGCCACCGCAAGGTCTCGACGGCGCTGAAGGCCTATGCGGCCTTCACGACGAGTGCCGCGAAGGGCGCAGTTAGGGACGTGGGGGAGCGCTGAAGCCGGCGCCGGCCGCAGGTCATCGATACGCGGCGCCGCTGACGATTGACATCGCGCCGACGAATTACCGCGTTTGGTAGCACGCACCGGAACCTCTGTCACACGCGCTGCCGTCAGCCGCGGTGAGGGCAACCTTGAACAGCCGTCGATCAATCCAAGGGCCGTAGCTAACGGGCGCCCTTCTCCCGCGACCGGCGGCTTGCTGGTGACGCCCTATCGGAAAAACCTGTCAGCACGCGCGACACAAGGCCCTGCGTGATAACCAGTGGGCGAACAGTTTCAGCCATGGCGCCGAATGAAAGGCGCTCATCAGCAAATACATCGAGACCATGCCGGTCAGTGGCGACGCATCATGCGTGGCCGCGCAGATCATGGCCGGCATGTCGCGGCCCTGGATTCCCGTCAGCAGTGCCATGATCGCGAAGGTCGGCGTGGCCGCGAGACCGAGCCAGCCGGCCGCGCCGGACGCCGCCGCGAGACTGCGGCGCCCGGTTTCGTTCCCGGCGGCCATCATCGCGCCGCCGGCTCGTAGCTGTCGTGGTGACGCCACCAGACGCCCTCTTCGTTGCGTCCCTTAGGGGCGCGATCGAGCCACTGATACATGCCCCAGAGCCCGTCCAGCCCGCGCGCATAGGTCGAGTAGCTGTGATAGACGGCGCCGTCTTCGAGAACGAAGGCGCTGAGGCCCGGCCGCTCGCGCACATAGGCCATCGGATCGGCGCCCGACCTCGCCGCGTTTTCGAGGACGACGGGGGGAAGCGTCGTCCCGGTCATGGCATGGCCGCCGCGACGGTAGTTGTACTCGCCGCCGCCCCTGCCCTGCTGCTCTTCGGTGATCGAGACGTTGAAGTCGTAATTGAAGTCGCCACGCTGCGAGGACGCCCAGGGAAAGCTCCAGCCCATCCGCTGCTTGAAGGCCTGCAGCCTGGAAAGCGGCGCGCGCGAGGCGGCCCAGAGCATCACGTCGTGATTGGCGAGATGCACGGCGATGCCGTTGAAGCCGTCGGCGATCGCCGAGCAGGAAATGCAGCCTGCCTTGTAGTCGGGCCCGAACATGAAGTGATAGACGAGGAGCTGCGAGCGCCCACGGAAGAGGTCCGCGAGCGACGCCTTCCCGTCGTCGGTGTCGAAGCTGTAGTTCTTTTCCACGCGGACCCAGGGCAGGTCCCGGCGCCGCTGCGCGAGCTCGTCGCTCTGCCGCGTCAGCGCCTTTTCCGCATCGAGCAGCTCGAGCCGCGCCGCAAGCCACTGTTCGCGCGTTCCGGTGTCATGTGTCGTCATCGTCCTTCTCCATTGTCTGTGGCGATGTGGATTAGACTAGGCGCGGGCTCGTGCGGCCCGGGAGTGACAAGTGTGACGGGATTCCGATGGACTCGCTGATCGCGGCCGCGGCCCGGGCGCTTTCGAGGGGCGATCCTCTGGGTGCGCTGAACAGAGTGGCGCTTCGCAATGATGCGCCGGCGCTCGCCCTTCGTGGCATCGCCATGGCCCAGATCGGCGATCTCGCCCGCGCGAAAGCGCTGCTGCGCCAAGCGGCACGCGCCTTCGGTTCGAGAGAGGCTGTGGCCCGCGCGCGATGCGTCGTCGCCGAGGCCGAAATCGCGCTCGCCTTACGTGACCTCGCCTGGCCCGGCAAGGCGCTCGCCGCCGCAGCCGCGACTCTCGAAGCGCAGGGCGACCGGACGAACGCCGCCCATGCGCGCATCCTCGGAGGCCGGGGCCTGCTCCTGATCGGGCGCCTCGATGAGGCCGAGCAGAAGCTGGCCGCAATCGATCTCTCGGCGCTCACACCCGCCCTGCGGGCCATATACGAGCTCACCCTCGCCGGGATTTCCATGCGGCGCGTCCGCGCCAAAGCCGCCCGGGCAGCGCTCGCCCGTGCCGAGGAAGCCGCGCGCTGGGCGCGCATTCCGGCACTGGCCGCGGAGGTCGAACAGGCGATCGCCGTCCTCGACACCCCGACGGCGCAGATGATCGTGCGCGGCGCGAAGCGCCCGCTCCTGCTGGAGGAGGTGGAGGCGCTGCTCGCTTCGAACGCACTTGTCATCGACGCCTGCCGCAATCTCGTGCGCAAGCGAAACATGGTCGTGCCGCTCGCCGGGCGTCCGGTGCTGTTCGCGCTGGCACGCGCGCTCGGCGAGGTATGGCCCGGGGACGTGCCGCGAGACCTGCTGCTCATGCGCGCGTTCGGCGCAAGGCACGCCGACGACTCCCATCGCGCGCGATTGCGGGTCGAGATCGGGCGGCTCCGCAAGCTGCTCCGGGCCGTTGCCCGCGTGACCGCGACGAAGCGGGGTTTCTCGCTCTCGCCCCACGGCGCGCAGGAGGTCATCCTGCTGGCCTGGCCGGGGGAAGAGCGGCACGCGGCCGTGCTCGCCCTTCTCGCCGATGGCGAAGCATGGTCGGGCTCGGCCCTGGCGCTCGCCCTTGGTGCGAGCCAGCGCACGGTGCAGCGCGCCCTCAAGGCGCTTGCGGCCGCGGGCAAGGTGCAATCCTACGGCCGCGGCCGGGCGCGGCGCTGGATGACGCCACCCTTGCCCGGATTCGCGACGACCTTGTTACTCCCGGCGCCGCTCCCGGGCGGCTAGGATCGAGGCATGAAAACATCGAAGGCAGACATCATCCGCGAATACGGACCCTTCCCCGGGGCCGAGGCGGTCCACGGCGTCTCGTTCGACGGCAAAGACGTCTGGTTCGCATCCGGCGACCGGCTGAACAGCTTCGAGCCGGAGAGCGGCAAGGCGCTGCGTTCGCTCGACGTCGCCGGGGATGCGGGCACCGCGTTCGACGGCAAGCATCTGTTCCAGATCGCCGAGCGCCGCATCCACAAGATCGATCCGAAGACCGGACGGCGGCTCGCCTCGATCCCGGCGCCCGGCGACGGCGGTGATTCAGGGCTCGCCTGGGCCGAGGGCTCGCTCTGGGTGGGTCAGTATCGGGAGCGGAAGATCCACCAGATCGATCCGGAGACCGGCGCGATCCTTCGCACCCTCGACTCCACCCGCTTCGTCACCGGCATCACCTGGGTCGATGGCGAGATGTGGCACGGCACCTGGGAAGGCGAGGAGAGCGACCTGCGGCGCATCGATCCGCAATCGGGCGAGGTGCTGGAGCGCATCGAGATGCCGCCGGGCGTCGGCATATCGGGGCTCGAATCCGATGGCGGCGATCGGTTCTTTTGCGGTGGCGGCAATAGCGGCAAGGTGAGAGCCGTCCGGCGGCCCAAGCGAGGGTCCGGGGCGGCGTGAGGGCAATCGGCGGCTATCGCCGGATCAGCATCGTCTTTGACACGCTGCGCTCGATGGCGTCGGCATCGCCCTGCTGCCAAGTTGGGGGTCCACGAACCGCTCCGTACCGGTGCGTTGAGACGCGTGCTCAAGGCCTGGGAGCCGCCGGCGAGCACGATCTACGCCGTCTATCCCGGCAATCGGCTCATGTTGATGAAGGTCCGCGCTTTCGTCGATCATCTCGCGCGAAGCTTCGGGCAGACGGCGTCCTGGTATATGGAACTGTGGGCCGCGCGGCCCACGGTCGGGTCGCCGTCCT
>CAZMUZ010000063.1:0-20960 GCA_964569315.1 uncultured Rhodospirillaceae bacterium | reverse complement strand
CCGGCAGGTAAGATCCTTCTGATGTGGTAATATGATACCTCATCAGGAAATGCCGGATTCCAGCGCGTTTCCGGTTGACCACCGCGCGAAAATCGCGATACTCCGCCCCGATCGGTGCCGCCCTCCGACCCCGGATGCGGCGCCTCTCCATTGCCGAGGCACATCGCCATGAAAACCTATTCGATGAAGCAGTCGGAGCTCGCCAAGAAGTGGTTCGTCGTCGATGCCGACGGCGTCGTACTGGGCCGGCTCGCGTCGATCATCGCCAATCGCCTGCGCGGCAAGCACAAGGCGACCTTCACCCCGCATATGGATTGCGGCGACTATATCGTGGTCGTCAATGCGGCGAAGGTGAAGCTCACCGGACGCAAGGCCGAGAACGAGCGCTTCTACTGGCACACCGGCCATCCCGGCGGCGTGAAGGACCGCACCATGGGCGAGATCCTGGGCGGCCGGTTTCCCGAGCGTGTCATCGTGAAGGCCGTGGAACGCATGGTTCCGCGCGGCCCGCTCGGTCGCCAGCAGATGTCCAATCTCAAGGTCTATCCGGGCCCCGATCATCCGCATGCGGCGCAGCAGCCGCAGCCGCTGGATGTCGCCGGCATGAATGCGAAGAACAAGAGGGTTGCGTAGTCCATGAGCGACACCCAGAGGATCACCGATCTGAAAGACCTGCGCGGCGGCAGCGGCGCGGAGGCGGGGCCGGCGGCTCTGCCGGAGCCGAAGCTCGATGCGCAGGGCCGCGCCTATGCGACCGGCAAGCGCAAGAACGCCGTCGCGCGCGTCTGGCTAAAGCCGGGCGCCGGCAAGGTGACGGTCAATGGCCGCACCATGGAGACCTATTTCGCGCGTCCGGTGCTGCGCATGATGATCGCGCAGCCCTTCGGTGCGACGCAGCGCCTCGGCCAGTATGACGTGATCTGCACCGTGGCCGGCGGCGGGCTTTCGGGGCAGGCCGGCGCGGTGCGGCACGGTATCAGCAAGGCGCTCACCTACTACGAGCCGGGCTTGCGCAGCGTGCTGAAGGCGGGCGGGTTCATCACCCGCGACAGCCGCGTCGTCGAGCGCAAGAAATACGGCAAGGCGAAGGCCCGTCGCAGCTTCCAGTTCTCGAAGCGCTAAGGCATTCAATCTCGGGCTGTTGCAAGGGCGCTTCCTCGCGGGAGCGCCCTTCGCGTTCGGGGCCGCGGCAATCCGGCGTGTTGACCGGAAGGCGACCGCTGACCCACTCTCGCGCCATGCGGCCCGCTTCGACCCTTCGGCGTTTCCTGCGCAAGCCGGCAGTGCTCTTCCTCTGCTGGGCGCTGCTCCTGCAGGCGTTGAGCGGCTTCTTCGCGCCGAACCCTTCGGCGGCCGGTCCGTCCGCCGCCCTGGGGACACTCGCCGGCGTACTCTGCCTGCCGGGCGAGGGGAGCGCCGATGCGGGCGGCAAGGCGCCGCTGCCGCAACATCATGGCGAAGACTGCATCCTCTGCGGCGTGGTCTGCCGGATGGCGAGCTGCTGCCCCGTTGCGGCAGGAAGCGCCCCGTTCGCCATCCTCGCCGTATTCCTGCCGCTCGAGGGCGCCTATCCGTCCGTCGCGATCTTCGATCGGCGCCCGGACGCCCTCTACGCCTCCGACATCGGTTCCCGCGCACCGCCCGCTCTGGGCTGAGCGTTCTTTCCGCCAAGGACATCGAGCTGCGAAGACCGCCGACCCTCTGCGCGGCCTTCCCGTATCGCATGGGGAACTTCTATGTCGACGATCGCCATTGCCGCAGAAGCCAGCGCTTCGCGGCCCGCTACCGCTCTCTACCGCGCCGTCTGGCGCTGGCATTTCTATGCCGGTCTGCTCGTCCTGCCATTCCTGCTGCTGATGGCGACGACCGGCGGGCTCTACCTCTTCAAGGACGAGATCGACGCCGTCCTCTATCGCTCTTATCTGCATGTCGAGCCTTCGCAGACGCAGACCGTTGCGCCCAGCGCCATGATCGCGGCGGCGCGCGCCGCCTATCCGGGCGTCGCGACACGCCTGGTTCCGCCACGCTCGGCCGAGGCCTCGGCAGAGGTCGGTATCGCGGACGAGGCGGGGCGGGGGCTTTCGGTCTATGTGAACCCCTATGGCGGCCAGGTGTTGGGCGCGATCCCGGACGAGAGCAAGCTGATGGGGATCGTGAGGAAGCTGCACAGCCTCGACTATTTCGGCTGGGTCGCCAATCGCGTCATCGAAATCGTCGCCGGATGGGCGATCGTGCTGGTCTGCACCGGCTTCTACCTGTGGTGGCCGCGCGGTCGCGCCGGCGGCGTATGGAAGCCGAGGGTTGCGGCGGGGCGGCGGACCTTCTGGCGCGATCTCCATGCCGTCACCGGCGCCTATGTGGGCGTGGTGATCCTGTTCCTGGCGGTCACCGGCATGCCCTGGTCCGGTTTCTGGGGCGACAAGGTGAACCGCTTCGTCAACGGGAACGGCCTCGGCTACCCGGCCGAATATTGGGAGAACGTCCCCCAATCGACGATACCGATGGGCGAGGCGCTGACCCAAACCGCCTGGTCGCTGGAGAATGCGCCCATGCCGACCTCGGTCGAGACGGGCGCCGCCCCTATCGGTATCGACCGGGCAGTCGCGATTTTCGATGAGCTGGGCGTGCCGAAAGGCTACATCGTCGATCTGCCCGACGGCCCCGAAGGCGTCTATTCAGCCTCGGCCTTCACCGATCAGGTCGCCTCGCAGCGCGTGGTCCATCTCGATCAATATACCGGCACGCCGCTCTTCAATGCGGGATTCGCGGCGCTCGGCGCGGGCGCCAAGGCGATCGAGTGGAGCATCAGCGTGCATATGGGACAGGAATTCGGCCTCGCAAATCAGCTCGTCATGCTGACCGCGTGCCTCTCCATCATCGTCATGGCGGTCGCCGCGCTCGTCATGTGGTGGAAACGCCGCCCGAAAGGCTCGCTTGGCGCGCCGCCGCTGCCGGCGAATTTTCGCGCCGGGCCGATCGTCCTCGGCATTGCGGTCGCCGTCGGGATCGTCTTTCCGCTGGTCGGGGCATCGCTGCTCGCAGTGCTGCTCATCGACTGGCTGCTGCCGGGTTTCCTCAAGCGGCGCTGGGCCTAATGTCCGTGCCAGACCAGATCTAACGGGAGAATTTCCATGCGTTTCATTGCAGCGATGGTTTTGGCAGGGGTGCTCGGGCTCGGGAGCGCGGCCGCACATGAGTTCAAGGTCGGGGAGATAGAGATTCTGCACCCGTGGGTAAGGGTCCCACCGCCTGGCGCCGGAACGGCGGGTGGCTACCTGACCATCATCAACAAGGGCAGCGAGGCCGACCGGCTCCTGTCGGTTTCCTCGGACGTCGCCGGCGTGGCGCAGATTCACGACATGTCCATCGAGAACGGCGTCATGAAGATGGGCGAGCTCGCCGACGGGATCAAGATCCCGCCGGGCGCGACACTCGAATTGAAGCCGAAATCGCTCCATATCATGTTCATGGACCTGACGCGGCCGATCCGGGTAGATACGCCGATCCGCGGCGAGCTGCGGTTCGAGAAGGCGGGGAACGTCGCGGTGGAGTTCGCGGTGGAACCGATGGGCGCAAGCGAACCTGAGCCGATGGAGGATCACGACATGTCCGAAGGAACGACTCCATGAATGTGCTTCGCGGGATCCGCATCGCCGCCTATGGCGGCATCGCCCTCATCGTCGTCTCGCTCACGGTCTGGTTCCTCTCGGGCGGTGCCGGCAAGCCGCCGCCGGCGGGGCTCGCCATCGGCGGGCCGATCTCGCTCACCGCACAGACCGGGGAAGCGTTCGATTCCGCCACGCTCGCCGGGCAGCCTTATGTCGTCTTCTTCGGCTTCACCCATTGTCCCGAGGTCTGCCCGACGACCCTCTACGAGCTGTCGCGCGACCTGAAGGCGCTCGATCCGGAGTCGAAGGATATGCGGGTGCTGTTCGTGACGATCGATCCCGAACGCGATACGCCCGCCTTCCTCGCCGACTATCTCGCCAACTTCGATCCGCGGGTGATCGGGCTTACCGGCACGCCCGAGCAGATCGCCGTGGCGGCGAAGAGCTTCCATGTCTTCTACGAAAAGGTGCCGACGAGCGACGGCAGCTACACCATGAACCACACGGCGCTCGCCTTTCTGATGGATCGCAATGGCAAGTTCTTCGGAACGCTGGATTACGAGGAGAATGACGAGGTCAAGCTGCAGAAGCTGACGCGGCTGCTGCGGGAGGGCTGAGCCCGGCCGGTCAGCGCGGCTTCGTCGCGAGGATGCGCGCACCGCCGAGAAGGCCGTCGGCATAGAGCCAGGCAACGGTGCCGTAGAAATCCTCGAGGCCCTCGGTGATCTCGGCGCCATGCACCGCCAGGTTCCGCCCGCGGGCCCGGCGGAAGGCTTCGGTGCGCTCGGCGGTGTATGTCGCCCAAGGGGCCGTCATATCCTCGAGCCGCACATCGACGAAGCCCGCTTCCTCGAGATGGCGGCCATATTCCTCGAGCTTGGGCAGATAGGGCGTCTGCACCTTGACGGCGAGCGCCTCGCTCTCCGTCGGCGACGGTTCGCGGCGCTTGGTGAGATCCTCGATGTAGAAGCGCCCGCCCGGCTTCAGCGCCCGCCAGGCGGAGCGGAACAGCCGCGCGCGGTCGGGGATATGGAGGAAGCAGAGGAACGACATGAGGGCGTCGAAGCTCTCGGCCTCCACGGGGTCCATGAGGATGTCGCCGCATAGATGGCGGATCCGCTTCGCGAGGCCGCAGCGTCGGGTGAGCTCGCCGGCGATCCGGTCGAGATCGGGCTGCAGCTCGAGCGCCGTCACATGCGCGCCGGACCTCGAGGCGGCATAGCGCGCCGGGCCGCCGATGCCGGAGCCGATCTCGAGCACTTTCGACGCGGTGCCGAGGCGCAGCATCGCGATCGCGTGATCGACTGCGTCGGTGCCGTGATAGTGATAATGGTCGAAGGGCGAAAGATCGGCGACCGAGAGCGGCGCATCGTCCGCGATGCCGCGCGCCCGGAGCTCGTTGTGGATGCGATCCACCCGATGATAGAGCTTCATGGACTTCATCGAGCGGGTCGCGTCGGCCAAGCTCGGAACCTCCCGACTTACCCTCCGGCCGCTCTCTTGGCGGCATTTCCGGGCGGTCCGCGCCATCATCCGGTGCCGGCCGCGCCGCCGTCAATCGCTCGCCTCCGACCGCTCGGGGGCCCCGCCGAGCCGCAGCCCTGGCCTGCGATCCTCGCTGGAGTGGGCTCGCGCTAATCGGGTAAAAGGGAGGATATTTCGCGCAAGGACCGAAGGCCGATGGATACAGGCACGCTCACCCGCAAGATCTTCATCGACGGCGAGGCCGGGACGACCGGCCTCGGCATCCGCGAGCGCCTCCAGGCGGTCGCGGGCGTTACGCTGAAGAGCATTGCGCCCGAGCGACGCAAGGACCCGGCAGCGCGTCGCGACATGATGGCCGAGTGCGATCTCGTCGTGCTCTGCCTGCCGGACGACGCGGCGCGCGAGGCCGTGGCCATGGCGGACGCCCTGGGCGCGAAGGGACCGCGCATCGTCGATGCCAGCACCGCCCATCGCGTGGCGCCGGGCTGGGTCTATGGGTTCCCGGAGCTGGAGCCGGCCCAGCCGGCCGCCATCCGCAGCGCACGCCGGGTGGCGAACCCAGGCTGCTATTCGACGGGCGGGATCGCCTTGATCCGTCCTCTGGTCGATGCCGGGCTGATCGGCGCCGACCATCCGGTCACCGTGAACGCCGTCAGCGGCTATTCGGGCGGCGGCCGGGCGATGATCGAATCGTACCAAGCCGGCACCGCGCCGAACTTCGAGCTTTACGGGCTCGGACTCGAGCACAAGCATCTGCCCGAGCTGCAGCATTATTCGCGCCTCGCGCGCCGACCGATCTTCGTTCCTTCGGTCGGAAATTTCCGGCAGGGCATGCTGGTGAGCGTGCCGCTCCATCTCGACACGCTGCCCGGCCGGCCGAAGGCGGCCGATCTCGAGGCGGCGCTCGTCCGATATTATGCGGGCGGGGAGCTCGTCTCCGTCATTCCTGCGAAGGCCGGCGACACCGGGAGGCTCGAGCCCGAGGCGCTCAACGATACGGATCGCCTCGAGCTCCGCGTCTACGGCAACGAGAAGCAGCGCCAGGCGGTGCTGGTCGCGCGGCTCGACAATCTCGGCAAGGGCGCCTCGGGCGCCGCCGTGCAGAACATCGCGCTCATGCTCGGCCTCTCGACCTAGCACCTGACCCCACCTCATTTCGCAAGCGGCATCTCTCGCCGGACCGGAGTCCTCCCGCCATGACCGGAATTCTTCTGCCCTTCGCCGGCTATCAGCCGAAGCTCGCGCAAGATGCCTTCATCGCGGAGACGGCGGTGTTGCTGGGTGACGTCGTGATCGGCGCCGGCAGCAGCATCTGGTACGGCTCGGTGCTGCGCGCGGACGGCAACCTGCTCCGGATCGGCGCCCGCACCAACATCCAGGACGGCACCGTCATCCATGTGAACCATCAGGAGGATGGCGGTCGCGGCGCGCACGGCTTCTCCACCATCATCGGCGACGACGTGACCGTCGGGCATATGGCGATGCTGCATGCCTGCACGCTCGAGGACGGCGCCTTCGTGGGCATGAAGGCCTGCGTGATGGACGGCGCGGTGGTCGAGGGCGGCGGCATGGTGGCTGCCGGCGCGCTCGTGACGCCCGGCAAGCGCGTGAAAAAGGGCGAGCTCTGGGCCGGCAGCCCGGCGAAGCTCATGCGGCCGCTGCGCGAGGCGGAGATCGCCTATTTCCCGGAATCGGCACGCTATTACGCCGAGGTCGCGCAACGCTATCTGCGGTCCGGGCTCTGAGCGGTTTCGCAATTTCCGGATAGCGCCGGGCCGCGGTCTCGGCGACCATTGCGGCTATGGCCCTGTCTTCGATCGCCCTCGCATCGGTCGGGTCGCCCATCGGCGCGATCCTCGTCGCGGCCGACGAGCGCGCGCTGCTGGCGCTCGAGTTCGAGGATTTCGAGGCGCGGCTGATGGCGGGGCTGAAGGCCCGCTTCGGCACCGTGCCGACGAAGCGGGCGCGCGATCCGCTCGGCATCGCGACGCGGCTCCGGGCCTATCTCGCTGGCGATCTCGCTGCGCTCGAAGCGATCCCGGTCGATCCGGGTGGGACACCTTTCCAGGCACGGGTCTGGCGCGCTCTCCGGCGGATTCCGGCCGGCAGCACGCGAAGCTACGCGCAGATGGCGCGAAAACTCGGGCAACCCGCCGCGCTCCGCGCGGTCGGCCACGCCAACGGCCGCAACCCGATCAGCATCGTGGTGCCCTGCCATCGTCTCATCGGCAGCGATGGCGGCCTCACCGGCTATGGCGGCGGGATCGCGCGCAAGCGCTGGCTGCTCGAGCATGAGGGCGCGCTACCCGGTACGTAGCGCTCGGCGCGGCGGAACCAGCCACCATAGGAGCAACGCATAGCCGCAGACGGCCAGGTAGAGGACTGCGAAGAACCAAAGCGGCAGCGGCCAGAAAATGATGCTCGTCACCCATCGCTGGATCATCGGCAGGTCCGAAGCGGGCTCGCCCGCCTGTCGCAGCAGGTCGCTCTGCCATAACGTAAGGAAGCACACTCGGCCCAACAGGACCTGGACTGCCACGAGGATCAGCAGGCCGAGATGCAGGGCGCGCCACCAGAACACGCGCACGAAGGCCCAGCCCCGCCAGGCCCCGAGCGGGATCGCGACCAGGCCGAAGACATTGAACAGCACCACGGCAACGTGGATCCAGAACACGACTGCCGCCAGGCCGTAGAGCAGATTCGGTTCCATCGAGGTCGCCGCTCTCGGAAAAGGCCATGAATCGTGCGTTCCGGCCGCACCCTCGATCCTACCCGAAATCCCCCGGGCGGCCTTGCGCCTACTTCAGCGCGACGCCGGTCGCCTGCTGGATCGCGGCGCCCGATCCCGCCAGCGAGAAACGCATCACGCGCGTCGAGCCGTCGGCGAGCGTGATGCTGACCTCGAGCTCGCGCCCTTGGATCCAGCGATGCAGCGGATCGCCGGGCAGGACGATCGCTTCGCTCGATTCCCAGAGCAGCCAGAAGGCGACATGCTCGCGCGCCATGCCCCAGAGGGCATTGTTCTCCTCGCCCTTGAAGCGGATCAGGTCGGTATCGACCGGCTCGTCCTCATCGACGCGATAGACGGGCATGGTGCCCGCAAATGCGACGCCCTCTGCCGGATGCAGCTCGGCGAAGACCTGCAGGCCCGCGGCGCTGGGCCGGGACCAGACGATCAGGCTGTCGCCACCCTCGCTACGGGTCTGCGCGGTGTCGAAGGGCTCGTCCTCGGTCGGGGCGGGGGCGACGATCCAGTCCTCCGCGAGAACCGGTGTGGCGACGAGAAGGGAAAGAACGGCAAGGGCGATGCCCGCCCGGCGGCTCACGGCGTGAATGAAGAAGGTCATGGGAGCTTGATGGCCGCGGAATCCGGCGGAATTGGGGCGGCGATCCGCGTCGTGGCGCCGCTTCAGGACCGCGTTTTCACATAGGTCCCCGGCGCGTCGCCGAGGATCCGGGTCTTGCCGGCGCCGGGCTTGCGCGCGGCGACCTTGCCGTTCGCGAATTGCCCCAGCCATTCGGCCCAGCTCGGCCACCAGGACCCCGGCATCTCCTTCGCCGTGGCGAGCCAGGCTTCCGGATCCGCCGGCAGCTTGTCGTTGGTCCAGTGGCTGTATTTCTTCGATTCCGGCGGGTTCACCACGCCCGCGATATGGCCCGAGGCCGCGAGCACGAACTTGATCTTGCCGGAATAGAGCTGCGTCGCCGCATAGGTCGTCTTCCAGGGCGCGATGTGATCCTCGCGCGTGGACAGGATGAAGGTCGGCGTCTTGATCGTGGTGAGGTCGATCGGCACGCCCTTGAGCTTGATGCCGCCGGGCTTCGAAAGCCGGTTCTCCTGATACATCTTGCGCAGATAGAAGCTGTGCATCGCCGCCGGCATGCGCGTGGAATCCGAATTCCAGTAGAGCAGGTCGAACGGGAAGGGCTCCTTGCCGAGCAGATAGTTGTTCACCACGAAGGACCAGATCAGGTCGTTCGACCGCAGCATGTTGAAGGTGGTCGCCATGTGGGCGCCCTCGAGATAGCCCTTCTCGGCCATCTTCGCCTCGAGCGACTGAAGCTGCTCCTCGTCGATGAAGACGCCGAGATCGCCCGGCTCCTTGAAATCGACCAGGGTCGTGAGGAAGGTCGCGCTGGCGACGCGCTTCGCCTGCTTCTTCGCCTCGAGCCAGGCGAGGGTCGCGGCGAGCAGCGTGCCGCCGAGGCAGTAGCCGAGCAGGTTCGCATCCGGCTCGCCGGTGATCTTCTCGATCGCATCGAGGGCGGCGAGCGGCCCTTCGACCATGTAGTCCTCGAAGCTCTTCGCGGCGAGCTTCTCGTCCGGATTGACCCAGGAGATGACGAAGACGGTCTGGCCCTGCGCGACGGTCCAGCGGATGAAGGAGTTCTTCTCCCGGAGATCCAGGATGTAGAACTTGTTGATCCAGGGCGCCATGATGAGCAGCGGCCGCTTTGCGACGTCCTTCGTCGTCGGCTCGTACTGCAGCAGCTCGATCAGGTCGTTCCGGAAGACGACCTTGCCGGGCGTGATCGCCACGTTCTTGCCGACCTCGAAGGCCTGCGGATCGGTCATGGTGATGGCGAGCCGGCCCTTGCCGCGCTCGAGATCGCCGAGCAGGTTCTTGAGGCCGTTCACCAGGTTCTCGCCGTTGCTGGCGACGGTCTCCCGCAGCACCTCGGGATTGGTGAGCGCGAAATTGCTCGGCGCCAGCGCATCGACGAACTGGCGCGTGTAGAAATCGACCTTCTTCGCAGTCTTGTCGTCGAGCCCTTCGATCTGGCTCACGGTCGATTGCACCCAGCGCGCGGTCAGCAGGTAGGACTGCTTCACGAAATCGAACAGCTCGTTCTCCTGCCAGGCCGCATCCTTGAAGCGGCGATCCTCGGGCTGCGGCGAGATCACCGGCGCGCTCTCCTGGCCCATCATCCGGCGCGCCGTCGCCTGCCAGAGGTTCATGTAGTCCTGCCAGAGCGACATCTGCGCCTGGACGAGCTTCGCCGGATCGCTCATCAGCCGCGCCGTCATCTCGAAGAAGGCCTGACCGATATTGAGCGGATCGGGATCCCGCTCCTTGTCGCCGTCGCGCTGCCGGGCAAGGAAATCGGCCACCAGCCGCTGCGAGGTCTCGGCGATCGAGGCCATGGTGCGCGAAAGCTCCGCCGGATCCGGCAATTTTCTTTCGGCGCCCTGTTGATCGGTCATTGTGCCATCCCTTATCATAGAGGCAGCCGGCTTCCGCGTGGCGCAGGCCCGGGGCCCGCGCCGCCGCGCCTTGACGACCGGTTCACCCGCGGTAACGCAAGCGAGCGGATGATCGGAATCATGGATTGTTTGGACCGCTCGGACGGGCGGCAACATAGGGCGCGGGTTTCGGCAACGCAACCCGAAGGAGCGACAAGTACGATGCAGCACGCCAGCAGGCGCGAGAACCGATTCGGCGCCCGAAGTCGGCTCTTCGGTTCGCTCCTTGCCGCGGTCGGGCTGTGCGTTCTCGCGGCCTGCACCGCGCTGGAGCAACCCGAATCGGCCGGAAACGCGACGCCGGGCATAAGCGCGCCGCCCGCCAACGAAACCTTCCCCAATCTCGGATCGGTACCCGATCAGGCGCCGGCCGCCCGTTCGCACGAGGAGCGGCAGAAGGAGCTCGAGACCCTGTCGGCCGACCGCACCGCCGGACAGTCGCCCGACGGTGTCGCACCCCCGGCGCCGGGCGAACCGCCACCGCCGCCGCAGCCGGCGCCCGAGCCGATCGCAGGCGAGCCGATGGCACCGAGCCCCCTGCCGGCTCCCGCGCCGGCGCCGCTCACGCAGAACGCCATGCCCAACGCCCCGTTCGCCTATCAGGAGCCTGCCGGTCGTCCCGCCAGCTATGCGGGCGGCACGGTGATGGTCGATATGGGCGCAGTCGACGGGCGCAGCTACGACGCCGAGACCACGACGGTGGTCGGCGGCTACCCCGCCGCGACGAGTGCCGCCTATGCGCCGCTGCCGGGTGCGACGCCGGCGGCGGTCATCTATTTTGCCGACGGTTCGGCAGGGCTCGATGACGAGGACCGGCGCGCGCTGCAGAACATGCTCGCCTACCATCGGCAGCAGGGCGGTGCCTTCCGGATCGTCGGCCATGCGAGCCGCGACGGGCGCAGCACCGAATCCGCGGCCGCGGCGCGGGCCAACATGGAAATGTCCTGGGCGCGCGCCAATGCGGTCGCGAGCGAGCTGATCCGAAGCGGCATCGATCCGGGCGCGGTCCAGACGGTCGGCGCCGGCGACAGTCAGCCGCGTTATGTCGAGACGTCTCCCACCGGCATCGCGGCGAATCGGCGCGCCGAGATCTACTTCGTCTACTGAGCGCCGGCCGCCACACCTCTTTCTTCCATCGTCCGCGAGCATTCCGCCATGTCCTCCGTCCTCCGACCGATTTCCGGCGTCTCATCGAAGGCGCAAGGCGCCTCCGGGGCCAAGCCGCTGACCGTTGCCATCGCCGGGCTGGGTACGGTCGGCGGCGGCACGATCAAGCTCCTGGCCGAGCATGCCGGTCCGATCGCCGAGCGCTGCGGCCGGCCGATCCGCGTGAAGGGCGTGTCGGCGCGCGATCGCAAGCGCGACCGCGGCGTGTCGCTCGCGGGCTACGACTGGCAGGACGACCCGATGGCCTTCGCCCGCGATCCCGAGATCGACGTGGTGGTCGAGCTGATCGGCGGCGCCGACGGTCCCGCGAAGGCGCTGGTCGAAACCTCGCTCGCGGCAGGCAAGCATGTGGTGACGGCCAACAAGGCCCTCGTCGCGCATCACGGCACGGCGCTGGCGGAGGCGGCGGAGCGCGCGGGCGTCACGCTTTCCTACGAGGCGGCGGTGGCCGGCGGCATTCCCATCATCAAGCTCCTGCGGGAGGGGCTCGCCGCCAACCGTATCACGCGGATCACCGGCATCCTCAACGGCACCTGCAACTACATCCTCACCACGATGCGCCAGACGGGCCGAGAGTTCTCCGATGTGCTGGCCGACGCGCAGCGGCTCGGCTATGCCGAGGCCGATCCGAGCTTCGACGTGGATGGGATCGACGCCGCCCACAAGCTCGCGATCCTGACCAGCGTCGCCTTCGGTTGCCGCGTCAATTTCGCGGGCGTGCATGTGGAGGGCATCCGCCATGTCTCGGCAATCGATATCGCCTTCGCGCAGGAGCTGGGCTACAGGATCAAGCTGCTCGGCATCGCGAGCCGCACCGAGAACGGCATCGAGCAGCGCGTCCATGCCTGCATGGTGCCGCTCGAGGCGGCCATCGCGCATGTCGAAGGCGTGTTCAACGCGGTCGTGACCGAAGGCGATTTCGTCGGCCAGAACATGGCGCAGGGCCGCGGCGCCGGCGCCGGTCCGACGGCCTCCGCCGTCGTTGCCGACCTCATCGACCTGGCGCGCGGGCGACATCTGCCGGCCTTCGCCGTGCCGGCCTCGGCGCTTGCCGCCCTGCCGGCGGCGCCGATGGAGAAGCATCACGGCGCCTACTATATCCGCCTCATGGTGGTCGATCGGCCGGGCGTCATCGCCGACGTGGCGGCGGCGCTTCGCGACGAGCGCGTCTCGATGGAAGCGATGCTGCAGCGCGGCCGGGCGCCCGAGGAGAAAGTGCCGGTGGTGCTGACTACGCATGAAACCGAGGAGGCGGCAATGCGGCGCGTGCTGAAGCGGATCGCGGCGCTCGGCACCGTGGCGGAGCCGCCGCGGATGATCCGCATCGAGGCGTTGTAGGCCGGACCAAACGGACGGCCGGCAGCACGGCAGTACCGGTATCGCAAGGCGAGCGTGCTTGCGGACAGGTGTCTGTACGATAGACAGAGAGACTAGATTGGGGATCGAGATGACGAAGCAGACGGAGATGGATCGCAACCTCGCGCTGGAAGCCGCGCGCGTCACCGAGGCGGCGGCGCTGGCGGCCTCGCGCCTGATGGGGCGCGGCGACGAGAAGGCGGCCGACCAGGCGGCGGTCGATGCGATGCGGCGGGCGCTCAACGGGCTCGCGATCGACGGCACGGTGGTGATCGGCGAGGGCGAGCGCGACGAGGCGCCGATGCTCTATATCGGCGAGAAGGTCGGCGCCGGCGGACCCAAGATCGACATCGCGCTCGATCCGCTCGAAGGCACGACCATCACCGCCAAGGGCGGACCGAACGCGCTCGCCGTCATCGCCATGGCGGAATCGGGTTGCTTCCTCAATGCGCCGGACGTCTATATGGACAAGATCGCCGTCGGTGGCGGGCTGCCGGCCGATCTCGTCGATCTCGACGCGAAGCCCGAGGAGAACCTGAAGAACCTTGCCAAGGCGAAGGGCGTCGAGGTGGCCGACATCGTGGCCTGCATCCTCGACCGGCCGCGCCATGCCGAGCTCATTCAGCGCGTGCGCGCGGCGGGGGCCCGCATCCTGCTCATTTCCGACGGCGACGTCTCCGGGGTGATCGCGACGGCGCGGCCGGGCAGCGGTCTCGACATCTATATGGGTTCGGGCGGCGCGCCGGAGGGCGTGCTCGCGGCGGCGGCGCTTCGCTGCATCGGCGGCCAGATGCAGGGTCGTCTCATCTTCCGCAACGAGGACGAGAAGGGCCGCGCGCGCCGGCTCGGCATCGCCGACTTCGACCGGAAATACGGGATGATGGATCTCGCCAAGGGCAACGTCATGTTCGCCGCGACCGGCGTCACCGACGGCACCATGCTGCGCGGCGTGCGCCGCTATCAAGGCGGCGCCACCACCCATTCGATGGTGATGCGCTCCAAGACCGGCACCGTTCGCGTGATCGAGGCGACGCACAGCTTCGATCGCAAGCCGGGCGGCGACCCGGCGAAGCGGTAGGCAGAACGAGGTTTCGGTCTCGGGGGAAGCCATGATCGTCAAGACGCTCGATGACCTGCGCGGCACCAAGGGCGAGAAGCTGACGAAGCACTGGAGCAGCATGCGGTTCCTCCATGCGGAAGACCGCATGGGGTTCAGCATCAACGACGTGACGCTCCATGCCGGCTGCGACATGGTCATCGAATACAAGAACCATCTCGAAACCTGTTACTGCATCGCCGGCGAAGGCGCCGTGACCGATCTCGCGACCGGGAAGGTCCATCCGCTGGTGCCCGGCACGATCTATGCGCTCGACCGGCATGACCGGCATCGGTTGCAGGCCTTCAGCGATGTGCGGATCGTCTGTACCTTCAGCCCGGCCCTGATCGGCGGGGAGGAGCATCGCGCGGATGGCTCCTATCCGGCGGCGAAGCTCGCTGCCGCGCCCCGGCGTACGGTCGAAGCGAAGACCGGATCCGGGATCGGGCGGGTGCGAAAACCCGGCTCGAAACCGAAGGGTCGCGCGAAGAAGCGCGGCCGTCGCTAGTTCTGCAAATCAAGAAAGTTCAAAGGGAGATTACGAATCATGATCGTGAAGACGCTCGATGATGTCCGCGGCACCAAGGGGGACATGCATACGAAGAACTGGTCCAGCATCCGCTTCCTTCATGCGGAAGACGGGATGGGCTACAGCGTGACCGATACCCATCTCCATCCGGGCTGCGATCTGGTGATCGAGTACAAGAACCATCTCGAGGCCTGCTACTGCATCGAGGGCGAGGGTTCGATCGAGGATCTGAAGGCCCGAAAGGTTCACCGGCTGCTTCCCGGCACGATCTATGTGCTCGACAAGCATGACCGCCACCGGCTGCGCTCGACGAATGGCTGCCGCATCATCTGTACCTTCGCGCCCGCGCTCTCGGGCGGCGAGGTGCATCGCGCGGACGGCTCCTATGCCCCCGCGCCCACCTCGAAAAAGGGGCGCGCGAAAGCGGCGAAGGCGAAATCGAAGCGCGCCGCCGGAAAAGCGAAGGCGAAGACGAAATCGCGGACCAAGGCCCGATCCCGAGTCGCGGCGAAGAAGCGCGCGCGCCGCTGAACGGAACGCGGCGCGGACATCGCGATCCGCGCCGCATCCCTCGGCTTCGCTCGCGGGCGCCGGCGATCATTGCAATGCGCGGGGCGATCGCGCGACGATAGACTTCCTGCCGGGTTGGCGCCCGGCATCGCCTTAGACTGCCGGTCCCAAGGTATTCATGGCCCTCGCCGCCCTCAGCGACCATGCCTCGCGTCAGGACCGAACGCTCGCCTCGCCGGCCTTCCTCGGGGTGGAGCGATCCGTCTGCGGCCGGCGCTGGCGAGCGCGGCTGGCCGACGATCGCATCGGTGCCATGCTGGCGCAACGCCACGGCCTGCCCGAGATCGTCGGGCGGGTGCTGGCGGCGCGCGGGCTCGACGCCGATACGGTGCCGCAGTTCCTGAAACCGACCTTGCGCGAGCAGCTTCCCGATCCGTCGCGATTCCGCGATATGGACAAGGCGGTGGCGCGCCTCTCCGCGGCGATCGTCAAGGGCGAGCGGATCTGCGTCTTCGGCGACTACGACGTGGATGGCGCGACCTCGACGGCGCTGCTGCAGCGCTTCTTCGCCAGTGTCGGCCATCCGATCGAGCGCTATATCCCCGATCGGCTGGCGGAAGGCTACGGGCCGAACGAAGCGGCGCTGCGCGGGCTCGCCGGGAGCGGCGTCAAGGTGGTGATCACGGTCGATTGCGGCATCACCGCCTTCGCGCCGCTGGCCGCCGCCGCCGAAGCGGGGCTCGACGTCGTCGTGCTCGATCACCACAAGGCGGAGCCCGACCTGCCGATTGCCGCAGCGGTGGTGGACCCGAACCGCCTCGACGAGACGGCGGGCCATGGGCAGCTCGCGGCGGTCGGCGTCGCCTATCTGCTGATCGTCGGCCTCAACCGGGCGCTTCGCGACGCTGGCCATTTCGGTCCCGATCGGCCGGCGCCCGACCTCCTGCAATGGCTCGATCTCGTGGCGCTGGGCACCGTGGCCGACATCGTGCCGCTCACCGGCCTCAACCGTGCCTTCGTGACGCAGGGGCTGCGGGTCATCGCCGGTCGCCGCAATGCGGGCCTCGTCGCGCTCGCCGACGTGGCGAAGCTCGAGGAACAGGCGGGGGCGTTCCACCTCGGATTCCTGTTCGGGCCGCGCGTCAATGCGGGCGGGCGCGTGGGGGCCGCCGATCTCGGCGCCCGGCTGCTCTCGACCGAGGATCCAGTGGAGGCGCGCCAGCTCGCCCAGCAGCTCGACAGCCTCAACCGCGAGCGCCAGCAGATCGAGATGCAGGTGCTGGCGGAGGCGATCGAGCAGGTCGAGCGGGGGCTGGGTCGCGCCGGGCGGATGGTATTCGTCGCCGGCGAGGGCTGGCATCCGGGCGTGATCGGCATCGTCGCGAGCCGGCTCAAGGAGCGCTACCAGACGCCGGCCTGCGTGGTCGCGCTCGGGAACGGTATCGGCAAGGGCTCCGGGCGCTCGATGAACGGTTTCGATCTCGGCGCGGCGGTCATCGCCGCACGCCAGGCGGGGCTGCTCGTCAATGGCGGGGGCCATGCGATGGCGGCGGGATTCACCGTCGAGGCGGGCCGCGCGGCGGCGCTCGGCGAGTTTCTCGCCGGGCGGCTCCATCTGGAGACGGGGCCGGACGGGCTGAAGCCGGAAATGGGATTGGACGGGGTACTCCAGCCGGGCGCTGCCACGCCGGAGCTCGTCGCGCTGCTGGAGCAGGTCGGGCCCTTCGGCAGCGGCAATGCCGAACCGCGCTTCGCCTTGCCGGCGGTGCGCATCCTGCGGTCCGACCGGGTCGGCACCGACCATGTGCGCTGCATCCTCGGCGGGCCCGGCAATGCGCGGCTCAAGGCGATCGCCTTCCGCGCCTGCGGGCAGCCCCTCGGCGACCTGCTGATGGCATTCGGCGGCCCGGCGCTGCATCTGGCCGGCCATCTGCGCGCCGACCGCTGGCAGGGCAAGGTCGGGGTGCAGTTCGTGATCGAGGACGCGGCGCCGGCAAACTAGCCATGCTGTGCCTTGCGGCGGCCCGAGAGCGCGACGCCGATCGAGGCGAGGGTGATCAGCAGGATCGCGATCCAGGCGCGCCAGCCGACCGCCTCCGCGAGGGCGACCAGCCCGACCAGCGTGGCGACCACGGGCTCGAGCGAGACCAGCACGCCGAACTTCCAGGCCGGCAGGGTCTTCAGCGCCATATATTCGAAGAGCCAAGGGATCGCAGCCGAGAAGACGGCGATGCCGATGATCGACAGCAGCGTGGCCGGATGCGCCGCGAGCTGCGCGATCGCCTCGAGGCCGGCGACCGGAAAGACGAGAAGCGCCGCGAAGCCCATGCCGATGCCGACGGCGACGCCGCCCTCGACCGTGCGGCCGAGGCGCTGGCTCGCGAGGATGTAGCCGACCCAGGCGCTCGCGGCGCCTGCCGCGAAGGCGACACCCACGGGATCGAGCGTCGTGCCGATCGCGGGCGTCAGCAGCGCGATGCCGGCGGCGGCCATGAGCACGCAGAGCAGATGCTGCAGCCGCCGCGATGTCGCCATGGCAAGCGCGAGCGGTCCCAGGAACTCGATGGATACGGCGATGCCGAGCGGGAGCCGCGAAAGCGCTTCGTAATGGAGGCCGCTCTGTGCCGCCATCACCAGCCCGAGCCCGGCGATGCCGAGCGGCGCCTGGCGGATCGCGGCGCCGAGCGCGTTTCGATAGATGAGGCAGAGGAAGGCGCTGCCGATGGCGAGACGCAGGAAGAGAACGCCGAGCGGCCCATAGATCGGAAAGAGCGTGATGGCGAGCGCCGATCCGAGCTGGATCGAGATCACCGCCAGGAGCAGCAGGACCGTCGGCGGAACGCGATCCAGTCTGAGAGTCGCGGCCGTCACCTGCTCGACCTATGGGGAGTTGCGCCTCGGGTCGCGAGCATAGGGTCCGCGATCCGCCATCGGCCAGCGATTTCAGCCTATCCGCGCTTCTCGCGGATCATCTCGATGATGCCGGAGAAATCCGTGCCGCCGCGACCGGCCGCATCGAATTCGCCGTAGATCGACGCGGCTTCGGCGCCGAGCGGGGTGGCGGCACCGGCCTTGCCGGCGGCTTCCTGCGAAAGCCGGAGGTCCTTCAGCATCATCGCCGCCGTGAATCCGGGCTTGTAGTCGCGATTGGCGGGCGAGCCGGGCACCGGTCCCGGCACCGGGCAATAGCTGGTGAGCGACCAGCATTGCCCCGACGCCTTCGAGGCGATGTCGAAGAGTTTCTGATGGTCGAGGCCGAGCTTCTCGGCGAGCACGAAGGCCTCGGAAACGGCGATCATCGAGATGCCGAGGATCATGTTGTTGCAGATCTTGGCGGCCTGGCCGTTGCCGGAGCCCCCCGCGTGGATCACCGCCTTGCCCATGGCGGCGAGGATCGGCTCGGCGCGTGCGAAGGCTTCGGCGCTGCCCCCGACCATGAAGGTGAGGCTGGCGGCTTCGGCACCGGCGACGCCGCCGGAGACCGGCGCATCGACCATGGCGCGGCCGGCGGCGGCGGCCGCGTCGCCGACCTCGCGCGCGGTCTGCACGTCGATCGTGGAGCAGTCGATGAGGAGCGCGCCCGGCGCCGCCGCATCGATGGCGCCGCCCCGGCCCAGATAGACGCTCCGCACATGGCTTCCTGCCGGCAGCATGGTGATAAGGATATCGCCATGAGCGGCGGCTTCGGCTGGCGTCGAGGCCTTGCGCGCGCCGGCGGCGACGGCCGCCTCGAGCGCGGTCGGCGCCAGATCGAAAACCATGAGCGCATGGCCGGCCTTGATCAGGTTCCGCGCCATCGGCCCGCCCATATGTCCGAGCCCGATGAAGCCGATCTTCGCCATCGCCTTATCTCCTCCCCCCTTGGCTTCGTCGTTGCCGATCACGCGCCGCGGCGGCGGCGCATGCGTCGGGTGGCCAGCAGCTTGTCGATCCGCGTGCCGTCGAGATCGACCACCTCGATCTGCCAGTCGCCATAGCGCAGCACGTCGCCGACCTTGGGCAGGCGGCGCAGCTCATGCAGCACGAAGCCGGCTGCGGTGTGGTAGTCGCGCTCCGCCGGGATGGTGAGGGAGAGCCGCTCGATCAACTCGTCGATCGGGAGCAGCCCGTCGATCAGATAGCTGCTGTCGCGCCGCTTCGTGACGATCGGCTTGGTATCGTCGTTCTCGATGATCTCGGCCACCACCGTCCGCACGATATCGCCGGTCGTGAGGATACCCTCGAAGGTGCCGTGCTCGTCGGCGACGAAGACCAGATCGACCGGCGAGTCCTTGAGATGGCTGAACGCCTCGACGGCGTTCATCCGTTCGTTGATGACCGGTACGCGGTGCAAGAACCTGCGAAGCTCGATATCCTTGCCGTCCACCATCGCGCTCAACACTTCCCAGACCATGATGACGCCCATCGGGTGGTCCGGTCCGCCCTCGACGGCGATCAGGTGGGATCGCTTGCTCTGCGGAATCATGGCACGCAGCTTTTCGGGGCTCTCGTCGAGATCGATCCATTCGATCGCGGTGCGCGGCGTCATCACGGCGCGGACCGACCGGTCCGCCAGCCGCATCACCCCGGCGATCATGGCGCGCTCCTGCGGCTTGACGGACCCGCTGCGCTCGGCCTGGGCGATGAGGGCCTTGATTTCCTCGTCGGTGACCGTCTCGCCGGCCTGCTCCTTGATGCCGAGGAGGCCGAGACCGATGCGGGCCGAGAAATCGAGCACAGTAATGAGGGGGCCGAGGGCGCGCGCAAAGAGCTGCATCGGCGTCGCGACGAAGGCGGCGATGCGTTCCCGGTTCTGCAGCGCCATCTGCTTCGGGATCAGCTCGCCGACGATGACCGAAAGATAGGTGATCAGCGCGACGACGATCACATAGGAAAGCGGCTCGGCGAGCGAGGTGCGCACGCCGAAGCTCTCCAGCAGCGCGTCGCCGCGCTCGGCGATGGTGGCGCCGCTGAAGGCGCCGGCGACGATGCCGACGAGGGTGATGCCGACCTGCACGGCGGAGAGGAAGCGGCCCGGTTCGGCGAGGAGCTCGAGGGCCCGGGCGGCGCCGGCATTGCCCTGCCGGCTCATCGCCTCCAGCCGGCTGCGGCGGGACGACACGATGGCGAGTTCGGAAAGCGCAAGGAAGCCATTGAGAATTATAAGAAAAACCAGAATTCCGATCTCGATCGCAACCACGAGCGCCTCTACTCCTCTGCTGTTCTGCCGAATGCCCGGCTCGTCTCATCGGCTCCGCCGTCGGCCCGGCCATTCTGTCACGGAAGCGCGGGGCGCCCAAATCCCCGCCGTTCATCCGTATTTTCGGGCAAACCTCAGTCGAATCGGAGATCGCCGCCGGGCAGGTTCATGAAATAGCGCTCGACCGCCGCCGCCTCGATCTCCTCGAGCCGCGCCGGCTTCCAGGCGGGGGCGCCGGTCTTCTCCAGAACGACCGCGCGCACCCCCTCGAAGAAATCGTGGTTTTCCATGAAGCGCAGCACGAGACGGTATTCGAGCCGCAGGCAATCCTCGAAGGAAAGCGTCCTGCCCTCGCGCAATTGCCGCAGCGTGACCTTGAGGCTGGTCGGCGACTTCCTGCCGAGCTCCGTTGCCAGCTTGTGCGCGAATTCGCTGCCGTCAGCCTCGGCCGCGGCGAGGATCGCTTCCATGCGGTCGCCGGCGAAGAGCCGGTCGACGCGGCGCCGCTCGGTTTCGAGGGGGGCCGGGCCCGGCGTCATGCGGAGCGCGGGGATGGCGCTCGCCGGCGTTTCGCCCGCCGCGAGCCGGTCGATCAGTGCCGGCAGCCGCTCGCGTGCGATCGCCGCGGTCGCAAGCCCCGCATAGAGCAGATCTGCGGCCTTGATGCGCGCGCCGGTGAGGCCGAGATAGAGCCCGATCTCGCCGGGGCAGCGCGGCAGAAACCAGGTGCCGCCGACATCCGGGAAGAGCCCGATCCCGGTCTCCGGCATGGCGAAGAGCGCATT